>CAZAZR010000046.1:0-25953 GCA_964489685.1 uncultured Solibacteraceae bacterium | reverse complement strand
CAACATGTCCATGCCACAGCTGAACGCCAGTTCTCCCGGCGCGCGCGCCGGGAGACGAATCGTGATCCGTTGGTTCAGCGGCAACGCACGTTGAATACCCAACGCTGGAATGAGCACATCGGTGCCGCAGGTCTCCGCCACGCGGCGGATGAACACGAGATCGACGGGTTGATGGGCCGGCACGGTGAGCCGCGCCGGACTCAACCCGGTGGCCGTGATTTCGATCACGCGGCGAGCCACGGCAGGCTCATCGGCGTCGCGGCCGCGCGCAGGTGCTGTTGCCGGTGCAGCTGCAGGTGCCACCGGCTGCGGCCAGCCCAAACGGTCTCGTTCGGCGCGCAGGAAAAAACTGCCGGTGCCAACCACACGTTCACCCTCTGACACGCCCGATCGCACGTCCACCTGATCGCCGGACGCATCGCCAAGCACCACCGGGCGCTCGACGAACGTGTGGGGCTGCCCGGGCACTTCGACATACACGACCGAGACGGGCCCAAGCGTTTGCACCGACGCCTTGGGCACCCTTGCGTGAGGCACCGACGCAGACCCCGCGATGGTGGCCACGGCGAACATCCCGAATCGCAAGGCGGCATCAGGGTTGCCCACCTCGATGCGCACACGCGCCGTCCGTGTGTCTCGCGCCAGTTCAGGGTCGATGTACGCCACCCGGCCAGTCCATTGGCGGCCCGCAAAGGCGTCGCTGGTCACGGTCACCGACTGGCCGATTCGCACGGGACCGAGGTCGCGCTCGAACACATCGGCCATGACCCAGACATGACTCACGTCGGCCAGGGTCAGGAGCGAGTCGGCCTCTGCGACGTTCTGACCCGGGTTCACGGCGCGCCGAACAACCACGCCGCTGGCGGAAGCGCGAACGTCGATCACCTCGGGCGCGGCTGCGCCGGCCGCGATGGCCGCCAGACCCGCGTCGTCCAACCCGAGACGCGCGAGCCTGGCGCGCGCCGTGTCGACCTCGGTTGAGGCCAACACGAACTCGGCCTGCACGGCCTCGGCTTCTTCCTGACTCGCCGCGCCGATCTTCACCAATTGTCGCGTGCGCTCCAGCCGCCGGCTGACGGCATCAAGCGCCGCACGGCCGGTCAGCCACCGGCGCGCTTCATCCGTGAGTTCAGGACTGCGAAGTCGCGCCACCGGTGCGCCCTTGACGATGGCCTGGCCAAGCACGGCCGAGACGGAGACGACGGTGCCGCTGACAATCGGCGTGACTTCGACGATTCGGTACGCGTCGGGTTCCACCACGCCAGGCACCCGCAAGGCGCTGCCCTCAGTTGACGAGGTCACCGGGGACACACGGATGCCCGCGCGGCCCACGGCGTCGGCGGTCAGGACGAGCGTTTGGCTGACGGCGGGAGACTCTGCTGTGAGCGGGGTCGTCGCGGCCGGCGCCAGGGCGGTCTCCGGCTCATGTGGCGACCGGTCAAGAAACACGTACATGCCCACCGCACCCGCCAACACCAGCCCCAACCCCAACGTGATTCGCGCCATCATGATGCCACCCCCAACGCGCGCAACACGGCCGTCCGCGCGTCAATCACTTCCTTCATGGCGGCCGTGAAGGCCGACTGCAAGTCCAGATACCGACGTTCTTCCTCGATGACATCGAACAACGTGCCGCGACCCAGGTCGAACGACTCGCGCACGACGGTCAGGTTCCGTTCGGCCAGATCCATCAGGCCGCCGCGATACAGGCCCAACGTCGCAGCCGCCGCCCCTTCACGAATGCGAGCGGCGTCGATCTCGGCCGTGGCGTCCAGACGTCGTGCGGCCACGCGCGATTCGGCTGCGCGCGCCATCGCGCTTGCGGCGGCAATCGCGCCCTGTTGCCGGTTGCGCCAGGGCAGCGACACGGTGACGCCCAGCATGCCCTCGTGCATGCGGCCGCGGTCGGCGGCCAGGTCGAGTTGCCTGGTCATGTAGGCCGCATACACGCCCAGGTCGAAGCGCGCGTCGCTTCGGGCGCGCGCGCCCTCGGCCTGCGCGCGAATGACATCGAATTCCAGAACCCGGATGTCGGGCCGGGTCGCCAGCGCGTCGGCGAAGGCCCCCGTTGGCGCGGCTGGAAGCGACGCGGCGACGATGTCGAGAGGCAGTGCCAGGCGCAACGGCGCAGCACCAGGCAGGCCGACAACGGATTTGAGCACCGCCAGACCCTGGTCAACCGTGGCCTGCCACATCAGCACGTCGGCCTGAGCGCGACGCCATTCGACGTCGGCCAGATCGCGGTCAAGGGGCCTCGCCGCGCCGGCGTCCACTCTGGCCGCGAGCAGGTCGAGGCGCGATTTCGAGAAACGCGCGCGCCCGTCGGCGATTTCCAGCTGGCGCACCGACGCGAGCACGCCGGTCGCACGGTCTCGCACCACGGCCGCCCACTCGCGCACCTCGTCCTCAACCTGCGACTCAGCCTGATGCACGAGGGGGTCGGCGGCCGTCACACGGGCATTGCGTCGAAACAAATCGAGTGGCCACGACATGCCCAGCAGCGTCTGGGTTTCGAGACCCCCGAACTGTTCGCGCCGTTCGACCGAGGCGCTCGGGTTGGGCCTCAATGCCGCCTGTTGCCGGTCGCCGGCTGCCGCGTCGATTCGCGCGCGCGCGGCCGCCAGAGCCGGCGCACGTTCCATCGCCAGCGCCACCAGTGCGTCGATGGTCAGCCCTTCCTTCGCGTCCAGGTACTGCGCCGCGCGGTTCGGCGGCGGCTGGGTCGCCTGCGCGCGGGCCACGCCGGGCAGACCGGCCAGCATCGAGGCACAGACAAACAGGGCACCACGGCTGAAGATCACGTGAGTCATCGGACTTCTCCATCAAAAGTGGCGGTCCGTCGTCCGCCTGGTCCCTGCCATTCAACGGTCCACCGCCAGGTGCCCGCCATGCTGAACTCGGCTGAGCCGTGGAACCGGCCTGGCCCGGCGCCACTGACGGCCACCGGGGCGGCCATCACCATTCCCGGCATCGTCATCAGCGCAGAGACGCGGACGTCAGTGACGAGCGCAGGCTCGCCGGTGGAGGCGATGCGGAACTCCAGCCAGAACGGGCTGCGGCCCTGGGTCAGCCCGACCTGCCCTTCGTCGGCGAGCAGCCGAATCTGCGTGTCGGCAACTGTCTGGGTGTGGAGAACCCTGAGGTTGGCGGGCGCGACGGTTCCGCGGCCGAAGGTCCACCACCCGGCCACAGCCATGAGAGCGACGAGGACCGCGCCGCCGAAATAAAGACGTCGGGTGTCTTTTTCAGCGAAAAAGACACCCGACGTCTTGTTCGGGGTTGGGGCCTCGGGGGGCAGGTGCCGCGACCGCAACCAGTAAAAAATCACCGGCGTCACAATCAGCACGTGCAGCAGCGACGACACCATGCCGCCCAGCACAGGCGCGGCCAGCGGCTTCATGACTTCCGCGCCTGGGCTCGTGCTCCACATGATGGGGATCAGCCCGGCGACTACGGTCGAGACCGTCATCAGCTTGGGGCGCAGCCGAAGCAGGGCGCCCTCCATCACCGCCGCCCGGAGCGTCACGCGCGTCAACACGCCGTGGCCGGCCGACGTCGCACGGGCCACCGCGTCTTCCAGGTAGATGACCATCACCATGCCGGTCTGCACCGCCGTGCCGAAGAGCGCGATGAACCCGACCCAGACGGCCACCGAGAAGTTGTAGCCAAGCGCCCAGACCAGGAAGACGCCTCCGGTCAGTGCAAACGGCACGGCCAGCAGCACGTGCGCCGCCTCAGCCACGGAGTTGTAGGTGAAGTAGAGCAACACGAAGATGACGATGAGGACCAGCGGCAGCACGAACAGCAAACGTGCGCGCGCACGTTCCTGGTTCTCATACCGGCCGCTCCAGCCCACGAAATAACCAGCCGGCATCGTCACACGCTCGGCCACCAGACGCCGCGCCTCTGCCACGAAACTTCCCACATCGCGCCCCTGCACATTGAGGAGCACTGTGGCGAGCACCAACCCGTTCTCGGCGGCAATCATCGACGGGCCACGGGCCGATTCGATGGTGGCCACTGCCGCAAGCGGCACCTGCTGCCCAGTGGGGGTCATGACCGGTGTCTGGCCCACGCTGGCGGGGTTGGCCCTGAACTTCTCGGCCAACCTGACCCGAATCGGGTAGCGCTCCCGGCCCTCAATCGTCATGCCCACGAGCGTTTCGCCGATCGCGTACTCGATCACCTCCTGCACGTCGGCCACCGAGAGGCCGTAACGCGCGGCCGACGCGCGGTCCACGCGAATGTTCAGATACTGTCCGCTGGCCACCGGTTCCGGATACACATTCGCGGCGCCGGGGACGGCACTCAGCACCGCGGCAATGTCGCGCGCGAGGCGATCGAGTACATCCAGGTCGGCGCCAAACACCTTGACACCAATCTCCGACCGGATCCCGGTGGACAACATATCGATGCGATTGATGATGGGCATCGTCCAGATGCTGGTCACCCCGGGCAACTGGACGGCGCGGCTCATCTCGGCGCGCAGCGACTCGGTGGTCACGCCGGGGCGCCACTGATCGCGCGGCTTCAACTGCACGATCGTCTCGGTCATGTTCACGGGAGACGGATCTGTGGACGTGTCGGCACGCCCCACTTTGGCCACAACGCCGTGGACCTCGGGAAGAGCCACGATCGCGGCATTCTGCGCCGCGGCGATTCGCGATGCCTCCGCCAGCGAAATGCTCGGGTCGCTGATCGGCATGAACATCAGGTCGCCCTCGTCGAGCGCCGGCATGAACTCGGTGCCGATTCGTGTTGAGACGGCCAGCGCCGACACGAACAGCGCGGCGGCCGTCAGCAGTGTCGCCACCCGGTGCGTCAGCGCGGTGCGCAGAGCCGGCTCGTACATCCGTCGCATCACCCGCATCACGGGGTTGTGGTCTTCGGCGTGCACCTTGCCGCTGAGCAACAGGGTGCACAACACCGGCACCAGCGTGACCGCCATCAGCGTGGCCGCGATCATCGCGAATGTCTTCGTGAACGCGAGCGGATGAAACAGCTTTCCTTCCTGTCCCGTCAGCGCAAACACAGGGACGAACGCGAGGACGATGATCGCCATCGAAAAGAAGACGGGACGCCCGACCAGCCGCGTGGACTCCTGCACGGCTGCAAACACGGCCACCCGGTGTCTGGGATTGATGCCCTTCTGTTCAAGTGCCCGAAAGGCGTTCTCGGTGACGACGATTCCGGCGTCCACCAGCACGCCAATGGCAATCGCGATGCCCGCCAGGCTCATCAGGTTGGACGACACGCCCGTCACGCGCATCGCGAGAAAGGACATCAGTACCGCCAGCGGAAGCGGCAACGTGACAATCAGAATCGATCGCACGTGCATCAGGAACAGAACGTGCGCCAGTGTCACGAGCGCAACCTCTTCCAGGAGGGCGATCCGCAACGTGCCGATGGCGCGATCGATGAGTCCCGACCGATCGTAAAACGGCACCACTCGCACCCCGTCCGGCAGCCCTGGCGCGATCTGGGTGAGGCGCGCCTTCACGCCGGCAATGACGTCGCGCGCGTTGGCCTCGGCGCGCATCACGATGACGCCGCCCACCGCTTCCTGATCGCCCTTGATGAGCGCGGCGTTGCGGAACGCTTCGCCGATGGTCACGTCGGCGACCTCGCCCACAAACACCGGCACACCGTTGTTCGACTTGACGACGATGTCTTCGACGTCTTTGAGGGACGCGATGAGCCCCACGCCGCGGACAATGGACCACGCGCCGTTGGCCTCGAGCACATTGCCGCCCACGTTCGAGTTGCTGGCGCTCACGGCCCGCACCACGTCGCCCACCGACAAGCCGTAGCCTCTGAGGCGTTCGGGATCGAGGTTGACCTGATACTGGCGCACCGCGCCGCCCACCGAGCCCACTTCCGCCACGCCGGGCACGGCATTCAGTTGGTAGCGGATGAACCAGTCCTGAAGGCTCCGCAGTTCGGTCAATGAGTGCCGATCGCTTTCCACCGTGTACCAGAACACGTGGCCCACGCCCGTCGCGTCGGGGCCCAGCGTGGGCACCACGCCGTCAGGCAGGAGTTTGGTCACCAGGCTCAGGCGTTCGAGCACGCGGGTGCGCGCGAAGTACAACTCGACGTTGTCGTCGAAGATCGCGTAGACCATCGAGAATCCGAACGCGGACTGAGACCGTACAACGCGCACGCCTGGCAAGCCCTGCAGGTTCGTCACCACCGGGTACGTCACCTGGTCTTCCACTTCCTGCGCGCTGTGGCCCGACCAGTCGGTGAAGACGATCACCTGGTGGTCTGAGAGATCCGGAATGGCGTCCACCGCGCCGGTGCGCATCGCCCAGTAGCCCCACGCGCCCAGCAGGACGTACACGGTGAGGACCACACCGCGATATCGCAACGACAACTCGATCAGCCGATTTACCATCACTGTGCCTTCCACTCGTGAACGCGGTCTCTTCCACGCAGAACGCGTGACATCACCGCGCCGGCAGGAGCCGGCACGGGCCGTTCGTGGCCGAGGGTTGTGTCAGATGAGGAGGACGGACGTGCGCAGGAGAGGCGGGATCTGACCGAGCGCAATGGGCGAGGACGCCGGAAGGATCGAAGCCGGGCGAACGGGTTGCGACCAGAACACCGGGCCGACGGAAACCCCCGCCACGACGCTGAACGAGGCTGTCGGGCCCTTGACTGGCGCGGGCTGGCGGGAGTTGCCAATCGCACAACACGGCATCGGCGCACCGGCCCGATGCCCTTCGGTGGCACTCTCGCGAATGGTCTCGGGACAACACGCGTGACTTTCGGTCTGGGTCCACGCCATCACGCGCGCCAAGGCGGGAGACACGCCTGTGACGAGGAGCGCACACAGCGTCGCTGCGGCAACCAACAGGCGAAATCGGAGGCGGGGCATCATCCTTAGTGTTTACTCTCTGCAGGGTACATGCCAACGGCACCTACCGGCTAAATCAATCCTTCGACCTCTTGCGACCGCCCAGGGCAGTGGGTTCGTGCGGACATTGGGGCTTTTCTCCACTTGATGTCCGGCACGGCTGGTGCCCGGCGATGGCGCCTGTCGGCTGGCTGATAAAATTCGCCTGACCGCTGCCACTTATGGCTATAATAGCTATATTATGAACGCCAATATAGCCACGCTCAAGAACGGCCTGTCCCGCTACCTGAAGTCGGTTCAGGCCGGCGAGGAGGTGGTGGTGCTCGATCGCGAGCGGCCGATCGCGCGCATCGTCCCATTCCGGCAGGTGCCGGAGTCTGACGGCACCGACCCGCTCGACGCGATGGTGCAGCGAGGTGCGATCACCCATCGTGGCAACCCTGGCGACAATGCGGCGTGGCTCAAGACACGAACACCTGTGAAGACGGCGGCCGGCAGCCCCGCGCTGTCGGATGTCCTGCTCAAGATGCGGGCCGAGGAACGCTGGTGAGGTTCTGGGACACGTCGGCCCTGCTCCCCCTGTTTGTAGACGAGCCGGCGACCGACGCCTGCACCGCGTTGTTGCAATCAGACCCGAGCGTCATCGTCTGGGAAGGCACGAGCGTGGAGCTGCAGTCGACGCTTTCCCGCTACCGGCGTCACTCGTCCGGCTTCGACGATCTGTGGCCCGGGGTGCGCCATGAGATGCTGCAGCGCTGGATGTCATGGTCTCGCGTGGCTGATCTGGCGAAGGCGACTCTGCGCGCGCAAAGGCTGGTGAATGTCCACCCACTCAAGACAGGGGACGCATTCCAGCTGGCGGCAGCGCTCGTGGCCTGCGAAGACCAGCCGCAGTGGATGGACTTCGTCACGCGCGACGCGGCCCTGGCCACGGCCGCGCGGCTCGAAGGGTTTCGGGTCGAGATCCCCTGATGATTCCTTCGTGGGGCCTGCGCGGCACCGGCGCCAGGCGTACGCGGCTCATCGCGCTGCTCGCGGTCCGGAACGGCGAGCGCTACCTTCCCGGTTTCTTCCGTAACGTTGCGCCGCAGGTGGACGGCATCATTGCGCTCGACGACGGGTCGTCTGACGGTTCGGCGGAGTTGCTCGCTGGACACGAGGCCGTGATCGAGGTGATCCACAGGCCGGTTGATCGGCCGACGTGGGACGAGGTTGGAAACCATCGCGCCCTGGTCGGCGCCGCACTGCGGCATCGCGCCGAATGGATGCTGTGCGTGGATGCCGATGAGCGGCTCGAACGGGAATTTCGTGCCAGGGCCGAACGCGTGATCGCACGCGGGCGGCTGCTTGGCTGTTCCGCGTACGCGGTGCGGCTCAGGGAATTGTGGGACGCGCCAGACCAATACAGAGTGGACGGCATCTGGGACCGCAAGAAGGTGGTGCGCCTCTTTCGGGCGCGCGCAGATCACGAGTTCGATCCCGCACCTCTCCACGGCGTCAAGGCGCCGCTGCAGGCGCGTCGACTGGGACGGTTTCCCAATGCGGACATCACCATCTATCACCTCGGCATGCTGCATGCCGACGACCGGGCGGATCGCCGGCGTCGATACGAACACGCCGATCCCGAGCGCCGATGGCAGCGGATCGGCTACGCGTACCTGACCGATTCCACGGGCCTCACGCTGCGAGCGACCGACGCGCGGCGCGGGTTCGCAGAGTGATGCGTCCCGGGCTGAAGCCCGAGTGACGCCTCGGCCTTGAGACCCAGGCCGAGCTACGTCCGGAGTGATCGCCGAGCTACGTCCGGAGTGATCGTCGCGCTACGTCCGCCGATGTCGTCAAGGCGCCTATCGTGTAGGCCACTCCGCCGGCGATCACGACGGGCCATGATCGGATCAACGCACCGCGCTCGGGCGAGGGGCTGCGCACTGACACATCGATCGAACTCAGCACACTGAGCGGCCCTCGCAGCGCCACCCTGACATTGCGCGGGGAGCGGCCTTCGAGCGCGCCCTGCATCCGGGCCTGCAGTCGTCCGCGACGAAACGCATCGCGGACCATCGCGCGCCACTCTGTGGGATACCGGTGCGCCGTCATCGCGTCGAGTGCGAGCACTGTACGCTCGCGCTCCTGGAAGCGGGCGTTGAACTCCGTATCTTCGCCGGCGCGAAGGTCTTCATCGAACCGGCCGAACCGCTCAAACAGCGCGCGGTCGTACGAGAGGCTGTAGAGCAGTTGCTGGCTCGGTCTCGTGACGGCAAGCCGGCGATTGTGCAGCAGCAGCAGCGACGCCCAGGCAATCGACGACGCGGGGGAGGCGTTGGTCAGGACGCTGGCCACCCCGGCAGCGCCCGCACGATGCGCTCGCAACCGAGCGGCGGCCCACCCGGGAGTGGCCACACAGTCCGCCGCGAGGAATGCGACGTACCGGGCGCGGGTGAGGTCGATTCCAATATTTCGAACAGCGCCGGGATACAGCCGCTCTGTGACGGAATGCACCGGCACGTCGAGCCCAGCCGCGCGCAGACGACCGGCCGGGTCACCGCCGCCGGAGTTGACGACAACCACTTCCACAGGAATCTCCTGGTCGAGCACCGATTGCACCGCCTCAACCAGGAACGGCTCGTCCTGATAGCTCAGCACTGCGCACGCAAGTTCGACGGTCATCAGTGCGCGTCCCCATCCACAGGACGCGTCCGCGGGCTGTGCCACAGTGAAGGCCTGCGCCCAACGTGCAGGACGACCGCCGCGATCGAACCCAGCACGTCAACGCCAAAGACCATGGCCGTCGCCAGAAGAAACGCCGGCATCTTCAGGTGCACACCGGCCTTGAGCAGCGCGGCCACTATCTCCAGACCCGGAATTGCGAGATACAGGGCAGGAACCCAAAGGGGCACCGCGCCGGCAATCGCTCCGGCCACGGCAGCCGCGAATACGAGGCGATCGCCGTAGCCAACCGTCGAGACGGCCGTTTCCAGGCGCTGTGCCCACGGCACCGTCACACTCGACCGCCAACTCCCGAAAACACCGCGCGACCACCGCACCTGCTGCCGCAGGTAGTCGTGCAGGTCAGACACCACGATGTTGTCCGCCACGGCCGTCGCCACAAACCGGATGCGGCCTCCCCTGCTGATGAGGGCGGCGCTGGTCGCCACATCCTCGCCGATGGGAACCACAGGAAATCCCCCGATCCTCCTCAGGCCGGTCATGCGATAGGCGGCGGCACCGAGGGTGGGTGGGTTCAGCCCCAGCCTATCCGTTCCAGCCGAAGTCACGAGTTGATGCACCCAACTGGTCACCGCAGCGTAGCGGGTGACGGTGTTCTGACCCGCATTCGCCGGCCGCAAGTACGCGGCCGAGGCCACCACGCGTTCGTCAGCGAAGGGCCTGACCACCTCCATCAGGAAGTCCGGCCGAGGCGCCAGGTCGGCGTCCACCACAACGACCACGTCCGTGTGCGTCTCGGCAAGCCCTGCGTTGAGGGCCGAGGCCTTGCCCGCACGCTGCGGCAACTCCACCACCCGAGCATCGGACCGGCCGTTGGCCCATGCATGAAACAGCGCGGGCGTGTTGTCGGTGCATCCGTCGCACACCAGGATGAACGAAAGCGCGCCATCGGCGTACTCGAGCCTTGCCAGCCCGGCAAGGAGTCGTTCGGCGGCCTCGGCCTCGTTCCACGCAGGCACCAGTACGGTCACCGAAGGCAGGTCTCCCAGCGCCGGCATCAACCGCGGCCGGAGCAGGGCCGCGACGAGGAAGACACCTCGTCGAAAGGACAGCATCACGACGGCCCCGATCACGACCGCTTCGAATACCAGGCTCATCCTCGGTTTCCCCAGATGCGGCGGAGAAGGGATCGGCGGCGGATGAGGATCATCTTGCCGTCCCGGGTCTCGGGCTCGAACTGGGTGAACGTATGCAACTCCCAGTCCACACGCACAGCCGCGAGCAGCCTCAGTGCGCTGATGTCCGAGAGCCTGACCAATGCAGAATCGTCGAGTACCCTTGAAAAATCGACCCCCTCTTCGAGCAGGCGGCGGATCAAGATCTGCTGTCGCTCGATCCGATCCAGGTCCGGAAACGCCGGAGGCGTCACGTCGGCGCTGCGCCTGGCCCCAAGCCATTGGTGGATGCGCTCACCTTCGATCGTCTCCTCGGGAGGCTCAAACACCACGAACTTGCCCCCGTCCTGCAGCCTGAGCCTCGGCGCCATCGGGTACCAATAGCTCCGGGTTCGATCCACCGGAACGGTAATGCGAAGGTCCATGAGCGCCCGCTCTACGGCGGCACGCTGCACCACAACGCTCGCCTCGACCGAAAAGCCAAGTTCCCCCAGCGCCGCGCACAACAACTCGTGCCCGCCTCGTCGGTACGCCGCGTTGATCCGATCGCCAACCACGTCGGCCCAGAGGTCTCGGGGGATCCAGACCAGCCGTCGACGTTGTGCATCGACGACGACGATGTTGTCGGTATTTGCCGTCCAGCTGTCGTCGTCCATGACGCACACGACGGTGGTGCGGGGCGGCGTCCCTGGCGCCATCTACCGATAGCCCTGCGCCTGCATGCCGAAGAGCTCGGCATAGAGTCCACCCGCGGCGACGAGGACGTCGTGGGTCCCGACCTCCAGCACTTCGCCCCCGCGCAGCACAACGATGCGGTCGGCCATGCGAACAGTGGAGAACCGATGGGAGATGATCACGGCGGTGCGCCCGGCCATCAGCTCCGAGAACCGGAGGAAGACGTCGTATTCGGCGCGCGCGTCAAGGGCCGCAGTCGGTTCGTCGAGAATCAACGCCTGCGCGTTGCGTGCGTACGCCCTCGCCAGGGCGATCTTCTGCCACTCGCCGCCTGAAAGCTCCAGGCCCCCGTCGAAGCGTCGGCCCAGCATCTGTCCCCATCCGCCGGGAAGCCGCGGAAGCAGTGAAGACGCGAGAGCATTGTCGGCGGCGGCGCGAATCACGGGCGGGACGTCGCTCTGATCGTCGAGCGGCCGCGCCCCGTCGAGATACGCCTGCGTCTCGGCAATCGCCCCGACGCCAATGTTTTCGTCGAAGCGGAAATCGTAGCGAACGAAGTCCTGGAAGATCACGCCGATGGCCCGCCGCAACGAGGCCAGGTCGTAGTCGCGCAAATCCACGCCATCAAGGAGAATCCGTCCCTCGGTGGGTGCGTACAAGCGCGCCAGCAGCTTCGCCAGCGTGGTCTTGCCCGCGCCGTTTTCACCGACGAGCGCAATCCGCTCGCCAGGCTTGATCGAGAGGCTCACGTGGCGCACCGCCCAGCGGTCGCTGCCGGCGTATTGAAACCCCACGTCCTCAAATACGAAGCCCTCTCGAATCGGGTTTGGGACGTTCGGCGCGCCGGGCTTCGAGGCGATCGTCGGGCGCATCTCGAAGAAGGCGAAGAGATCGTGCAGGTAGAGGCTTTCTTCGTAGATGGAGCTTGCCGTCGAGAGCAGCCCCTGCATCAGGTCGCGCCCGCGGGCAAACGAGGCGGCGAGAAACGTGAGGGACCCCACGGTGATGGCCCCCGCCACCGTCTGCGCGATGATGAGGAGGTACGCCACGTAATACCCGGCGGTGCTGACAAGCGACAGGGTCGCGCTCACGCCGGCGCGTCGAATCCCCAATTGGCGGTTCTCGCGGAACCACATTTCTGACAACCGCCGAAACCGTCCCACCAGCCAGGGGGCCAGACCGAAGAGCTGTACTTCTTTCGCGGTGGCGTCGCTGGCCCCGACGTAGCGCAGGTAATCGAGCTGGCGTCGCGGCTGCGTCCATCGGAACATGAGCGAATACTGCAGCGCGGCGAACCGGGTCTCTGCCAGAAAGCCAGGCAGAATCGCCACCACAAGCAGCACCACGAGCCAGGGGTTGAATGCGAGCAGTGCGGCGCTCATCGTGAGCAGCGTGATGAAGCCCTGCCCCACGCCCAGCAGGTTTGAGAGCAGGCCGATGCGCCCGATCGTCTGTCGGCGGGCGCGCTCGAGATGGTCGTAGAGGGTGGGGTCCTCGAACTTGGCCAGGTCGAGTGTGGCGGCATGCTCCATGAGGCGCACGCTGATCCGGATGGTGAAGAGATCAGAAAGCAGGCCGTCCACCACCATCGACGCCCGCGACAGCAGGTCGCCCACCACCACAATGCCCACTTCGAGAAGCACGAGGTTCAAGAGCGACTGCCAACCGGCGCCCGACTGCTGCGCGGCGATGACGCCGTCGATGATCAGTTTTCCTACCCAGAGTGCGGCGATGGGCACCAGACCACGCAGGAGGCGCAACAGCCCCATGGTCAGCGCATAGCCGCGGTGCGTTTCCCAAACGAGCTGCAGCAAACCGCGGATGTAGCGCAGGGCGCGAACACGGTCGCGCCATGTGGCTGGGGGACCATCTGAGCCGGCGGCCTTGCGGTGGCCCCTGGAGGCGGGTGGGGCAATCATCGATGCAGTCTGAGCCGTGCGCGGCAGGTCCTTGCTTCGCCTTCGATCCTATCATCACGGTGATACGCTGGGGGCCATCAGACTTGGAGCGGCCACATGTCGAGAGCGTCGAGCGCACGTGTAGTCTTCGTTGGCGGTGCCGTGCTCGTGGCGGCCTTCACCCTCATTCCGGTCAGTGCGCAAGCCCCGGTCAGTCCTGCTGCTGAGCGCCTGCCGGTGCGCCGAGTGGTGCTCTACAAGAGCGGCATCGGATACTTCGAGCACCTTGGCCGCGTCCGCGGCAATCAGGACGTGACGATTGAGTTCACCAGCGGGCAACTCGACGATGTGCTGAAGTCGCTGACGGCCCTCGACCTGGACGGCGGTCGAGTCGCCAGCGTCAACTACAACTCCGATCCCGGTGTTGAACGGCGACTCAGTGCCTTGCGGTTGTCGCTTGGGCCGTCGGCCACGCGAACCGACGTGCTCAGAGCGCTGCGCGGCGCGCGCGTGGAGACGCGGTCTGGCGCCACCACCATCACAGGGCGCCTCCTCAATGTGGAGCAGCAGCAACGCCGCGTTGATGGCGCGGTCACGACCGTTGACGCCGTGTCGCTCATCACCAACGCCGGTGACATCCGCACAGTGGCGCTCGACTCGGGCGTGACGATTCGCATCATGGATGCCGACCTCAACGAAGAAGTAGGGCGCTATCTCTCCATCATCAGCTCATCGCGCGAGCAGGACGTGCGGCGCCTGACCATCAGCACCGCCGGTCAGGGCGAACGTGATCTCTTTGTCAGTTACGTCAGCGAGGTTCCGGTCTGGAAGTCCACCTATCGCCTGGTGCTTGGCACGGCAGGCGGCGGCACTACGCCTGTGGCGCCCGTCCTGCAGGGGTGGGCGATCGTTGACAACACGATCGGTGAGGACTGGACGAACGTCGAGTTGTCTCTGGTGGCGGGTGCGCCGCAGGCCTTCATCCAGCGCATCTCGCAGCCGTACTACGTGCAGCGCCCCATTGTGCCGCTGCCTGAACGCGTGCTCATGGCGCCCCAGACGCATCAGGGCAGTTTGACCACAGCCGGTGCGGGCAGCATCGCGGGCATCGTCACCGACAACGCCGGGGGAGCGCTGCCTGGTGTCACGGTACGGGTGATACGCGATGGATCGCTGACGGGGACGACGGTGACCGATGGTCGCGGCTGGTATCGATTCTCTGGATTGACCGCGGGTAACTACGACGTCGCGGCCACGCTCTCGGGTTTTCGCACCGCCACGGCAAGTGGCGTCCGGGTGTCAGGCGGCGCCGAGACGGCGCTGAATCACACGCTGGAAGTCGGACAGATGTCCGAGTCTCTCGCGGTTTCGGCTCCGGCCCCGGTGGCCGCATCCGAACCTCCGGCCAGCCGCGGCGTTCGCGGCGGTCGCGCTGGAGGAGCCGGCAGCGTGCTGGACCGCGTGGAGTCGGCGCAGGCCGCGCTTCAGGCCAGCGCGACGGGCGAAGAATTGGGCGACTTGTTCGAGTACCGCCTGAAGGAACCGATCACGATTCTCAAGAATCAGTCGGCCCTCGTGCCCATCGTCAACGGCAGTGTCGGCGCCGAAAAGGTGTCGATTTGGAATGCTGAGTCAACCAGTTCGCGGCCGTTACGGGCGGTCTGGGTGACGAACACCACGGGGCAGACGCTGGATGCGGGAAGTGTTTCCATCGTGGAAGGTCAGGCGTTTGCGGGCGAAGGGCTGATCGAATCCCTCAAGGCGGGCGAGCGCCGCCTGCTGTCGTACGCCCAGGATTTGTCGATGACGGTCACGGCCGGCGGCGATCCCACACCCGCGCGTCTCACGCGCGTCCAGCTCACACGCGGCGTGCTCATTCAGCAGCGCGAAGAGCGCCAGCGCCGCACCTATACGGCGCGCAATGACGATCAGCAACCGCGGACGCTCGTGGTGGAACATCCCGTCAGGGCTGGGTGGACGCTCGGCGGCGACCTGACACCTGTGGAAACCACGCCGACTGTGCATCGCTACCGGGTGACGGTGGCGCCGGGCACCACCTCCACATTCACGGTTGAAGAAACACGAACCACTGATACGCGCGTGGTGGTGGCGTCGATCACCGACAACCAGGTGCAGGTGTGGAGCACGGGCGGCCTGCTCGACCCCGCCACGCTGGCCTCCCTGCGCGAAGTCCTGCGCCGCAAGGCTGTGGTCGCGGATCTCTCGGCGCACGTGCAGGCCAGGGAAATGGAGACAGCCACGATTGCGCGCGATCAGGAGCGCGTCCGGGAGAACATGAAGTCGCTCAAGGGTACGGCTGAGGAACGACAACTGGTGCAGCGGTATGTCCGCCAACTCGATGCGCAGGAAACGCGACTGGAAGCGCTTCGCACAGAGATTGCCAGCCTGACGACACAGCGCAACGACGCTCAGGCTGAACTCAACCGGTTTATCGAGGCACTCGGAGGCTGACAGCGGTCACGGCTCTCTCGTGGCCGCACAGCTCTGAGAGGCCGCGGCCTTGAGTTGCCTGCGCGTCCCGGGCTGAAGCCCGGGACCTCCGACCGAGGGCGGTCAGGCGATGCGTAGGCGCAAGGCGGTCAGGCGTTGCGCAGACGCAGCGCGTTCGCGATCACCGACACCGAACTGAGACTCATCGCGCCTGCGGCAATGATCGGACTCAGCAAGACGCCAAAGAACGGGTACAACACACCCGCGGCCACTGGCACACCCACCGTGTTGTAGACAAACGCAAAGAACAAATTCTGTTTGATGTTCGCCATCGTCTGGCGCGACAGGTGTATCGCGCGAGCGACACCGCGGAGGTCGCCCTGCACGAGCGTGACCCCGGCGCTTTCCATCGCCACGTCCGTGCCGGTGCCCATCGCGATACCGACCTGCGCCTGAGCCAGGGCTGGCGCGTCGTTGATGCCATCGCCCGCCATGGCCACAATCCGCCCTTCGGCCTGCAGCTTCTTGATGACGGCCGCCTTGCCCTCGGGCTTCACGTCGGCAATCACCTCGTCGAGGCCCAGTTGCTTCGCCACCGCCTGCGCGGTCGTCGCGTTGTCGCCGGTCATCATCACCAGACGCAACCCTTCTTTCCTCAGCGAGGCAAGGGCATCAGGCGTGCTGGCCTTGATCGGATCGGCCACCCCGATCAACCCGGCGAATACACGATCGACCGACACAAACATGACCGTCTGCCCGAGCGCGCGTAACGCATCGGCCCGCTGGGCCACTGGCGTCACATCCACGCCGCCCGACGCCATGAGCTCACGATTGCCCACCGCCACCTCACGGCCTCCCACCCGGCCTCGCACCCCTTGCCCGGTGATCGATTCAAACATCTCGACTGCCGCCGGCTGCAACCCCTTCGCCTCAACACCCTTGACGATGGCATCGGCAAGTGGATGTTCACTGCCCTTCTCGAGACCAGCGGCGAGTGGGAGCCACGAGAGATCGTCGGCCGTGACCGACTCGACGCTGACGAGCGCAGGTTTGCCTTCCGTCAGTGTGCCGGTCTTGTCGAACACCAGTGTGTCCACGTCGCGCAGCACTTCAATCGCCTCGGCGTTCCGAAACAACACGCCCATCGTGGCGCCTCTTCCAGTGGCCACCATGATGGACATGGGCGTGGCGAGGCCCAGGGCGCAGGGACACGCGATGATCAGGACCGCGACTGCGTTAATCAGCGCATGCGCCAGGCGCGGCTCTGGGCCCACAAGGCTCCAGACGATGAACGTGACGATGGCGATCAGGATCACGGTTGGCACGAAGATGCCCGCCACGCGATCAGCGAGTTTCTGAATCGGCGCGCGGCTGCGTTGCGCTTCGGCGACCATCATCACAATACGGGCGAGCAGCGTGTCGCTGCCGACGCGTTCGGCGCGCATGATGAAGGAGCCCGTACCGTTGACCGTGGCGCCGACGACCTTGTCCTCTGGCCGCTTCTGCACGGGAACGGGTTCACCACTGATCATCGATTCGTCCACGTGGCTCGATCCTTCCAGCACCACGCCGTCCACAGGGACCTTCTCACCTGGGCGGACGCGGAGGCGATCGCCGACGACGACGTGGGCCAGTGGGACGTCGGTCTCCTGTCCGTCGGTGCCAATAACACGTGCCGTGGCCGGGGCCAGACCGAGCAGTTTGCGAATGGCAGAACTCGTCTGGCTGCGTGCGCGCAGTTCCAGCACCTGGCCGAGCAAGATCAACGTCACGATGACGGCCGCGGCTTCAAAGTACACGGCGACGGCGCCGTTGTGGCTGAACTGATGCGGGAAGATCCCCGGTGCGAGCGTGGCCACCACGCTGTAGCCAAATGCCACGCTGACGCCCAGGCCGATCAACGTGAACATGTTCAGATTGCGCGTCCGCAGCGAGTTGATGGCGCGCACGTAAAACGGCCACGCCGCCCAGAGACAGACGGGGGTGGCCAGGGCAAACTGCATCCATGCGGCCGAGCGCATCGAGAGCGGCGCCAACCCGAACATCTCCGCCATGGCCACGGCCATGACGGTCACACTCAGCGCGGCCGAGATCCAGAATCGCCGCGTCATGTCTTTCAGTTCGTGATTCTCCGGCTCCTCGGCCGAGAGCGACGTCATTTCCAGCTCGAGCGCCATGCCGCACTTGGGGCAGTCGCCGGGCTTGGACTCGCGGATTTCCGGGTCCATGGGGCAAATCCATATTTGAGATCGGGGTCCTGGGGCTTGCCCCGCCGTAGCCTTGGCGGAGGCGGGTCCCGGCTGTGCCGCCGCAGCTTTCATCCCCTTCGGCCCGCTCTTGAGAAATCCCGCGGGGTTGGCCTCGAACTTCAACCGGCAGCCCTGGCCGCAGAAGTAGTACGTCGTCCCCTCGTACTCGAACGACCCGCCTTTGTTTTTGGCGGGGTCTACGGTCATGCCGCAGACGGGATCAATGTGCGTGGGCATCACAGCCCTACTGTAGCCCGTCGGGCCGCGCGACGTTTTGGCGACGCCGATGTCGAAACCGCTCTAGAATGGGGCACCGTTTTCAAGGAGTTCCGCGCGCATGCCCGATCATCGTCCTGTCCATGCCCCCAACCTGCCGGCGCCGGTGGGTCCGTATTCCCCGGGAATGGGGTTTGAACGCCTCGTGTTTGTTTCGGGCCAGGGTGCCACCGACCCGGCCACTGGAACACTCGCGGGCTCCGACGCGACCGCTCAGACCGAACAGTGCCTGAAGAACCTGCAGGCGATTCTGAAGGCCGCCGGATCCGACCTGCAATACGTGCTGCGGTGCGGCGTCTTCCTGGTTGACATGGGCGAGTTCCAGGCGATGAACACCGTCTACTCGCGCGTCTTCGGCGACCATCGACCCGCGCGCACGACGATTCAGGCTGCCGACTTGCCCGGCGTTGGACTGCGTGTCGAGATTGACTGTATCGCCTACATTCCCGATGCATCACGTTAACCGGTTGTGAATTTTTCGAAGGAGTTCTGAGATGCCGAAGCCCCTGTCTTTTTCCGCAATGACCGCGTCCCTGCTCGTTGCGGGCGTCGTCGTCGGCGCCGGTGTCCTGGCGATGGAACAAGCCACGCCCCCGACCCAGCAGACACCACCCGCGCAGCAGACGCCGCCTGCCGGCGGCCGTCAGGGTCGCGGAAGCGCACCACGCTTGCCCGCGATGGGAGGCGGCGCGTGTGAGAACAGCCCGTACAACTGCCCCGACGCGGTCAACCCGCTGCCGAAGGCCGACACGGTGTGGCTGGAAGAAATGACGTGGATGGACGTGCGTGACGCGATGAAAGCCGGCAAGACCACGGTCATCATCGCCACGGGCGGCATCGAGCCCAACGGTCCGTGGCTCGCGCTCGGCAAACATAACTATGTGCTGAAGGCCAACTGCGACGCGATTGCGCGCAAGCTCGGCGACGCGCTCTGTGCGCCGATTGTACCGTTTGTGCCCGAAGGCAACCTGGACACCAAGTCCGGGCACATGGCCACGATGGGCACCATCAGCATGCGTGAAGAGACGTTCAACGCGCTGCTCAGCGACATCGTGATGAGCATGAAGCAGCACGGCTTCGAGCACATCATCATGATTGGTGACAGCGGCGGCAACGGACGCGGCATGACCGCGGTGGCCGAAAAGTACACGAAGGAGTGGGCGGGCCAGCCCATCGTGGCCCACGTGCCGGATCACTACACCTACAGCGCGGTGACGAAGTTTGCGATCGAGAACAAGCTCATTCCCGCCGAGACGAAGAGCGATGGTCTGCACGACGACCCGGTCATCACCCTCAACATGATGGTGACGGATCCGAACTCGGTACGCTGGGCCCAGCGGGTGAAGGCCGGCAAGGCCTCTATCGACGGCGTCTTGATTGCCGACAAGGACAAGGCGCTTGCCGCGGGCAAACAGATCGTGGAATTCCGGGCGACGGTCACCGCGGACGCTATTCGCAAAGTGCGCGGAAAGTAAGGCGCATCGCGCCACTGCGACGGCTCAGCCTGTGGGTCGTCGCTGAAGATCCAGCGTGAGCGCGAGGCGTGGTCCCGATCCGGGAACCTGCTGGGTCGTCGCATACGTGCGATAGGCAGGAAGAAAGCGGCCGATGTAGTCGGTGATCGCCTCGCGGCTCAGGCCCGGCTTGCCGGAGGCTTTCATCGCCTCTTCCGCTTCCACGCGCCACGTGAGCACGTATTCGGGATCCTGCGCGCGGAGCACCACCCACACGTCCGCCTGATCGGTCCACCGGGTGTAGTCGGCCAGTGCCTCATTGGCCGGCGCCAGGCGCGGGTCTGGCAGCGCGGACGCGTCCACGGGCGCAAAGCCGAGCATCCACCCTTCCACCACGATCACGTCGAGCGGACCACTCACCTCGCGCCAGATGTCCTTCGGCGCGCGATCGCCTCGCCCGCCATGCGCCGACTTGTCGTACACGGGCACGCGAGTGGTCTCGCCCGCCTGCAAACTCCTCAACGCCCGGAGCGTGCGCTCGCCGAGTGAGACATCGTGCGTCCCCGGATATCCGCGATGCTCCAGGTAGGGGTTGTCCGGATGTGCGGCGGCCAATCGCAACTGGTCTTCACGCGTGAGATAGAAATCGTCCACCGACACGCCCGCACCGCGCAGCCCCATCGCCGGCAACGCCTGCAGCAAATGCGTCACCAGCGTCGTTTTGCCCGCGCCTTGTGGCGCCTGAAGACCGATGACCAGCGGCCGCCGCGGCGCCGCCGCGATCTGCGCGAAACAAAACTCGTGAACGGGTTGGTGCAGTGGCAGAAAGCGGGCGTCAGACATTGTCGATTCCAGATTGGCGGTTCAACCAGCCCCATACGAGCGGAATCCACAGCAGATTGGACACGAGCAAGTGCGCCATCTGCAGAGACAGTGGCGCCAGGAGCAGGAGATTGACGACGCCAAGCGCGCATTGGCCGACGATCAGCATCATGACCAGCTGCCGCGGCGTGGCCTGGGCTTCGCCGGCAAACACGGGGCTGCGCCACGCAAGCCAGAACAGATACGAGGCAACCGTCGCGGCCAGGATGGGATGCCAGATGCGGAGCCGGATCAGGAAGTGCGCGGTCGGGTCGAGGTCGGCCGCGATCCCTTCCGCGAGTGACGCATGGGGAAACAAAGTGTCGCCCAGCGCCACAATGGCGCCTGTGGCGGCCACCGCCAGCATCGCCACCATCGCGAGGGTGAACCCCAGACCGGCCCCGGGCGACGCCGCTGACGCGGTGGCCCTGGGCGTGGGCCTGGGCCGCGCGGCCCAGATGGTGGTGGTCATCGCGGCCACAAGCAGCAGCGTATTGACCAGGTGCCCGCCGACGTATCCTGCGCGGAGCGCGGACGCGTTGTCTTCCACCAGCCTGAGCAGCACGATGCCCGCGCCAATGGCCGCTTCGATCAGCATGAAGACCAGCGTGATGACCGCCCACTTGCGTGCTCGGTGGCCTGCGGGGAACGTGCGCCGCGCCAGGACGACAAGCCCAACAGCCAGCACCATGACGAGGCCGCTGGTGATCCGATGGACGAACTCGATCACGGTCCCCACCGTCGGCGCGAGCGGCACGACGTCGCCGTTGCACAGCGGCCAGTGGCTGCCGCACCCCGCGCCTGATCCCGTGGCGCGAACCACGGCGCCCCAGACGATGACGAGGACCGTCATGCCAAGCGTCAGCCAGCCGTACCGGACAAAAGCGCGAATCGGGTCGGAAGTCATGCGACGAACTCCGGATCGATCATACAAGCAGGTAATCTACAGAAGGTGACGCCATCTTCCATCGTCGACGAATTCCGTTCGCGCCTCTCGTCACGCCGGGAGACGCTCGCCCGCCTGGAGCGGCGCAATGCGCACGTGGCCGCCGTTCGCCTGGTGCTGGGCCTGGCCGCCATCGGCCTGCTGATCTGGCTGGGCCTGGCACCCTGGAAGACGCTGGCCGCCCTTGTCGGGCTCTTTGCGGTGATCGCCGTGGGCCACGGCCGCCTGATCAACGCCCGGGATCGCGCGAGGTCTGCCGTCCAGTACTACGAGCGAGGCCTGGCCCGTCTGAGGCATGAATGGCCGGGGGCCGGTGACGATGGCGACCGATTCCTGCCAGCGCACCACCTGTATGCCGCCGATCTGGATGTGTTTGGCCGCGGCAGCCTCTTCGAACTCATGGCCACATGCCGAACCGAGGCCGGGCGTGCCACCCTGGCGCGCTGGATGCTGGCGCCTGCGCCGCCCGACGTGGTGCTCGCACGGCAGGCGGCCGTCAGGGAACTGACGCCGGACCTGGAACTGCGTGAGCAGCTCGCCGTCGAAGGCGACCAGATGCGGGCCGCCGTAGACCCGACGGTGATCGGCGCCTGGGCCGTGATGCCGGGGACGCTGCCCGGGCGCGGCGTTGAAACACTGGTGCGAATGGTCACGCTGTCGTGGTTTGGTGCGCTGGTCTGGTGGCGCCAGGGCGGACCGGCCGTGCCCTTTCTGGCTCTGTTGGGCGCGCAGGGGCTGCTGGCGCTCGCGCTTCGCCCTCGGGTCCTTCGGGTGACCGAGGCCGTGGCTTCCGCCTCTCGAGACCTCGACGTCTTCGTCGAAGTGGCACGCCTGCTCGAACGTCGCACCGATACCAGCCCCCTTCTCCTGGCACTGCGCGCCCGGCTCGCGGCCCACTCGGGCCCCGCCTCCTCGTCCATCGCGCGGCTGTCTCAACTGGCCACGATGCTCGCCTCGCGCAGCAATGTGATTTTTGCGCCTATCGCCGGCCTGTTGATGTGGACCACGCAGCTCGCGTTTGCCATCGAGCGATGGCGCGCGCGCCACGGCGCGGCGGTGCCCCAGTGGCTCGACGCGGTGGCCGAGTTCGACGCGTTGTGCGCGATGGCGGGTTACGCCGCAGAACATCCGACCCACGTGTTCCCCTCGCTGACGCCCCCTCCATCGTACCTGGAGGCCGTCAACCTGGCTCACCCTCTGCTGGCCGACAGCGCAGTCGCCAACACGGTGCGCCTGGGCAGGGCGTCGCCTTCGCTCCTGATCGTCAGTGGTTCGAACATGTCGGGGAAGAGCACCTTCCTGCGCGC
Source organism: uncultured Solibacteraceae bacterium (assembly GCA_964489685.1). Taxonomy (GTDB): domain Bacteria; phylum Acidobacteriota; class Vicinamibacteria; order Vicinamibacterales; family SCN-69-37; genus SYFT01. The sequence continues at coordinate 3,135 of CAZAZR010000046.1, read as the reverse complement.
CATCGGCCTCAACGTCGTTCTCGCGCAGATGGGCGCGCCGGTCAGGGCGTCGTCGTTCTCATTGGCGCCGATGGCCGTCGGCGCATCGATTCGCGTACTGGACTCGCTGCAGGAAGGCCACTCACGGTTCTATGCGGAGATTCTGCGGCTGAAGCACATCGTGGACCTGGCCCGCGCCACCGGCGGGGCCACGCTCTTCCTGCTCGACGAAGTGCTCAGCGGAACCAATTCCCACGACCGCCGGCACGGTGCCGAGGGCCTGCTGCGGGGCCTGATCGGGTTTGGCGCAGTAGGCCTGGCCACTACCCACGATCTGGCGCTCGGTGACATCGCCGCCGGATGGTCGCCACAGGCATCCAACGTGCACTTCGCGGACAAGTTCGATGGGGGCTCGCTGGCCTTCGACTATGTGCTCCGCGAAGGGCCGGTCAAAACCAGCAACGCTCTGGCCCTGATGCGATCGATCGGCCTCGACGTGGATTCGGCCTGATTTCAGCCACTTACGGAACTCTTACAGTGGGCCCGCTCAGGGCTTGTTATCGTGTGCGTCATGAGTCTGACGACCACTGTTTCGACCACACGCGTGCCCCGCAAGTCTGGCGGTACCGGCAGCCTGGATGGCGCTAGTCCGGACCGATTTGCCGGCGTGTCCTGGATGACCGCGTTTTTCACCACGCTGTTCCACATTGGCGCCGTCTGGGCGCTCATCGATTTTACCTGGTCCGGCGTGGTCGTGCTGCTCGCAACCTACTACGTCGCGCTGGCATGGGGCATCGGGATGTCGTACCACCGTCTGCTGACCCATCGGTCGTACAAGACGCCGAAGGTGGTGGAGTACTTCCTGACAATCTGCGCCACCACCGCGCTTGAGGGCGGGGCGCTCTTCTGGGTGGCCACGCACCGCCGGCATCACCAGCATTCCGACTCCGACATGGATCCCCACACGCCGCGTCACGGCGGATTCTGGGCGCACATGGGCTGGATCATTTTCGGCGAAGCGCAGCACAACAACGTGACGATGACGTCGAAGTACGCGCCCGACCTGAGCCGCGACGGTTTTCACGTGTGGCTCAGCAAATACCACTGGGTGCCGCTCACCATTCAGGGTCTGGCCCTGTGGGCGGTCGGCGGGTGGAACTGGGTGTTGTGGGGCGTGTTCCTGCGTGTCACGCTCGGCCTGCATGCCACGTGGCTCGTCAATTCAGCCACACACCTCTGGGGCAAACGCCGGTTCCTGACGCGTGACGATTCCCGCAACAACTGGTGGGTGGCATTGCTGACGTTCGGCGAAGGCTGGCACAACAACCACCACGCGCATCCCACCTCAGCCGCGCACGGCCTGGCATGGTACGAAGTTGACCTCACCTATATGCACATCCGCGCCCTCGAACTGGTCGGACTGGCGAGCGACGTCCGCCGCGTGAAGGTGGACGACGCGATCGAAGAAGCGGCGTAGTTAGGAGTCCCGGGGTCCTGGGGTCCGCAGGTACAATGCCTCAATGTCGGTTTCCACAGGCCGCCAGGGCGCCATCGCCTTCTTTGTCACCTTCTGCGTGTGCCTCGTGGCACTGGCCGTGGCGCTCAACGTCGGCTGGGTGGTGCAAAACTGGAGCGATGTCCTTCCCTTGCTCCTGGGCGTGCCAGTGTTTGCGGCCATCATCACGGGGCTGATTCTCAACACGATCTTCCTGGTCCGCGAGATCCGTCGCAACGAGCAGCAGGACGCATTCGTCAACGCGGTCACCCACGAACTCAAGACACCGGTCACATCCATTCGCCTTCACCTGGAGACCCTCAAGGCGCACGAGGACACGATTCCAGAGGCCAAGCGGCGCGAGTTCTACGACGTGATGCTCGACGACAGCGACCGCCTCATGCAGACCATCGAACAGGTCCTGCGCACCGGCCAGGCCGGCCGCGAGTCGTCACACCGCGAACGCGTGGATCTGCGAGCGCTGGCGGATGAATGCGTAAGGTTGACCCGCACGCGCCGCCATCTGACTGAAGACCAACTGCACCTGGTGCCGCTCGGCGCAGACGATCGCCGGCCTGAGGCGATGGGCGACCCCACTGAGCTGCGAGGTGAGATTCTGAACGTGCTCGACAACGCGGTGAAGTACTCCGGCGATGAGGTCCATGTCCAGGTGTTCGCCGCGCTCGTCGGCGACTGGGCGGTGATTCGGGTGAGCGACCGGGGTGCCGGCTTGCCTCTGGGCGAACTCAAGCGAATCTTCAAACGCTTCTACCGAGTGCCGGGTTCGGTGACGCAGCGCATCAAGGGCACCGGTCTGGGGTTGTTCATCGTCCACAACACCGCCAGGCAACACGGCGGACGTGCCTACGCCGAGAGCGAGGGCGTGGGCCGCGGCTCCGCGTTCACCCTGGAGTTGCCGGCCATTCCGCCTGCCGTTTTATAGCCTGCCATGTCCCACCTGCTCATCGTCGAAGACGAACCCCATATTGCATCCGGATTGCGATTCAACCTTGAGGCGGAAGGCCACGAGGTGGAGATTGTGGAAGACGGCGAACGTGCCATCCAGGTGATCACGGAGCGGCCACAAAGCATTGATGCCATGGTGCTCGACGTGATGTTGCCGGGCATGGACGGATTTGCGGTGGCGGCGGCCCTGCGGGCGCGGGCCTGGCTGCACCCGATTTTGATGCTGACCGCCAGGGGGAGAGCCGAAGATGTGTTGCGCGGATTCGAGGCGGGTGCCGATGACTATTTGCCGAAGCCATTCGAACTGACGATTCTCGTGGCGCGCCTGCACGCGTTGCTGCGCAGGCAGGCCTGGAAGGCCGCGCCACCGCCTCCAGACCAATTCACGTTCGCCGGACGGACCGTGGACTTTTCGGCGCAGGAGCTCCGTGTCGGCGCCAGGGTGTACCCGCTGACGCTGATGGAAACGAACCTGCTGCGTTACCTCGTGCGCCACGACGGCCAGACGGTGTCGCGCAAACAGATGCTCGAAGAGGTCTGGAATCTCCATGAAGACACGGATACCAGGGCCATCGACCACTTCATGTCCCGATTGCGCAAGTACGTCGAGGTGCAGCCCTCGCTGCCCAAGCACCTGCTGACCGTCCGCGGCGTCGGGTACCGCTTCAAGTCCCAAAACGACCTCTGAGGTCGTT
>CAZAZR010000045.1:12663-26441 GCA_964489685.1 uncultured Solibacteraceae bacterium | reverse complement strand
GGTCGGGATTGCTGATTGTCAGGAATGTCTGAATGTTTCGATGATTGGGCTAATGGTCACGCGGCGGCGCGCCAGCCTGGCCCGTTCGGCCACGACGATGCCGGCCAGTTCCCCGACGCAGCGCTCGAGCAGGTCGTTGACCACCACGTAGTCATACGCCGACACGGCGTCTACCTCCCGACGGGCGGTTTCGAGCCGACGCAACATCTCGGCCTCCGGGTCCTTGCTCCGCTTGCGCAGCCGCTGCTCCAGCACCTCGAACGACGGGGGCAACATGAAGACGGCCACGGTTTCCGGCAACCGCTCGCGCACTTGCCGCGCGCCCTGCACGTCAATCACCAGCACCAGATCTTCGCCGGCCTCCAGCCTCGACAGGGTCTCGACGCGCCCCGTGCCGTAGTAGTGACCGAACACATCAGCCCACTCAAGAAGCGCGTCGTTCGCGATCATCGCTTCGAAGGCCTCGCGGCTGATAAAATTGTAGTCGAGGCCATCCTCTTCCCCGGGCCTGGCGGCACGCGACGTATACGACCGCGACATGCGCAAGCCTGGCAACACCTGCACCAGCTGCTCCACCACCGTCGTCTTGCCAGTGGCGCTGGGCGCCGAGACCACCACGAGCAACCCGCGCGAAGACTCACTCGGCATTCTGCACCTGCTCGCGCACACGCTCGAGTTCCGCCTTGGCGCCCACCACCGATTCGGTGGCCTTGAGGCCCTCGGCCTTGGAGCCGATCGTATTGATCTCGCGGTTCATCTCCTGCACCAGAAAATCCAGCTTCCGGCCGCACGGCTCGGGTCCGTCGGCCAGTTGTCGCCAGTGTTCCACATGCCCGCGCATTCGCGAAATTTCCTCGTGGATGTCCGACCGCGCCACGAACCGCACCACTTCCTGGGTCACCGCCGCCGGGTCCTGCTGCAGGTCCGCAGGCAGCGCCGCCAGTCGCTCGCGCAGACGCGCGTCAAGTGCCGCCTGTCCCTGCGCGGCCTGCCGTTCGACGGTCTCGACAAACGTCAGCAGCGTCAGCAACCGCGCATCGAGATCGGCCGCCAGAAACAATCCCTCGGTTTCCCGCATGATCACCAGTGCGTCAAGGGCGTCACCAACCGCACGCTCCACCAGCCCCGACGTCTCGTCGCTCACACAATCGCGCTCAGTCGCCGCCCTCACGTCAAGCACATGGGGGATGCGGCATACGTCTGAGGCCGACAGCGCCCCCGTGACCAACCCCTGCCCGCGCGCACGCTCCACGGCCGTGTTGATCTGGGCGAGCAGCCGCTCGTTGAGCACCACCTCGCGAGGCGTCTCATCACGCTGATCCCACGACAACGCAATTTCCACCCGCCCACGGGTCAGCCGCTGCTGCACCAGCGCCTTGAGACGCGACTCGACTGCCGCCAGCGCCGAGGGCATCTTCACCTGCACATCCAGAAATCGATGATTGACCGACTTCACGGTCACGCTCACCTGCTGCCCGGCCTCTTCACGACTCACCGAGGCAAAGCCTGTCATCGATCGAATCACTGTGCGTCCTCCCGCTCATCCAGCATCTGCAACGCGTGCAGTCGCGCGTACACACCTCCGGGCCGGTCGATCAAAGTCTCGTGCGTCCCCAACTCGGCCACCTGGCCATCGTCGAGCGCCACGATGAGATCCGCATGGCGTACGGTGGACAGCCGGTGCGCGATCACAAACGTCGTGCGGTCGCGCATCAGGTTCACGAGCGCAGCCTGCACGGCCTGTTCAGACTCGGAATCCAGCGCCGACGTGGCTTCGTCCAGTACCAGGATCGGCGCGTTCGTCAGAATCGCGCGCGCAATGGCCAGCCGCTGCCGCTGTCCCCCTGACAACCGCTGCCCCCGTTCACCGATGCGCGCCTGGTAGCCGCCCTCGACCTGCAGGACAAAGTCGTGCGCGTGCGCCGCCTGCGCGGCCGCTTCAATCGCCTCACGCGAGGCCTGGGGCGCGCCGTACGCGATATTGGCCGCGATGGTGTCGTCAAACAGCACGTTCTCCTGCGTGACGAGCGCAATCTGGCTGCGCAGCGACGTGAGTGTCACGTCGCGCACATCCACGCCATCGATGAGCAACGCACCCTCGGTCACATCGTAAAAACGCGGGATGAGATTCACGAGCGTGGTCTTGCCTGCGCCGCTCAGGCCGACAAGGGCGACGACCTGACCGGCTCGTGCCGTGAACGACACGTGACGGAGGATGTGTTTGTCAGGCGTGTTGTCGTAGGCAAACCCGACGTCGCGAAATTCCACGGTGGACTGCAGGCGCGCCAATGGCAACGCGCCCGGACGCTCCTGCACTTCCGAGTGGATGTCGAGCATCTCGAAAATCCGTTGCGCCGCCGCAATGGCCTGCTGCAGCCCGGCGTTGACTCGGCTCAGTTTCTTGATCGGGGCATAGAGCGAGAAAGCCGCAAACAGGAACGATCCAAACTGGCCGGTGGTCAGTTTCCCATCCGTGATCTTTTCCGAGGCGTACCAGATGGCACCGGCCGCGGCAATGCCGCCGATGAACTCCATGAGCGGCGGCAGCGCGGACATCGCCGCCGTCACCCGCATGTTGGTCCGGTACAGCGACGCGCCGACGGCGGAAAACCTCGCCGACTCACGTGCCTCCGCGCCAAAGGCCTTGACGATGCGGTGTCCAGTCAGCCCTTCGGTGGCCACATGCGTCAGGTGCTCCTGATGTTCCTGCCCGCGACGGGTCGTGCTGCGCACGCGCTGTCCCAGACGCACCAGCGGATACACGACCAACGGCACGGTCGCAATGCAGATGACGGCCAGTTCGGCGTCGAGGTACACCAGCCAGGCCGCGAACCCCACCACGGTGACCGACTCGCGGATCAGGTCCGCCAATGTCTCCGACGCAGCGGTCTGCACCTGCGCCACGTCGCTCGTGATCCGTGAGACGAGTTGGCCGGAGGTGTGCCGGGAAAAAAACGCGGCGGACTGATTCAGGATGTGCCGATAGAGGCGGTTTCGCAGGTCCATCACCACCCGCTGGCCGACGTCGGTCATCAGATAACTCGACACGTACGCACCCAGCCCCTTGGCCGCGAACGCACACAACAACATCGTCGCGATCCAACGGACGCTTTCGGTATTGGAATTCAGGACGCCATCGAAGATGGGCTCAACGAGGCGGACGATCCCCACCGCACCGGCCGCGTACACAACCATGCCCAACACCGCCAGGGCCAGGCGTCCCCGGAATGGTTTGGCGTACCCGAGCAGGCGCCGGAACTCGTTCACTCTGGGCTGCCGTATCCCTGCGGATGGGTCCGATGCCACGCCCAGGCCGTCGCCACAATCGTGTCCAGATCTCCGTAACGAGGCGTCCACCCCAGTGCCGATCGGGCTCGTGCGCTGGTGGCCACGAGGCTGGAAGGGTCGCCTTCGCGCCGGGGTCCAATCGTGTGAGGCACCGGCAGGCCGGTCACGCGCCCCACAGCGCCCAGGACCTCCCTCACCGATACTCCGTCGCCCATGCCGAGATTGTAGGATGCCGAGGGGCCTCCTGCTTCAAGGGCACGTAATCCGGCGACGTGGGCGTCAGCCAGGTCCGTCACATGAACAAAGTCCCTCACGCAGGTGCCATCCGGGGTGGGATAGTCGCTGCCAAAAATCTGAATGGGGCGGCCCGTCGTCGCCGCAGAAATCGCACGCGGTATCAGGTGATCTTCCGGTTCATGATCTTCGCCGAGCAGCCCGCCGGGGTCGGCGCCTGCCGCATTGAAGTAGCGAAACACGACGTGGCGCAGGCCGGTCGCCAGGTCCAGGTGTCGCAGGAATCGCTCGATGACCAGCTTCGTCTCACCGTACGGGTTGATCGGCTGCTGGGAATGCGACTCGTCGATCGGAAGGGTCTGCGGCTCGCCAAACGTGGCAGCCGTTGACGAAAAGACGAATCGAGACACGCCAGCGTCCGCCATGGCCGAAAGCACCGTCAGACCGCCAATGACATTCGTCTCGTAATACTTCGCCGGTTCGCGGACGGATTCGGCCACCGACAGCCGCGCTGCGAAATGCAACACGGCCTGCGCCCGGCTTTCTTGAAGGGCCTGAAGCAGGCGGGCGCGATCGAGAATGTCGCCCTCGACCAGCGTGACTGATCGCTCGGGCAGGGCTCGCGCGATTCGCGCGACCGCTTCGCGATGACCGGCCGCGAGGTTGTCGAAGACGCAGACGTCGTACCCGGCCAGGGCCAGCGCCTTGACCGTATGGCTGCCGATGTAGCCGGCGCCGCCGGTGACGAGAACGCTCCTGGGCTCCGCCCCATTCATGGGCGGCCGATCGACTGGTACGTGAACCCGAGCGCACGCACCTGCTTCGGGTCGTACAGGTTTCGTCCATCGAAAATCACGGGCCGCTTCATCGCCTTCTTCATCCGCGCAAAATCGGGTTCGCGGAACTCATTCCACTCAGTGACGATGAGCAGCGCGTCGGCGCCGGCCAGCGCCTGGTAGGCGTGTGGCGCGTAGGTGATGGACGCGCCGAAGATGCCGCGCGCGACATCCCTGGCTTCAGGGTCATAGGCCTGCACTTTCGCGCCGCGCGCCAGCAGGCCTTCGATAATCGGGATGGCCGGAGCCTCGCGCATGTCATCGGTCCGCGGCTTGAACGCCAGTCCCCAGACCGCGATGGTCTTGCCGGCCAGCGACTTGGGCCCTTTGCCGAAACACGCATCAACCTTCAGCAGCAACCGCTGCTTCTGAGTCGCGTTGACGGCCTCGACCGCCTCGAGCACCCGGAACCGATATTTCTTGTCCGCCGAAAACTTGACGATGGCCTGCACGTCTTTCGGGAAGCAACTGCCGCCGTAGCCGACGCCGGGAAACAGGAAGGCCGGCCCAATGCGCTTGTCGGTGGCCATCGCCTGGCGCACCATGTCCACATCCGCCCCAAACAGTTCGCACACATTGGCGATCTCGTTCATGAACGAAATGCGCGTGGCCAGCATCGCGTTCGCCGCGTACTTGCAGAGTTCGGCGCTGGGACAGTCCATCACCATGATGGGCGCGCCGGTCCGCGTAAACGGGCGGTACAACTCCACCATCAGGTCGGCCGCCTTCTGATCAGTGACGCCCAGCACGACACGGTCGGGCTTCAGGAAATCATCCACGGCGGCACCCTGCTTCAGGAACTCGGGGTTGCTCACCACTGAAAATGGATGCGTGGTTTCGCGACGGATCGCCTCACGCACCAACTCCGATGTCCCGACCGGCACGGTACTCTTGTCGACGATGACGCGGTACCCGGTCATCGCGCGGGCCACCTCACGAGCGGCGCCCAGCACATGCTGAAGGTCGGCCGACCCGTCTTCGCCCATCGGCGTACCGACGGCAATGAAAATCACGTCAGACTTGCGAACGGCGGCCTTCAAATCCAGGGTGAAGGTCAGGCGCTTTTCCGCAGAATTGCGCTTGACCACTTCCTCGAGACCAGGCTCGAAGATCGGAATCTTGCCGCGTCGTAGCGCGCGGACCTTGGCCGCGTCCTTGTCCACGCAGACGACCTGGTTTCCGGTCTCCGCAAAACACGCGCCCACCACCAGGCCAACGTATCCCGTTCCCACCACTGCAATCCGCATGCACGCCTCTTCGCTACCCGCCCAAAGTCCTGAAACTATCACGCCCCTCCAAAACCTGTCAATCAATTGGCAAATAAGGAGTTACGGCGTTCGTGATACCATCCCAGCCGGCTCGCCCTTGCGGATTCTGCTCGACTATCGACCGGCGCTGCGCCAGCGAACCGGCGTCGGCGAATACGTGCACGAACTGGCGCGCGCGCTAATCTGCACGGCCGTGCCCGGCCGTCCCGAGACGCTCACACTCTTCTCATCATCGTGGCAGCATCGTCTGGCGCCAGACGTGGTCCCCGGTGCCATGATCATCGACCGGCGCATCCCTGTGCGGGTGCTCAACCTGCTCTGGCATCGCGCCGGGTGGCCCGGTGTGGAGCGTCTGACCCGCGGCGCGTTCGACATTGTGCACTCCGCGCACCCGCTGCGGCTGCCCTCCGACCGTGCGGCCCAGGTTGTGACGGTCCACGATCTCGATTTCCTGACGCATCCCGAGCGGACCAGCGCCGAGATCAGGCGCGACTACCCAGCTCTGGCACCGGCGCACATCAGGGGGGCCGATGCCGTCGCGGTGGTCTCGCAGCACACCGCATCGGAGGTCGTCCGGCTCACGGGCGTCGCGCGCGATCAAATCTTTGTCTGCCCGCTCGGCCGACCCGATTGGATGCCGCGCGGGGCTGAACCCGCGGAAGCGCCACTCTTGTTCCTGGGCAGTATCGAGCCGCGCAAGAACGTGGGACTCCTGCTTGACGCCTACGAGCGGCTGAGAGCCATGCGCGACGCGCGCGGAACCCCGACGCCGCGCCTCGTGCTGGCCGGAGGCGCGGGCCTGGACTCGGGTCCCATCCTGCGTCGCGCGGCGGCGGCGCCGCTGGCCGCGCACGTGGACGTGCTCGGTTACGTCGCACCCGAGGCGCGGCGGGCGCTCTATGCGTCGGCGATGGCTTGCATCCTCCCGTCACACACCGAAGGGTTTGGCCTGCCCGCCCTTGAAGCCATGACGATCGGCGTCCCCGTCATCGTCGCCGATCAGGGGGCACTGCCCGAGGTCGTCGGCACGGCGGGCGTGCTGTTTCACACGGGTGACGCCGACGCGCTCGCGGCCGCCATCGACCGTGTGGTCTCTGCCCCCGACGAGCGGGTGCGGAGGAGCGAGGCTGGACTGCAGCAGTCGCGAGCCTTCAGTTGGGCAAACACCGCCGAACGCACCAGAGAGGCCTGGGCCCATGCGGTGGAACGCAGGAAACAGCGTGGCTGACATGGCCCGCGAACAACTTCGACATATCGGGATCGATGCCCGCGAAATCGCCGGGTCACCGACCGGTGTGGGCCGGTACCTGGCGGGGGTGCTTCAGGAGTGGTCGCGCGCCGGATTTCCACATCGCGTGAGCCTGTTCCTTCACCGCGATCCGCCATCGTGGGTGCAGGATCTGTCGTTCGCGTGTGACGTGGTGATCGACGCGGCCGAAACGGCGGGAACGATGTGGGAACAGCGTCGACTGCCGACGATGGCCGCTCGTTCAGGTGTGGATGTGCTGCTGGCACCCGCGTATACGGCCCCCTTGCGCCTGGGCTGCCCATTCGTGCTGGTCATTCACGACCTGTCGTACTTCGCGCAGCCGCAAGGCTTCGGCTGGCGCGAAGGCCTCAGGCGCCGTCTCGTCACGCGCGCCGCCGCCCGCCGGGCCGCGGCGGTCGTCACCGTCTCGCACTTCTCGGCCTCCGAGATTCATCGTCACCTCGGGTTGCCGCTCGATCACATCCTGCTGGCGCCGCAGGGCGCGCCAGACTGGCGCGGCGGACGCCCCGCCTCGAGCCGCGAACCTCTGGTGCTCTCGGTGGGCACACTCTTCCACCGGCGGCACACGCCGGAGTTGCTGGAGGCGATGGCGCTGGTGCACACACGTGTCCCGGACGCACGGCTCGTCCTGGTCGGCGGCAACCGAACGCATCCCCCATTTGATCCCGTCGCCGCCGCCCAGGCGCTGGGACTGGGCGGAGTGTTCAGCTGGCGGCCGTACGTGTCCGATGATGCGCTCGAGGCCTTATACGCATCGGCCCGGGCGTTTGCGTTCCTGTCTGACTATGAAGGTTTTGCGATGACGCCCATGGAAGCCTTGTCGCACGGCGTGCCGAGCGTGCTGCTCGATACGCCGGTGGCGCGCGAGGTCTACGGCGACGGTGCGGTGCGGGTCCCGCTGAATCTGAACGCGATCGCCGACGGCCTCACGACGCTGCTGACCGATGCAGGCGTGCACGCCGAGACAGTGGCGCGCGGCCAAGCCCGGCTTGGTGCCCACACCTGGTCGCGCACCGCGTCGGTCCTGCGTTCGGCCCTTGAGAGGGCCGCCGCCGGGGAGTCGCACCCATGACGCCCCACCTCGACATCATCATCGTCAACTACAACACCGCCGCCCACGTGATGGCGTGCCTGGCGTCGTTGCGGGCGGCGCCGCCGACGACGCCCCACCACATCTGCGTTGTGGACAACGCGTCGAGCGACATGAGCGTGGCCTGGGTGACGAAGCGGTGGACCGACATTGAGGTCCTGGCACTCCCGGAGAACATCGGATTCGCAGCGGCGAACAATGTTGGAATCCGGCGCTCCGCTGCCCCGCTGATCCTGCTGCTCAACAGCGACACGGTCGTGCCCGAAGGCGCCATCGATCGCCTGGTCGCACGCCTCGACGCAACCGGCGCCGTGGCTGCAGGGCCGCGCCTGATTGATGCCTCCTTATCGCCCGAAGTGTCGTTCGGTCCAATGTTGACTCCCTGGGGCGAAGCCGTGCAGCGGCTGCGCGTGACGCTGGCGGCACGCAAAGGGCGATGGGCTCGACGCTACATCGTCCGGCACGTCTCTCGCGAACGGACGGTGGATTGGGTCAGCGGCGCGTGCCTGCTCGTGCGGCGATCCGCGGCTGACGCGGTGGGCCTGCTCGACGAGCGCTATTTCATGTACGAAGAGGACGTCGATTTCTGCGCCGCGTTGCGGGCCCGTGGCGGTCGCATTCTCTTCACGCCGGCAGCCGAGATCGTCCATGTGCGTGGCGGGTCGTCTACGGCGACGGGTCAGTCTGTTTCGCCGCTGTACGACCGAAGCCACGTGCGGTTCTACGAGAAGCACGCACCACGATGGGCGCCGTGGCTGCGCGCATGGCTCGCCATGCGCGGCCGCGCCATTCGATAGAATCAGTGTTGTGGTTCCCGTCCGCATTGCCATCGACGCGCGCAAGCTGCATGACTACGGCATCGGCACGTACGTCCGCAACCTCGTACGCGAATTCGGGCGGCAGGACACGCCGGAACACTACGTCCTCATCTGCCGGCCCGAGGACGTGGACTTTGTGCGGTCGCTGGGACCCCGGTTCGAGCCGCTCGTGGATCGCTCGCCGAACTACTCGGTCCGGGAGCAGTTCAGCGTGCCCCTCGACGTGCGGCGCGCACGCGTGCAGCTCTTCCACGCGCCCCACTACGTGGTGTCGCCGCTGACGTCCGGCCCCGTGGTCGTGACCATCCACGACTGCATCCACCTGCGATTCCCGCAGTACCTGCCGAACCGCGGGGCGTACGCCTACGCACGCACCTTCATGGCACTCGGCGCCCGGCGCGCCAGCCGCGTGATCACCGTGTCACAGGCGAGCAAGGACGACATCCAGCACTACCTGCATACGCCCGCCGACAAGATTGATGTCATCCACAACGGACTCGATCTGCGGTTCCTCGAGCCGCCCGATGAGGCTGAAGTGGCCCGCGTGCGCGATCGCTTCATGCTGAATGCGCCCTTCGTGCTGTACGCCGGCAACATCAAACCGCACAAAAACGTGGACCGCCTCATTGAAGCGTTCGCGCTCATGCGGAAAACCGGCCACGAAGACGTCAAGCTGCTGATCATCGGCGACGAGCTCTCGAAGTATCCCAACCTGCGGCGCCTGGTGCATCGGCATCACCTGCATCAACACGTGCGATTCCTGGGCTTCGTGCCCGCCGCCACCCTCGCCGCGCTGTATCAGTTGGCCAGGGTCTTCGTCTTTCCGTCGCTGTCTGAAGGCTTCGGCTTTCCGCCGCTCGAGGCCATGGCCAGCGGCACGGCCGTCATTACGTCCAACGTCTCGTCGCTGCCCGAGGTGGTGGACGACGCCGCCGTGCTCATCGATCCGCTTGACCCGGCGGCGCTCGCCGCCGCGATGGCCCGGGTGCTGGGTGACGACGCGCTGCGCGCGGACCTGGTGCGTCGCGGGCACATCCGCGTGAAGGCCTTTTCGTGGGCGCGCGCCGCCGACGCCACGCGCGCCGTCTACCGACGGGTGATCGGTGCCTGAGCAGGTGATGCACCGCGCAACCCAGCGGGTGGTGCTGATCCACGACTGGCTCACCGGCATGCGCGGCGGCGAGAAGGTGCTGGAGTCGCTGTGCCGGTTGTATCCGGACGCAGACCTCCTGACCCTTGTGCACGTGCCCGGCTCGGTTACACCCGTCATCGAACACCGGCGCGTGCGCGCATCCATCATCAACCGGCTGCCGGCGCCGGCGCGCTGGTATCGGCACTATCTGCCGCTCTTCCCTTTCGCGATTGAGCAGTTCGACCTCGACGACGCGACGCTGGTGGTGTCGACCAGCCACTGCGCGGCCAAGGCGGTGGTCCCCACGGGACGAGCCGTCCACGTCTGCTACAGCCATTCGCCGATGCGCTACGCCTGGGACCAGTTCCCGGCGTACTTCGGCCCGGACCGTCTGGGGCACCTGGGCAGCGCGGCGGCCCGGCATGTCGTAGCGTGGCTGGCTCGCTGGGATCGGGATACGGCGCCCAGGGTGAATCGATTCATTGCCAACTCGGCCTACGTTGCGGGACGAATCAGGCGGTACTATAATCGTCGGGCCGCCGTGCTCCACCCGCCTGTGGACACGGGGTTCTTCACGCCAGGCCATGGGGCTCCTGGCGACTACTTCCTGGTGGTTTCTGCGCTCGTGCCCTACAAGCGAATCGATACAGCCATTCGTGCCGCCGCCCTCCTTGGAGCCAGGCTGAAGATCGTCGGCACCGGACCCGATGCGGATCGGCTGCGCGCGATCGCCGCCACCGGCACTGAGTTCCTCGGCCATGTGGACGACGGTGAGCTGCGAGACCTGTATCGCGGCGCACGGGCACTGGTGCTGCCCGGCGAAGAAGACTTCGGTATTGCGCCCGTGGAGGCACAGGCCTGCGGTCGGCCGGTGGTGGCGCTGGCACGGGGCGGCGCCTGTGAGACCGTCGAACACGGCGTATCGGGGTGGCTGGTGGAACCCGGCAGCACCGACGCCGCGAGCGACGCATCACGATTTGCCGACGCCATGCGCCTGGTCGATACCCTTCCGCTGTCGCCGGCCGAACTGCATACGCGAGCGTGCGCCTTCAGCGGCGAACGCTTCGACGCGGGCCTGACGCACCTTGTGGCCGAAGCCCTGGAGCACCCCCAGGCATGGTAAAACGCTTCAGCCGCCTCTTCGTCGTCGTCCATATCCTGTCGGACATCCTGACGGCGGCTGCGGCATTCCTGCTGGCGTATGTCATCCGGTTCCAGACCGGGCTCATCGAAACGCCGAAAGGCTGGCCGCCGCTCGAGCAGTACCTGACGGTGCTGCCGTTTGTGGCGTTGATGGTGCCGGTGGCGTTTCACCTGCAGCGGTTGTACCGACTGCGACGCGGCCGGTCGCGCATGGACGACTTTTTCGCGGTGCTCGTCGGCAGCCTGCTGACGGTGCTTCTGGCTCTGGTGGGCACGCTCTATGTGCAGACGTATCACCTGAGCGATGCGCGCAAGGCCCTGGGCTACCTCGAGGTCTCGCAGTGGGTGTGGGTGCTCTTCCTCGCCCTCAACGTCACGTTCGCGTTCGCGTCGCGCGAGTTCGTGCGCGCGCAGTTGCGACGCCGATGGCGCAACGGCATCGGCCTCAGACGCGTGCTCATTGTCGGCGCCAGCGACCTGGGCCGGATGGTGGCCGACCGGATTTTCCAGCATGGCGAACTGGGATTCCGTCTCATCGGTTTTGTGGACGACCGCGCGACCACGAGCGACACCATCGGGTATCGCGGCCTGCCCATTCTCGGCGCGCTGGCCGACACCTCGGAGATCTGCACCCGCGAGCACATCGACGAAATCTACGTGGCGCTGCCGCTTGAAGAACACGTCAAGATGCTCAACGTCGTGGAGATGGCGAGCCGGGAGTGCATCGAGATTCACGTGGTGCCCGACCTGCTGCAGTTCATCGCCCTGCGAGCCAGACTGGAAGACCTGGACGGGCTCCCGATCATCTCGATCAACGACATGCCGCTGCGCGGCTTCAACAGCCTGCTGAAGCGGGCCGTGGACGTCGCGCTGTCGCTCGGCGTGATCGTGATGGGTGCCCTGCCAGCCCTGCTGGTGGCGCTCATCATCAAGCGGAGTGCTCCCGGCCCGGTCTTTTACACGCAGGAGCGCATGGGTCTGGACGGGAAGTCGTTCACGGTCTGGAAGTTCCGATCGATGCCCATCGATGCCGAAGAAGTCACCGGCCCGATCTGGGCGCGCGACGACGACCCGCGCGCGACGGCCGTGGGACGCTGGCTGCGCAAGACCGACATGGACGAGCTGCCGCAGTTCTGGAATGTGCTGAAGGGCGACATGTCGATCGTGGGCCCCCGACCGGAACGGCCGTTTTTTGTCGAGCAATTCAAACATCAGATCCCCCAATACATGCTGCGCCACAAGGTCAAAGCCGGCATCACGGGGTGGGCGCAGGTCAATGGCTGGCGCGGGAATACCTCGCTCGAGAAACGTATCGAATTTGACCTGTATTACATCGAGAACTGGTCGATCAGTCTCGACTTCAAGATCATGTGGCTTACCGTCATGCGAGGCATCCACCGTGCCGCGTACTGATGGCTGCTGAGGAGTTTCTGTGCGAGTTGTCATCACCGGCGCTGCCGGCTTTATTGGATCCCACCTGAGTGAAACACTGCTCGATCGCGGCCACAGCGTGGTCGGCATCGACAACCTGCTGACCGGCGACCTCACCAACATCGCGCACCTGCGCGACCGCGAGTTCGAGTTCATTCGCCACGACGTGACGCGCTACATCGACGTCAGCGGACCGGTGGACCTCGTCCTGCACTGGGCGAGCCCGGCCAGCCCGATTGACTACCTGGAACTGCCGATTCAGACGCTCAAGGTCGGGTCCCTTGGCACCCACAACGCGCTCGGACTCGCCAAGGCCAAGGGCGCGCGATTCGTGATTGCTTCCACGTCCGAGGTCTACGGCGATCCGCTCGAACATCCGCAGAAGGAGACGTACTGGGGCCACGTCAACCCTGTGGGCCCGCGCGGCGTGTACGACGAGGCCAAACGATTTGCGGAAGCCATCACCATGGCCTATCACCGCCACCACGGCGTGGACACGAAGATCATCCGCATCTTCAACACCTACGGTCCACGGATGCGGATTCATGACGGCCGCGCGGTGCCGACGTTCATCGGGCAGGCGCTACGCGGCGAAGACGTGACCATCTTCGGCAGCGGCACCCAGACGCGCAGCTTCTGCTACGTCACGGATCTGGTGGACGGTATCCTCAAGCTGGCCGACTCGAACACCAACGACCCGGTGAATGTAGGCAATCCGCACGAGATGTCGATCGCGGAGATTGCGCGGACCATCATTCAGATGACCGGATCCGCGAGCCAGATTGTCTTCAAACCACTCCCTACCGACGATCCGAAAGTCCGGCGCCCCGACATCACCCGCGCTCGCACGATTCTTGGTTGGGAGCCGACGGTGGCGCTCGAACAAGGACTGACGAGTACGATTGAGTACTTTCGCACCAAGATCTGAGCCATCGGACGGTCAGGCGCTCAATCGCTTCCATTGAGGATGGAGGATGGAGGATTGATCAAGGCTGCCGGCCGTCCAGATCCTAGGCCGGCGTGACGTCGCCGGGGACTCGGGTGACGCGTCGCAGATAGTCGGCGGCTGAGAGCAGCGTAATCGCCAGTGAGAGGTAGATGAAGATCGGGAGCACACCGTTGGGCAGGCCGCGGTAGTTGCCCCAGAGCGTGACCACGCCGGTCAGGATGTAGATGCCCGTGGCAGCCTTTCCGAGCAGCGAGGGTTTGAACGTGCGCGGCGCGACGGCGAGGTTGATCACCGCAGCGGTCAGCACGATGGCCACATC
>CAZAZR010000045.1:0-12653 GCA_964489685.1 uncultured Solibacteraceae bacterium | reverse complement strand
GACGAGCACCGTGAGCCACAACGGCAGCCGGTAGGTCATGCCCAGCCCCGGCAGCGTCAGCATGACGAACATCGTCAGGAGCAGAAGCTTGTCAGCCATCGGGTCCAGCCATGCGCCGAGGGTCGTCTGCTGGTGCGTCCAGCGGGCGATAGCGCCGTCGAGCAAATCCGTAATTCCGGCCACCACAAAGGTGACCAGCGCCCACCCCGGGTAGCCATACAGCATGCACAGCGCGAACACCGGTACCAGGACCATCCTCGAAATCGTGAGCAGGTTCGCCGGGGTAAACAGCGTCATGGGCAGTCTTATTGTTTCGCTAATTGCTCGAGCCGCGCGACCGCCGCCACCACTTCAGAGCCCGTGGCCAGACGACTGGGCTCGAACCGGCCCGTCTCAGACATCCCCATGGCACCAGTGGCCAGCGCCCCGGCGATGGCGGCGTACGCCAGATGCGCCCGCGAGACATCTGCCAAGGCCGGGCGGGATGCCCGCCATCGCGCCAACTCGGCCGGCTGTCGAGCGGCCAGGTCCTGCGCCACGCGCCAGACCACCTGCGCCAGTTCAGCACGCCGGACCGGCCCGGAGGGCTGGAACGTGTGGTTGGGGAGCGAGTCCATCCAACCCGCGCGAATAGCGGGCAGGATCCACGGGGCGGCCCAATGCGACCGAACGTCGGTGAGGACGACGGTCACCCGTCGAGGGGCGCGGGCCAGCGCACTCTGAAGGTGGATTCCCAGGATGGCGGCCAACTGACCCCGTGTCACGCTGGCCGATGTCGGGATGGCGCGGTACTCAGCAGGCAATGCGTTGAAGTCGGCCCGCGCGGTCAGGCTCGCGGCGCGATCCCGCCACTCCTGCCGCGGGTCGATGCGAATCGCTCGCGCGAGGGCATCGGCGGCCTCACGCAGACGGCCATGGGCCTCGAGCACGCTGGCCATCACGACATGGGTCTGGGCATCGCCGGCGTCGAGCGAGAGCGATCGGCGCGCATGGGTTTCCGCTTCATCGAGATGCCCCCGGGCAATCTCCACGAGTGCCAGTTCCCGAAGCACGACCGCGCTGTCGGGCACCATCACCAGGGCCCGATCGAGAGCCGCCTGTGCATCGTCCCACTGCCCTGCCACTCGCGCGGCTGACGCGAGGGTCAACTGCGCCTGAACGATTCGCAGGCGCAACACCTGCTGCCGTTCGCGCACATCGTCCCGGCCGGGGTCGGCCGCGAGGATCAGGTCCGACATGGTCACGGCCACCACATCCTCGCCACGGGCCAGGGCCACGTCCATCCGGCCCAGCAATGCCGGCAGGTACGTGCGATCGGCGGCGACGACCGAGTCGAAGCGCCGCACGGCCTCGTCGTACTTGCGATCGATCGAGGCCAGGTAGCCCAAGCCTGCGGCCGCCGGATAGAAGTCGGGCGCCTGCCGGAGGATGTCCGTAAAATCGCGGGTCGCGCCGCGCAGGTCACCCGACTGGAGCCGGCCCCACGCCTGGTCGTGCCGGGCCCTGATCTGGGTCGTGGCCTTCAGACTGTCGGGCACCGCCAGCGGCGGCACCTCGCGGTAGGTCGGCGTGGCAGGCATCGCCGGCGGCGCGGACGGCCCGGTCGCGCACGCGGCCGCGGCGGCCAGCACCGAGGCGATCAGGGCCCCGCGGCCCCAGCGCGCGCGGGTCATGCGATCTCCTGTAGCCGCTGCAGGCGATCGTGCAGTCGCCGCGGCACATCGGCTTCCACGGTCACCTGGGAGCCCACGGTAATCTGACTGGTGACGCGGGCGTGGCGATGCAGTTCCACCAGGACCTGCCGGTCGGCTTCGCTGGAAAAGTCGAGCTGGAAGGTCACCCGCTCGGTATCCATCGCCACCCTGGACGCGACGGCATCCACCAGGTCGCGCACCCCTTCCCCAGTCGCCGCCGAGACACCCACCGCGCCCGGCGCGCTCGTGGTCAGCCGATCGCGATCCGTCGGTGTCAATTGATCGCACTTGTTGAACACGTCGAGCATCGGCACGAGGCCCGCGCCAATCTCGGTCAGCACGTCGCGCACCGCACGCTCCCGGCGTTGCCGATCGGGGGCGGCCGCGTCAATCACATGCAGCAGCAGATCGGCGTGAATCACTTCCTCGAGCGTGGCGCGGAACGCGGCCACGAGCTGGTGCGGCAGTCGATCGATGAACCCGACGGTGTCCGACACCATGATCTGTCGCGCGTCGGGCAACTTCACCCGGCGCACGAGCGGGTCGAGGGTGACGAACAACGCGTCTGAGACGACGGCGTCGCCGCCCGTCAGCGCGTTAAAGAGCGTGGTCTTGCCGGCATTGGTGTATCCGACCAGGGCCACCGTGGGCACTTCGCCGCGCTTGCGCCGTGCGCGCACATAGCCGCGACGTTCACTGACCTCGGCGATTTCCTGTTTGAGCGCCGACACCCGATGCCTGATCCGCCGACGGTCGGTCTCGAGTTTGGTTTCACCAGGGCCCCGCGTGCCGATGCCACCGCCGAGCCGCGACAGTGCCTCGGCCGATCCCACCAGCCTCGGCAACATGTATTGCAACTGCGCGAGCTCAACCTGAAGTTTGCCCTCACGCGTCCGCGCCCGACGCGCGAAGATGTCGAGAATCAGTTCGGTGCGATCGATGACCCGGCGGTGAAACACGGTTTCGAGATTTCGGGCCTGCGCCGGACTCAGCACATGATCGACGATCACCACGTCCACATCCGCGGCCTCGCACGCGGCCGCCATCTCTGCGGCCTTGCCTTTGCCGAACAACGTGGCGGGATCGGGTGACGCACGCTCCTGCATCGCCCGCAGGACCACCGTCGCGCCGGCCGCGCTGGCCAGCCCGGCGAGTTCATCGAGCGAAGTGTCGTGGTCCACACCTCGTGTGGCACGCGTCATCAGTGTGAGCAGTGCCGCGCGCTCCGTGTTCATCCGTGCACAAATTCTAACACGCGGCTCCAGGGGATCGCGCCCTCGCGCAGCAGCACGGGACGCGCCGCGCGCACGTCGACGAGTGTGGAGGGCAATCCCCCAGGCGTCACACCGGCATCAATGACCAGCACGTGCGGGTCGTCTGCAAGCGCGCCGAGCGCCTCGGCGCGATCGGCGGGGGGCGCGCCTGAGATATTCGCGCTTGTGGCCGACAACGCCTCGCCCCACGCGTCGCACATCCGGCGCGCCACCAGATGGTCGGGCACGCGCATGGCGAGTGTGCGATGCCCCCCGTGCACTTCCGGCACCACCCACGCCGGCGCATCGCGGACGAGTGACAGCGGCCCCGGCCAGAAGGCTGACGCCAGCGCGGCCTCGCGCGCATCGAGTCGCCCGGTGCACGCCACCACCTGTGCGATACTCGCGGCAATCAGCGGGAGCGCCGCTCGCGCCGGACGGCCCTTGAGCGCAAAAAGCCGCCTGACCGCCAGCACACTCCGGATGTCCACGGCCAGCCCGTACACCGTGTCGGTCGGAATGGCGACGATGCCACCGTCGCGCAGCCAGGCCACGGCCGGAGCCAGATCTGCGGCGGTACAGTCGGCCGGGTTCACACGCAGCACGCGCGGACCGGCGATCATCGCATCCTCCGTACGGCCCACGCGACCGCGGCCAACCCCAGGGCATCCGCCACAAAGACGCTGCGCATACTGACCGATCCCAACAGGCCAGACACCACGGGACTCAGGGCCAGTCCCGAGAGTGACGCGGTGGTCAAATATCCGAACGCCACTCCGCGCGATCGCTCAGGCACGCGCTGGCCGGCCACCGTGTAGATCGTCGTGAACGCCACACCGATGCCCAACCCGAAGATCCCCGCGGCGGCCAGCAACGCGCCAGCACCCGGCCCGACGCTGAAGACGACCGCGCCCACGGTCGCCAGCGCCGAGGCGCCCATGACCAGGCGGGCGGGACCCGCGTGTCTGAGCAACGCCGCACACAGGTAGTTGCCGACGGCGGCGGATCCGGCCGCCACCGTGAACACCAATCCTGCCACCACGGGCACCTTCGACAACGGCGTACCGATCTCCCTGAGATATAACGGCAGGACCGGACCGAAACTGCGATCAACCATTTGCAGACTGAAGACCACCACAAGAAAGAGACCAAAATGGGGCACCACCAACAGGGACCGCAGCGTCACGCGCGGCACCGCCGCGGCCAACGCGTCGTGCCGGTGCACCCGAGCCTCGCGATATCCCACCATCACCAGTGCGAAGGCACCAAAGAACAAGACCGCCGCTGCGACAAACGCCATGCGCAACCCGAACGCCTGCGCCAGGCTGCCGCCCACGACGGGCCCGAGGGCCGGCCCGAGGCGCTGCGCCGTCTGCACCCAGCCGATGGCGCTCGCCATCTGCGGCGCAGGTGCCGACTGTGCCGCCATGGTCAGCGCCAGCATGCCGTAGCCGGCAAACAGCCCCTGCACCGCCCGCAGCGCGAACACCTGCCACGGGGCGGTCACAAATGCCATGGCCGCCATGATCACGACAAAGCTGAAGAGCGACCTGGCCACCATCAGCTTGTGGCCATACCGCTCGCCCACGCGCGCCCAGACGGGCGCCATCACCGCCGTCACCGCCGGCGTGATGCCCAGGCTGACGCCCGACCACACGGCGATCGACCCGACATCCGACACGCCGAGTTGCTCGAAGTACAGCGGCAGAAACGGCATCACCAGTGTGAAGCCGGTGAATCCGATGAACGTGGCGACCGTGACCGCCCCGAGATTGCGGCGCCAGTCAGGCGCGCCCGGCTCAGAAGCGGATGCGGAGATCACTGCCACGGTCGGTGACGTGGATGGTGTCGATAAAGCGAATCTGGTGGGGTTCGTTCTGCATCACGATGGAACTGGTCCGTGTGCCATGGCCGAAGAACCGCACACCCTTCATCAGCGCACCATCGGTGACGCCGGTGGCCGCGAACGTGATGGCCTCACCCGACGCGAGATCGCCGGCTGAATAGATCCGCCGGAAGTCCGTAATGCCCATCTTCCGGCATCGCTCTTCGTCCTCGGGTTTGGCGACCACGAGCCTCGCGTAGATTTCGCCACCGAGGCAGCGCATCGCCGCGGCGGTCAGCACGCCCTCAGGGGCGCCCCCGGTGCCCATCACCGCATGCACGCCCGATCCGTCCACGGCGGCGGCGATGCCGGCCGACAGATCACCGTCGCCAATGAGCCGGATCCGCGCGCCGGCCGACCGGATGTCGGCGATTAGCTTTTCGTGCCGGGGCCGGTCGAGCACCATGATGACGAGGTCATCCACGTCGCGCTCAAGGGCCTTGGCAATGGACTTCAGGTTGTCCCTCACCGGCCGGTCCAGGCTCACGGCGTGTTTCGCGCGCGGCCCCACCACCAGCTTTTCCATGTAGAGGTCAGGTGCATGCAGCAGACCACCCTTGGAGGCCGCCGCCAGCACCGCGATGGCGTTGTACTCGCCCAGCGCGCAGAGATTTGTGCCTTCAAGCGGATCGACCGCGATATCGACCTCAGGCAGGCCCGGCACGCCCGTGGCGCCCTGCCCGACCTTTTCACCGATGAACAACATCGGCGCTTCGTCGCGTTCGCCTTCCCCGATCACAATCGTGCCGTCGATGGGCACCGAGTCCAGCGTGGCCCGCATGGCTTCCACGGCCACGCGATCCGAACCGTGCCGATCACCCTGCCCCATCGTGTGGGCACACGCGATGGCGGCCTGTTCGACGACCCGCAGCAACTGAAGGGAAAGATCAAACGCCATGCCCGACGACTCCTGTCATGTGTGCACCAACTGCTACCGGCGGCGGACCGACACGGGCGTGCCGACGCTCACGCCCATCACGTCGGCCGCGCTTGCGGCCTGCGCCGCAAACTCGAGATGATCGGTGCTGCCAAACAGCGCCCCGACCTCGCCCGTGCCAATCTCTGAAAACGTGGACACGACCCGGCTCACGGCCTGCCCGCCGACCTCGATCTGCATCGCCCCATCGGCGCCGGCGAGTTTCTCACAGACTCGCCGGCCGATATTGGTCACGACGTTGCCAAATCGATCCACACGCACGACCTGGCCACGAATCTCTGCGTCGTCCACGACGGGCTGCACCAGGTCGATCACCACATAGTCGGTGATGGCGCGGCCGAGCGCCGGCAACTGAATGCCCTTGGCCAGCCACGCCGCAGCCGGAGCAAACCGATCGCGTCCCTCAAAGGTGCGAGACACCGTGGGCCGGGCGTAGCGCCGCTCGGTGAGTTCCACCACCTTCTTGGGGGGCGCTTCCTGGAACACGCCGGTCAACACGCCGTTGTCGGGAGCGACGAATCGCCAATCCCCCACGTCGGCGGCAATGCCGCGGCGCGCCGACCCTACGCCGGGATCGACGACCACCAGAAAAATCGTCCCCGCAGGAAAGTATTTGAAGGTCGCCGCCAGTTCGCGCGCGGCAAACGGAATATCGTGCGCGGGCAGGTCGTGCGACACATCCACAAGCACCGCATCAGGGCAGATACTGAGCGCCACGCCCTTCATCACGCCGGCGTAGTGGTCCCGTGTACCGAAGTCACTCAGGAACGCGATGGTCGGCCTGCTTGCCATACCACCGACGATATCGCACTTTAGGCTCTCCGCACTCAGGCAGGACGACGGAAGAGGGTTTCGCGGGTGCCTGACTTGAGCAGTACGGAGTCGGCCGACATCAACCGTTCGAACATCATGTTGATTTCTCGGGTGACCAGCACGCGCCGCTTGACCGGTGTGGCTGGAACCGGCCGAAGCTCGAACCGGTCTTCCCGCTTCACGATAAAGCGCGTGTAGTGATTCAGATCGAGCGCCGTGGTGCCGAAGAACCCATAAAGGGCACCGCCTCGGCGCAGCAACGTCTCCAGATGGCTCGCGAGAGCCACACCGGCTGTGCGGTCGAGGAAATCAAACACGTCCCAGCAAAGAATCCCGTCCACCGATTCGGACCCCTGGCCCAGCCTCTTGAACAGCGCGGCCTCAAGCCCAGGCCGAACACCCGATCGGGCCGCCGCCTCGATCTCCTGAAACAGATCTTCGATATAAAGCTTGCACGCGAGGCGCTCAGTGAAGAACTCGACGTTCGACCCAATGACCGGCCCGAGGTCCAGCAGCACCGGCCGCTCGCGTCGGCCCACGACCGACAGGAACTTTGGGAACACCAGTGACGTGGCCACCGTGAAGTCGGGCGCAGACGGCGCAGCCGCCGCTGCATCAGGTGCCGGCTGTTTCTGCCCCCAGCTCAACACGGGCGTCAGCGAACCGGGACTCCCGCCGTGGGACTCGCCGGCCCGGTCAGTGGGGGCGCCTTGTCCGGCGCTGCTCGGCCCTCCGACTTCGGTTCATTCGGCGAACGCTGCATATCGATGGCGCCACGGAAGTGCGCGCCGTCGGAAATCGCGATCCGCGGGGCCGTCACGTCGCCATCCACCGATCCCGTGTCGCGAATCTCGACCTTGTCGGTGGCGGTGATGTTGCCATGCACCTCTCCCAGCACGATCACGGCCTTCGCGATGATCTGCGCCTTGATCTTGCCGCTGGGACCGATCGTCAGCACATTCTGCCGGAGCTCGATGGTGCCTTCGATCGCGCCCTCGATGGTCAGGTCTTCACTGCCGCTCAGTTCGCCTTTGACGACGACGCTCTTGCCGATATTCACCTGGTCTCTCCCTGCTGGGGGTGCGGCACCGCCGCCCATGGCCAAGGGCGCCGGCGGTGCTGCCGGTGCCGGTGTTGTTGTTGGAGCGGGCGCCGACGACGGCGGCCGAACTGCCTCATCTCGCTTCCACATGCGACCCAGTATACAGCGGGAGTGCTACGATGATTCCACCCTGTGCAGATCCATGCAGATCTATCTTGACTACAACGCCACCGCCCCGCCCGCGCCGGGTGTGGTGGAGGCCGTGTGTGGCGTCCTTCGCGACACGCCCGGCAACCCGTCATCGATTCACGCGCACGGTCAGAAGGCGCGCGCGGTCATCGATGACGCCCGCCGCAGCGTTGCCGATCTCATCGACGCCAAACCGGGTGACGTGGTCCTCACCGGCAGCGGGACCGAAGCCGACAACCTCGCCATCAGGGGAGCCGTCGAGGCTCTCGACGCTGACGGACGCCGTCATTTGATCACCAGCGCGATTGAACACGAAGCCGTCCTGGCGACGTGCGCCGCCATGGAGGCCCGAGGCTGGCGCGTCACACGCCTCGCGGTCGACTGCTCGGGAATCGTCTCACCGGCGGCACTCGATGCCGCGCTGAACCGGCATGACACCGGCACGGCGCTGGTCAGCGTCATGCACGCCAACAACGAAGTCGGCACGCTCCAGCCCATTGCTGAACTCGCCGCGCTCGCACATACCCACGGCGCGTGGTTCCACACCGACGCGGTGCAGACCGTCGGAAAAGTCCCCGTATCGGTGGAGGCACTCGGCGTTGACATACTCTCGCTCTCGGGCCACAAGTTCGGCGGCCCCAAAGGCACGGGCGCGTTGTGGGTGCGGCGCGGCATCAGGCTCCTCGCCCAGCAGACAGGCGGCAAACAGGAACGGTCACGACGAGCCGGCACTGAAAACGTCGCCGGGTTGGCGGGCCTGGGTGTGGCCGCCACCCATGCGCGCGCCACCCTGCACGCACAGGCGACGCCGGTCGCCTCGCGTCGCGATCGGCTCGAGCGCGCGCTGATCGAACAGGTGCCCGGCGCCGAAGTCAACGGCGCGCCGGAGTCGCGGGTGCCCAACACCACCAACATCAGCTTCGAGGGCGTCGAAGCCGAGCTGCTGCTGATTGCGCTCGACCTCGAAGGCATCGCCGTCTCCACCGGTTCCGCCTGCTCGTCAGGCACCCTTGAGCCGTCGCATGTGCTGACGGCCATGGGCCTGTCGGCGGCGCGCGCACGCACGTCGTTGCGATTCAGCCTCGGCCCCGGGACGACCGATGCTGACATCGCGGCGGTCATCGATCGGGTGCCCGCCCTGGTCCACAAGCTCCGCCGCCTCAGTCACACGGCCGTCGGCGTCGGGGGCAGGACCGGTGTTGGAGGCAGAAAATGAGCCGCGTTGTGGTCGCGATGTCGGGCGGTGTGGATTCGTCGGTGGCCGCGGCGCTCATGGTCGAAGAAGGCTACGACGTGGTGGGCCTCTCCATGCAGCTCTACGATCAGCGCGAGACCGAGGACGGCGCACCAAAGTTCGGCTCCTGCTGCAGCCTTGACGACCTGCACGATGCGAAGCGTGTCGCACAGCAGTTGGGCTTCCCCCACTACATCGTCAACTTCGAGCGCGAGTTCAAAGCCACGGTCGTGGACAACTTCGTGCGCGAATACTCGGCCGGGCGGACACCCATTCCGTGCGTGCACTGCAATGCCGACCTGAAGTTCTCCACCCTGGCCGAGCGCGCGGCCGGCCTCGACGCCTCAGTGGTGGCCACCGGCCACTACGCACGAGTGGTCTGTGATGAGAACCAGCAACGCTATCGCCTCCTGCGCGGCGTGGACCCCGGCAAAGATCAGTCGTATTTCCTGTTTACGCTCACCCAGGATCAGCTCGCGCATGCACGCTTCCCGGTCGGGCACCTGAACAAGACCGAGGTCCGCGCGCATGCGGAGCGGCTTGGCCTGTCTGTGGCCGACAAACCCGACAGTCACGAGATTTGTTTTGTGCCTGACGGCAACACCGCGCGCTTTGTCGAACGCCATGCCCCGCAGCCACCCGCCAGTGGCGAAATCGTTGACGCCCAGGGGCAGGTGCTTGGTGAACATCGCGGGGTGCATCACTTCACGGTCGGCCAGCGCAAAGGACTGGGTCTGAGCACCGGCGCACCGCTCTATGTGCTGAAGCTCGAGCCCATCGACCAGCGCGTGGTGGTCGGCGCGCGCGAGGCACTCGGCGGCCACGAACTCACGGCCACGGGCGTGAACTGGATCTCCGGGCAGGCGCCCCACGGCCCCACGCACGTCACCGCGCGCATCCGGCACCGCCACCAGGACGCACCCGCGACGGTGGTCGCCACCGGCAACGGCACCGCGCACCTGCGCTTTGACGACCCGCAGGTGGCCATCACGCCCGGCCAGGCCGTGGTGTTCTACGACGGTGCTGACGTGGTTGGCGGCGGCTGGATCGACTCGAGATAACGCTCGGCATCAAGCGCCGCCATGCAGCCTGAGCCGGCGGCCGTAATCGCCTGCCGGTAGACGTGATCCTGCACGTCGCCGCACGCAAAGACCCCCTCGACGCTGGTGCGCGATCCGTCGTGGGTGATGAGGTACCCGCCCGCATCTGCGTCCAGCTGCCCCGTAAACAGACCGGTATTCGGCGTGTGGCCAATCGCCACGAAGATACCGTCCACGGCGAGCGTCTTTTGGGCACCCGTCTTGAGGTTGCGCAAGACGATGCCGTTGACGGCCCCGGCGGACGCGTCCAGCATCTCGACCACTTCGGTATCCCACTCGACCACGATCTTGGGGTTCGCCAGCGCCTTGTCCTGCATGATCTTCGAGGCACGGAAGGCGTCGCGCCGATGCACCAGCGTCACCTGCGTCGCGAACCGGGTCAGGAAGATCGCCTCCTCAAGCGCGGAGTCGCCGCCGCCGACGACCGCGATCGGCCGGCCGCGGAAGAAGAAGCCGTCACACGTGGCGCACGTCGACACGCCGTGTCCCATCAACGCCCGCTCGGACGGCAACCCCAGCAACTTCGCCGAGGCGCCCGTCGCGATGATGAGTGTCTGTGTCTCGATGCGATCGTCGCCGACGGTCATGACAAACGGCCGCGTGGACAAGTCAATCGACGACACATGGCCGCGAATGATCTCGGCGCCAAAGCGCTCCGCCTGCTCACGCATGGCCGCCATGAGGTCCGGCCCCATGATGCCGTCACGAAAGCCGGGAAAATTCTCCACCGCGGTGGTCAGCATCAGCTGCCCCCCCGCCTCAAGGCCTTCGATCACCAGCGGCTTCAGGTTGGCACGAGCCGAATACAACGCGGCCGTCAAGCCGGCGGGCCCCGATCCGATGATCGTGACCTCTCTCGTCAGCGCGGCCATCAGAGGTGCTTGTCCAGCGCCTTCTTGAACTCAGCCTTGTCGGCCACGCCCACGATTTGTTCCACCACCTGGCCACCCTTGAAAAGCATCACGGTGGGAATGCCACGCACCATGTACTTCACGGTGATCCCGGGGTTCTCGTCCACGTTGAGTTTGCCCACCGAGACGCGGCCGGCGTATTCGCCCGCCAGCGCGTCAATCGTCGGTCCGAGTGCGCGGCAGGGACCGCACCACTCTGCCCAGAAGTCCACAAGCACAGGCGTGCTCGCCTGCAGCACGTCGGTATCGAAATTGCCGTCCGTAAACGTTGTCACCTTGTCAGAAGCCATGAATCACGCTCGTCCTCTCAGCCAGATCTCACTCGGCCCATCGCAGGGCGGCCGCATACCGCGCCTGTCGGTACACTTTGACATACTCCCGGGCTGATGGACCCCATGAGTGATCATCACTCATCCCTTCGCGCATCAATGCGGCCCAACGCTCCGGTCTGTGATAGACGCGCAACGCCTGCCGCACCGTGTGCAGCAACGCGTCCGACGTCGCCTCACGGAACTTGAAACCGTTCGCGCGCCGCGCGCGCGGTGCGTAGCCCCTGATGGTGTCGTCGAGCCCCCCAACGGCTCTCACCACTGGCACCGTGCCGTACCGAAGGCTGTACATCTGATTGAGCCCGCAGGGCTCAAAACGCGACGGCATCAGAAACATATCGGCGCCTGCCTCAATCAGGTGCGCCACACCCTCGTCAAACCCGATGCGCACCCCTAGCCGCGAAGGGAAACGGGCCGCAAGCGCTGTGAATTGCGCTTCATAGTGCGACTCGCCGCTGCCGAGCACAACCCAGGTCGCATCGAGTGACATCAACTGCTCGGACGCCCCCAGCACCAGATCGCATCCCTTCTGATCCACCAGGCGCGACACGATCCCAATGACCGGCCGCGCCAGCGCATCGTCGCCCACAGGCAAGCCAAACTGCTCGAGCAACGCGCGCTTGTTCTGACGTTTGCCGGTCAGATCATCAGCCGAGTAATGGGCCGGCAGCAACGGGTCGGACGATGGATCCCAGACGGCCGTGTCGATGCCGTTCAGGATGCCCACATAGCGATCGCCGAGCGAGTGCAGCACGCCGTCAAACCCGAAACCGAACTCGGGCTGCACCGTCTCTCGCGCATAGGTCGGGCTCACCGTCGTGACCATGTCACTGGCGGCGATGCCGCACTTCAGGTAGCTCAACTGATTCCAGAACTCGCCAACGGCCACGGTGAACAGATCCCAACCGAGCGACAGGCGTGTCACCACATCCTTGGGAAACAGCCCCTGGTAGGCCAGGTTGTGAATCGTCATCACGAGGCCGGCTCGGGACACGCGTGTCCAACGTGCCGGCTGTTGCCGGATCAGCGCAGGTACCAGTCCCGCCTGCCAGTCATGGGCATGCACGATGTCGATGCGGCCTCCGTCAACATCGTGCTGGGCGAAGTCAAGCGCCGCGTGTGCAAGACCCGCGAAGCGTTCTGCGTTATCGGCGTGGTCGCGGCCTCCTCGCGTATAGAGGCCCTCTCGATCGAACCACTCGGGCACATCAACGCCAACCACGCGACGCGTCGGGCCCAGCGCCACCACATGCAGCGCCCCCTGCC
>CAZAZR010000044.1:0-26443 GCA_964489685.1 uncultured Solibacteraceae bacterium | reverse complement strand
TCGCGAGACACTTCCGTGCGTAGCTCGGCCTGGTCCTCAAGGCCGAGACGAGGCTCGAGTTGACACTGTGTCTTATTGTTTGTAAGACTGGCGCCCATGAAGGTGCCCCCCACTGAACAACTCATCCTGTCGCTCCTGTCCACCGATGGCGCCAGCTACGGCCTTCAACTGGTTGAGTCCTCGCGCGGCCGGCTGAAGCGGGGCGGTATTTACGTCACGCTCGGCAAGATGGAAGAGAAGGGCCTCGTGTCCTCGTCGCTCCAGGCCGACGGCCGGCGCATCTACGAACTCAGGGGCCTGGGCCACCGCGCCCTGGCGGCCATGGAGATCATGGGCGACGTCAGCGGGGCTCGGTCATGACGGGCCCGATCTACGCAGTCGTGCGAACTCTCCTGAGCGTGCTACCGGTGGACCACTCCGGTCGCCGCGTCTTCGACGAGACGCTGGCGGACTGGCGCCGCGAAGCGGCGAATGTGTCCGGCCATCTCGCGCGGTTGGCCGTGTCCGTTCGCGCGATCGTGTCGGTTGTCCGAGGCGTGGTGATGATTTCTGCGCGCGAGGCCTTCAACCGGCACGGGCTCGCGTCGCTGGGACGGCTGGGGGCCTGGTCTGCCATGGCGGTCCTGTTGTTCGTGGCATTCAACTTCAACCGAGCGATTCCAGTGCAGGGCGTTCACCACGCCCTTCAGCGCGCTATCGGTCTTGAAGCGATCGTGCTGGGGTCGGTGTCCTGGGTGGTGGCGCTGTTGCCACTGCTGGCATTCATGTCCGCCGCGTCCGGGCGACAACATACGGCGAGGATTCCGCGCCTGGGCCCGGCGGTTGTCGCGGGCGTCGTGATGCTGGGCGCGATGGGCTGGGCCATGCCAGCGGCCAACCAGGCGTGGCGAGAGACCATGTTCGCGCTCAATGGCGGCACGGGCCCGATCGCCCAAGGGATCAATGAGCGCTCGATGGTTGAACTGGTGGGATTGCTCACTTCCAGCCAATTTTCGAGCGCGGCGTCTGCCCTCAACCTGCGGCTGGTGTTCATCGTGGCGGTGCCAGTGCTCCTCGTGCTCGGCCTGACCGCCCGTTCCCTCGGCGGGCGCTGGCGTCTCGCGGCCTCGGTTCTGCCACTGCTCGTCTTCGCCATCCCGTTCATGGTGCGTATCGACTCTCCGTATGGCCACGCCTCGTCCTGGCCGGCCCTGATAGCGGCGGTGCTCCTGACTCGCGCGATCGAGCGCCGCGCCGCGAGGGTGACCGCGTGACTCGCTTCGCCGGCTTCCTGCTCGGCGCGCTCGCGCTCAATGTGCGAGGCCAACGCGCGACAGCTGACCGGCACCGTCACCACCCGCCTCGCGAAAACTGAAGACGCGCGGTATGCTCGGTAGCAAGTGTCCGCATCCAACTCTGACGCGTTCGTGTTCTTTGGTGCCACGGGCGATCTGGCCCACAAGAAAATCTTTCCGGCGCTACAGGCATTGATCCGTCGCGGCGACCTCGACATGCCAGTCATCGGTATGGCGCGGGCCGGTTGGACGCTGGAGGCGCTGCGCGAACGCGTTCGCGACAGCCTGGAAACACACGGCGGCGTAGACGAGGATGCGTTCGCTCGCCTCTCGGCGCAGTTGCAGTACGTCGGCGGCGACTACCAGGACCCTGCCACGTACGAACGCCTGAAGCAGGCTTTGGGCGGGGCTTCTCGACCACTGCACTACCTTGCGATTCCGCCCAGCCTCTTCGCCACCGTGGTGCAGGGCCTGGAGGCATCCGGTTGCGCCCGGGACGCTCGCGTCATTGTCGAGAAGCCGTTTGGGCGGAGCCTTGCCACCGCGCAGGCGCTTAATCACACGCTGCATGAGATCTTCGACGAGTCGGCGATTTTCCGGATCGATCACTACCTGGGGAAGGAGGCCGTTCAGAACCTGGTCTACTTCCGCTTCGCCAATGCCTTCCTCGATCCGATCTGGAATCGGAACTACGTTGAGAGTGTGCAGGTCACGTTGGCCGAACGTTTCGGCGTCGAGGGCCGCGGCGCGTTCTACGACGAAGTCGGCACGATTCGGGACGTGGTGCAGAACCACCTGCTGGAGGTCATTGCGTTGCTGGCCATGGATGCGCCGGTGAGTCGCCAGACCGACTCCGTTCGCGCCGAGAAGCTGCGGCTGTTTCGCGCGATGAGGCCGCTCGATCCGGCTGAGGTCGTACGCGGCCAGTTCCGCGGTTATCGCAGTGAGAAGGGCGTGGCGCCTGAGTCGCAGGTTGAAACATTCGCCGCCTTGCGACTGCACATCGACACCTGGCGATGGGCCGGCGTGCCGTTTTATGTGCGCGCGGGCAAGCACCTTCCGGTCACGACGTGTGAAGTCGTGGTGGATCTCAAGGTTCCGCCGCTGGCGATTTTCGACGAGGTCCTGCCGGCGAACTCGAATTATTTCCGCTTCCGGCTCAGTCCTGACGTGACGATTTCTGTGGGCGCGCGTGTCAAGCAGCCCGGCGACAGGATGTGCGGCGAGCCCGTGGAACTGATCGCACGACACCAACCCCCCAGCGACCACCTGCCGTACGAGCGGCTGTTGCGCGGAGCACTGCGCGGCGACCCGGCCCTGTTCACGAGCGACGAGAGCGTGGAAGCCGCCTGGCGCGTGATTGACCCGGTGCTCGGATCGGCCCCGCCGGTGCTCGAGTACGAGCCCGATACGTGGGGACCATCCGCCGCCGCAGGCCTCGTGAGCGGCGACGAGGGCTGGAACAACCCGCGGTAGCGCGCTCTACGAATCCCGCCCTGACGCCGCGCGGTCCGCGAGCACTCTCGCGTG
Source organism: uncultured Solibacteraceae bacterium (assembly GCA_964489685.1). Classification (GTDB taxonomy): domain Bacteria; phylum Acidobacteriota; class Vicinamibacteria; order Vicinamibacterales; family SCN-69-37; genus SYFT01. The sequence continues at coordinate 23,639 of CAZAZR010000044.1, read as the reverse complement.
GCTCTGATTCACGCGTCCAGCTGGAATCGATCGGTCGCGAGCCAGAAGACGCGCCAGCATCGGCGCCTTCTCGTGGCCGGTGACCAACCAGAGAATGTGACGCGCTCGATTCAGAATCGGATACGTCATCGTCATCCTCCGTCGTCCCTGATAGCGCCCGGTCAGAGCGACGTCGGCGGCTGTCAGTTCCAGAGCCTGGTCTTCGGGCAGGAGAGAGGCCGTGTGGCCGTCCGGTCCAAGCCCCAGATGGACCAGGTCGAGCACAGGAGGCGCACCGGCGAACGCCGAGAGCTCCCGCTCATAGCTCTCGGTCGCGGCGTCGAGATCCACGGCCTCGACCGGCATGCCGTGAATCTGATCAACGGCCAGCGGGACGTTCGCGGTCAGGCTCTCGCGCAGGCCTGTGAGATTGCGATCCGGATGCCCGGGCGGGCCAATGCGCTCATCGACCTGGAACAGATGCACGCCGTGCCACGGGACGTCTTCACGCGACAACAGCCGGAGCATCTGCTGCGGCGTGCGCCCTCCGCTGACGGCGAAGACAAATCGCGCACGCTCGCGAACCGCCGATCGCGCCTGTGCGGCGATGATGCCGGCGGCTGCCTCGGCTACGGCATCGGCGGCGTCGAACACGTCAAGTTGCATGCACACCAATGTCTACGTGCGGGGTTGTTCCACGTGGCCGCCGAACTCGAAGCGCATCGCGGACAGCAGCTTGTCACCGAACGCCGCCTGGCCACGCGAGCTGAAACGCGAGTAGAGAGCCGCGCTCAGCACAGGCACCGGCACGCCCGCATCAACCGCCGCCTTGACCGTCCAGCGTCCTTCGCCGGAATCCGACACCTGGCCTTCGAAGGTATCGAGTGTCGGGTCTTTGATCAGAGCCGTGGCGGCCAGGTCCAGGAGCCACGAAGAGATCACGCTGCCGCGCCGCCACACTTCCGCGATATCGCGCACATTGAGGTCGAACTGAAACTCCTCCGGGTCGCGCAGCGGCGTGGTCTCGGCATCGTGAGCCTGCTGGCCGTGACCGATGTTCGCGTGCGCGAGCAGGTTCATCCCCTCGGCATAGGCCGCCATCAGGCCGTACTCGATCCCGTTGTGCACCATCTTGACGAAGTGGCCGGCGCCGCTCGGCCCGCAGTGCAGGTATCCCTGCTCGGCTGTGCCGCCAAGCGCGTCACGCCCCGTCGTGCGCGGAATATCACCGGGGCCAGGCGCCAGCGTCCTGAACACCGGGTCAAGGTGCTGCACCGCGTCGGCCGGACCGCCGATCATCAGGCAGTAGCCGCGTTCCAGGCCCCTGACACCTCCGCTCGTCCCGCAGTCAACATAACGAATCTGCCGGGCCGCAAGGTTCTTCGCGATGCGAATGTCATCCACATAGTTGGAATTGCCGCCGTCGATGAGGATGTCTCCCGGTTCGAGATGGGGCAGGAGGTCGGTGATGAGCTGTTCGACAAACCCCGCCGGAATCATCATCCAGATCGCACGCGGCGTCTGCAACTGACTCACCAGGTCCGCGAGGGAAGTCGCGCCACTGGAACGTTCCTTCACCAACTCGTCAACCGCATCGACAGACCTGTCGAAGACCACGCACTCGTGGCCGCCCCTGAGAAGGCGCCGCACCATGTTGGCGCCCATTCGTCCAAGACCAATCATCCCGATCTGCATGCCACCATCATAGAAGGAACCTCACGCAGCGGTATACCAGGCATGGTGCAATGGCGGAAAAACCAACCACGCGCTGGAGTCCTACGGGGCCCAGATGATCTGGACGTGAAAGCGGGCCCGTGTTGCGGGAAAGCGATTACTACAATGTGCCTGCCGCGACAAGCGTGGCGAAGTGCGACACAGGCAGGGCCTCAATCCCATCAGCGGTGTCATACGCTCGAGGACCGGTATGCACGAGAATGCGTCGTGTCACTTGAGGCAGGTCGGCGATGGCGCGAAGGCCTGCAAGATCAGATTCACGGGGGCGAGCGGTTGACTTGACCTCGATCGCGATCAGGTTGGCGCCTCGCTTGAGGAGGAAGTCCACTTCGAGCGAACCCTGGGATGGTGCCCAGTAGAACAACTCATCATTAAAGGGGGTGCAGCCGTTGTGGGCTCTCAGCAATTCCGCCACCCATCCTTCGAGCAGCGGCCCCCGTTCTTCTGCAATTGGGTGATGGAACGAGCGCTTCATCGCCCGGACGATGCCCGGATCAGCCCAGTACAATTTCGGATGCTTGCGTTCCTTCACCCGCAACCGCGCTCCATACGCGGGTAACAACGTGACGAGGTGGGTGTCTACCAGGATCTCCAGATATCCGCTGACGGTTGTGCGTACCACTCCGGCATCGCGAGACAGGCCGGCGACATTGATGACCCTGCCATGGAAGAGCGCGGCAACCGGCAGGAAGGGGGCGAACCCGGAGAGGTTACGCACCAACGCCTCAGCCTGAATGTCCTCGCGCAGATAGAGTTGCGCATACGCTTCAAGCCGATCACGACATCGTGGTCGCACCTGTCGGAGCAACACCGGCTGCCTTGGAATTGGAGCGTGCCGACGCGGTGGGCACGCCGCTGAATACTGGTGCCTTTGAAAACGGTCAGCGGCCCCGCGATATGCGGTGGTTCCTCAAATGAGAATACCGTTAGATAGATCTGCCGGGTAGTTGTGGCCAACCTCATATGTTGACTGATCATTTGGGCTCCTCGAACCATTGGCGACGAGTTCCTTCAATCCTCACCGTGAGCAAAGTTCATGCCACGGAGGTCCGCCGCCCTGCGTGATTCGGTCTGTCCTTGGTAGGGTATGAACACCCCATCGCGTGGTGGTATTGCTGGCCATAGTGACGGCCCCGTCTTGGCCTGCACCCGGCCGGCGAGCACCGTGTTGCGCATGCGAAGGCCCAACGCCGGGTCCGGGAATGACCTGACCTATTGTCAATACAAGTGTATTGACTGATGCGGTGCCGCCAGCCTACCATGGACGGGTCGTGGCGAAGTCACACCAGCTCCAGATTCGCGTGTCGGCGGGCCAGAAAGCGGCTCTCCGACGGCAAGCCCGCAGGGCCGGCTTGGACATGTCGACCTATGTGTTGGCGCGCACGCTACCCGCGTCCGCCACCAAGGTCGCGGAGCTGATCCACGCGATGGCCGACGCGGACCATCCCCGGCTCATGCTGGCCGAATTGAACGACGTGCTCACGGGCCTGGCGTCGTCTGCATATGCGGAAGCCGTTGCAGGCGTCGACGTTGGCCGGCTGTCGCCGTACCTCCAGAATTACGTCACCGCCATGGTGGAGCACGCCGCGCTCCAGAAGGGCGTGCCGGCGCCGGAATGGGCGGACGACGTCGAGCCCCTGGGGTCGCCCGTGTTCGCTGTGCCGTTCCCCCGGCTGCGGGCCTACCTGCTGCTGGCATCGCCGGTGGCGTTCAAGCGCCGCAACTTGTTTGTTGACGCCACCGTCGGCGATCGGGTCTGAGGTCAGATGGCGAGCAGCCGGCTGACCCGTAGTGACATCGTGCGACTGTTCGAGCTGCTGAACTCCGAGCTCGCCGCCGTCGGCACGGTTGGTGAGCTGTACGTGGTTGGCGGGGCTGTCATGTGCCTGGCGCTGGGGGCCCGCGAGTCTACGAAGGACGTGGATGCGCTGTTCGTGCCTACCCGAACCATCCGCGAGGCGGCGGCGCGCGTGGCGACTGCGGCGGCGATCAATCACGACTGGCTCAACGACGCGGTAAAAGGTTATCTCAGCCCCCGCGGGACGTTCAGTCGATTCCTGGACTTGAGCCACCTCAAGGTCTTCGTGGCCCAGCCCGCGTACCTCCTTGCGATGAAATGCGCGGCCCTGAGGCTGGGTGAGGAATTTCACGACCTTGACGATGTGCGCTACCTGCTGCGACACCTCGACATCCGCAGCGCTGAGGCAGCGCTCGCCGTCGTGACCCAGTACTTCGATGAACAACAGCTGTTGCCGAAGACTCGCCTGATCCTCGAGTCCCTGTTCGATCAGCAGTAGTCCACTCCGCCAGTTCCCCAGTTCCCCAGTTCCTCAGTTCCTCAGTTCCTCAGTTCCTGCGTGCCTCCCCCTTGAGTGCTGCGAGGTGCGCCAAGGCTCTTTCGACCACCGCGTCCACCTGCACGCTCGTGGCGGTGAAGTGATTGGCGATCATCGAGAACACCAGGCGCTCGCCTGACTCGGTCACGAGAAATCCCGAAAGCGACCGCACGTTCGAGATCGTCCCCGTCTTGGCCTGCACTCGCCCGGCGAGCACCGTGTTGCGCATGCGAAGACCCAGCGTGCCGTCCTGCCCGCCCACAGGCAGCGCAGCGAGGAACGGCCCTCGAAGGCGTGCATCACTCCACACATGCTTCAGGAGAGAGACGATGGCGTCGGCTGAGACGTAGTTGTAGCGCGAAAGGCCCGACCCGTCGTACATCACATACGCGTCTGCGGGAATGCCCCAGGCGGTGAGCGTCTCGGTCACCACCCCTTTGCCGGCCGCCGTGCTGCCAACCTTGGCTGCGCGTTGGCCCATCGTCTTGAGGATCGCCTCGCCATAGAAGTTCTGGCTCTCCTTGAGGAAGTACGCGCCGAGCGATGACAGCGGCAGCGACCGCCGGGTCGCGATGGTGCGCCGAGACGTCGTGGCCGGTGGTCCTGTGAGCGCGTCGATGTCCCACGCGCCGCCCCGAACAAAGATGCCGCGCGCATCAAGCGCCGCCTTGAACCCGTTCACGAAGAACTGCGTGGGATTCTCGACCGCCGCTGTTCGTATGACCACCGCGCGACCGAGAGGAATGGTGCCGCTCAGCATGAGCGCGTCACCACCAGGCTGCCGGAATTGCGACATCGACGGTGTGCCTCCGGCGGGGGAGGTGGTGACCGAAGCCGAGAGCACCAGCCCGTGGCCCGCCGGGCTGAGTTCCACCCGTGCGAGCGCACCCACCGTGGCGCCCGGCCAGATGCGAATCACGGCCGTGTTCTCGTTGTAGTTGAGGCCGCTCGACCCGGCCGCGTAACCGTCGCCCAGGTAGTCCCACGCCCAACCGGGTCCGACGATGGTGTCGTCGAAGGTGTTGTCGTCGCCGATGAGGCGGCCCTCTACGCGGCGAATACCCGCCGCCACAAGGGCGTCGGCCCATGACTCGAACACAGGCGCCGCGCCGAAGTTCTGCGAATCAATCGACGGGTCGCCGCTGCCGACGACGATGAGGTCGCCGGTGAGCGTGCCGTCGGCCACCGCGCCGGCCGCATCCAGCCTCGTCTCAAACGTGAAGTCCCAGCCCAACTTCTCGGCCGCCACCGCCATCGTCAGCAACTTCATGTTGGATGCAGGTACGACGAGCTTCTCGCTGTTGCGCGTGTAGAGCACGCGGCCGTCGGCGAGGGATTCGACGCGCACGCCAAAGGTGGCGCGCGCGAACAGGGGATCGTTGAAGATGGCGTCGAGCGCCTCGCGCCGTTCGATGGGGCCGATAGGCGCTACTGAGGAGTCGGGCGCGGCGGCCGCCGGCTGTGATGTCGTTGGCGCGGTCGCGCAGCCGGCGAGGAGGACCAGCGCGACGAAGATCGGCGGCCTTGAGACCCAGGCCGCCCTACGTACGAGGGGCCCCCAGGACCCCAAGACCCTGGACTCTGGACCCAGGACTCTGGACTCTGGACTCACTTCGCGCTCGTGAGTTCCTTGAAGAGTCCGAGCGCGCGGTCGAAGTCGGCGGTCGAGACGACAGCGGCGCCGGGCTCGCCGGCGCGAATGGCGTGCACGACCGTGCCGACTTTGCGCAGGGTCACGGTTTCGGTCTGCGGGGCGGCGGCATCGCCCAAGCGCGCCGTGATGGTGATCGCCTCGCCGCCCGTGTGTGCCGTCGTCGTAAAACTCTCGGCCCGCAGGTTCGACATCGTCATCAGGAAGTCGTCGAACTTGGCCGACTCCAGTTCCTTTGATGCCGGCACGGTCTGCCACCACTTCTCGAGCGAGTTCTCGCCGTCGGCCTTCTTCTTGGCAAAGGTGTAGGTCACGCCACCAAACACCGCATCGAGGCCGGTCGCGGTGAACGATCGGTACGCAAAGACGTCTTTCACACGGAAGTCATCTGCCTTCTTGAGCAGTTCATCCAGCAGCGCCTTGTCCACGCTGAAGACGAGCGGCCGCGAGAGATCGCGCGCAAAGAAGTGTGTATCGTCTTCCTTCTTGCCGATCGCGAGTTCTGCCTTGGACGAGCCGGTGCCGATCGTGACCACTACCTGAGGTTTCTCGAGGCCGTGGTCACCAGGTTTCAGAGCGGCGTCGGGAGCGACGACGCTGGTCATGCGCGCCTGGGCGAGCTGGCCGATAAGAGCATCCACGGCCGCAGCGTCCGCACGTGCGCCGGCGGGGCCGGAGAAACGCCAATCGTTGCCGGCCTTCGCGAGTGACACACGCGTGGCTCCCTGCGCCAGCGTGATGCTGTCCACGGCTTCGCGGGTGAACTTCAGCGCCGTCTTTTCGCGCAGGTCGAACGGTTTGCGATTGAAGGTGTCTTCAAGAAACGCGCCGATGAGGAAGACCGCCGGCGAGCCATCAACGCTCGCGTAGAGGTCGCCGCCGGTGGGCGTCTTGTTGCCGATGAGCAGCACCTTTTGCGCCGCGTCGCCAGCGGTCTTGAAGGCCACCTTGATCCGCGGCGGTGCCAGGCCGAAGGCTGCAGCGGACGCGGGATTGTCATCGATGACTTTGACCCGCTCGAGCGACTCAAGCGACGAAATCACCGTTGAGACTTCCGTCATATCCGCGTCCACAGCCTCGGGCGCCGCGAGCGACCACGTGGTGTCTTTGCGGGTCGCGCGTGTGACCTGGGACGTGGCGTTGGTGATTTCCACTTCCTCAATGGAGCCGGCCGCAATCGTGAAGACCTTTTCGCGTGCCGGCGTGGCCGTATCGGCCGCCGGGTCGCGCTTCATCTCCACGAAATAGATGTAACCGCCGAGGCCTGCGGCCACGACGAGCAAACCAAGAAATGCACGGCCGCTTCGCATCGCGCTATCGCCTCGTCCACCAGACGCGCACGCCCACGCCGATGAGCGCGAGCGGAATGATCACCAGGGCCAGCCAGAAGATGCGGCTGCTCTGGTCTTCGGTCAACTGAATGCGCCGGTCTTCGGGATCTTTGGCGCGAATGGCAATCAGGTTCTCCTGCTGCGCCAGCCAGTTCGCCATGTTCAGAAACAGGTCGCGATTGCCCTGGATGCCGAGGGCGCCGTTCGAACCGAAGTCGGCGTCACCCACCACCACAAGTCGTGCCTCAGACTTCGGCGCGTCGGGCTCGGTCGGGGCTGGGGCCGCACCAGCGTCACCGGTTACGGCCGCCGCAATGGAAATCGGGCCCGCCTTGTCGTTGGCTTCTCCCGGCACGGGTTTACCCGTCGCGAAGAGCGCCTTGATATCGCTTTCCGCCCAACTGCGCGGGCTGGTCTGCACCAGGCTCTGCGCGGTCTTGCCCGCCGTGCCGCCCTCAACCGGTGTTACCGATCGGCTCATGGGGAACGCGGTCATCACCCTGAACCCGTCGGTGATGGGATGGGCTGGATAACTCATCGCGAGTGGCACTTCCGGACCCGCGCCAATGGCGCGGCCCATGCCGCTGGCATCGAGCACGATGTCGGTGCCCACGGTGATGCCCCACTCTGCGGCGAGTGCCACGAGGTTCGGAACACCGCTGCCGCCGGTGGCGTCAGGGGGATCGATCAGCAAAAGGACCTTGCCGCCTTTGCCGAGGAAGCCCCGGAGCAGATCCATCTCACCCGTCATGTAGTCGCTGGTCGGTCCCGCGATCACGAGCATCGTGGCATCGTCGGGTACGGCTGCATCCTGCGCCAGCGCCAGCGTCGCCACTTCGAAGTTATCGCTCTTGAGCGCTTCGGCGATCTGGCTGTAGCTGCGCGGGTCGGCGCCTGCCGAATCCCGTTCGCCGTGACCCTGGATGAAGTACACCTTCTTCGCCTTGCCCTCCACCACCTTGATCAGGGCGTTGGTGATTTCCTGCTCGGTGTCCGTGTTGGCGCGTTCCCTGCGGCCGGCGTGTTCGAAGACGATGGTGCCGAATTGAGTCACCTCGTACTTCTGTGCCTCGAGCGGCTGCTTCTCGACGTCGACAAACTCGACCTGCAACTGCGATGAGAGGTACTGGTACTCGGCGAGCCGGTCGCGGAAGCGCTGCACGTCAGCCGTGCTGTGGAAGACCCGAACGGCCACGGGCTGCGAGAGCGACGTGACGACCTTCTTGGTCTGGTCGGAGAGCTCGAACTGTTTGGTCGACGTCACGTCCCAGCGCTTGTTCTGGCGATTGGCGATCCAGTTGACCGCGATCAAGATGCCCAGAAAGACCACGATGCTGCCGGCCGCGATGGTGCCGTACTTGACGTTGCGCGCCTGAAACGAGCGCGCGATGTCGCGCCACTGGCCCAGCGTGTAGAGCAGCGTGACCACAAGGCCCGCGATGGCCAGCCGTTGCGACCATTCCATCAGCGCGGGTTGCGTAAACCGAATGATGACGGCACCGGCCACCAGGGCCACGCCAAACCATCCAAGGAATCCAATCAGTTGCTTCACGATCAGCCCCTCCACCGTTCAGTGTCCACGGACTTCAGGGTGAGGAAGAGTCCGAAGGTGATGAAACTCAGGTAGTAGATCACGTGTTTGGTATCGATGACGCCTTTCCCGAAGTCATCGAAGTGCCACACGATCGACAGGTAGTCGAGCAGGCTGGCCACCGCCGGGCCGGCGCTTTGTCCGAGCCAGCTGATGATCCACAGCAGCAGGAAGACCACGAACGTGGCCGCGCCCGCCACCACCTGGTTCTTGGTGGTGCTCGAAATAAACAGGCCCACCGAGAGGAAACATCCACCCATGAGCAGAAGGCCGAAGTAGCCGGTCAGCACCGGTTTCCACTCGGGGTTGCCGAATACGAACAGGATGCCGATGTAGAGCATCGTGACTGCCAGCAGGGCCGCGTAGAAGCCGAGCACCCCGAGGAACTTGCCCAGGATGATTTGCAGGTCGGTCACCGGTGAGGTCAGGAGCAACTCAATCGTGCCCGAGCGTTTCTCTTCCGCATAGGCCCGCATCGTGATCATCGGCAGCAGGAAGAGGTTGATGAGGGCCACGTTCTGCAGCAGCGGCCGAATCATGAACTGATTGACATTGACCGGGCCGCCTCCCTGTTGCGCCTGCATGCTCTGGCCGACGAAGTAGTCCAGATGGGCCAGGAAGAAGTACCCGAAGAGCAGGGCGAACAAGCCCATGATGACCCAGCCCATCGGCGAGGCGAAGAAGCCGCGCAATTCCTTGCCGGCAATCGTCAGGACATTACGCATGGGGCTGCTCGCTTTCGTGCGCGGCGACCGCCGGTGCGGCGTCCGTCGCCTGAACCTGAACGGGCGCGCTCGCACTCTCGTCCGTCGTCAACTGCAGGAAGATGTCCTCAAGGCTCAGGCGCAGGGGCCGCAGTTCGAGAAGACCCCAGCCCTTGTCCACGACAACCCGCGCCACGTCACGGCGAATGTCGCGCTCAGTATCAGCCGCTACTTCGAAGCCCACCATCTGTTCGTGCCGGTCGAGTTCGGAGACCTGTCGCACGCCCGTGATTCCCGAAAGAACCGCAGCCGCGTCGTCACCGGCGGCGTCCACCTGGACGTACAACGTGGCAGAGCCTTTCAATTGGCGCGTGAGATTGTCGGGTGTGTCCACAGCAACTACACGGCCACGGTTGATGATGACCACGCGCTGGCACGTCTGCGACACCTCGGGGAGGATGTGTGTGCTCAACACCACCGTGTGTTCGCCGGCCAGTGCGCGAATCAAGTCGCGCACTTCGATGATCTGTTTCGGGTCCAGGCCCGCGGTGGGCTCGTCGAGGATGAGCACTTCCGGGTCGTGAATCAGCGCCTGCGCCAACCCGACACGCTGTTTGTAGCCCTTGGAGAGCTTCGAGCAATGCCGCTTGGCCATGTCGGTGATGTTGGTCTTCGCCATCACGCCATTGACGCGCGACACGCGTTCGGCTTTTGACACCGATGCCGGCAATTTGAGCTTCGCCACAAACGTGAGGTACTCGCGTACCGTCATGTCCGGGTAAAGCGGCGGCGTTTCGGGGAGGTAGCCCACCTTGCGCTTGGCCTCAATGGGATTCGCGAAGACGTCGTACCCGGCAACCGTTACGGATCCTTCGGTGGCCGGCATGTAGCCCGTCAGTACCCGCATCGTGGTGGTCTTGCCGGCGCCGTTGGGCCCGAGCAGTCCCAGGATTTCGCCCTTTTCGGCGCGGAAGCTGACATCGTCCACCGCCGTGAAAGGCCCGTAGCGTTTCGTGAGGTGCTGAACCTCGATCATCAGAGCTCCTACCGTTGTCAGACGCGACGGCGTGGCCGTCGGTCCGTGAATTAAGAGGTTGATCGTAGTCGGGGATGGCTTTTCATTCAACTTGACGCAAGAACGACCCCTGCTGAAAACGACCTCTGAGGTCGTTCTTTTTTCCCCTCTGATAAAAAGAACGACCTCAGAGGTCGTTTTTCGTTTAGGATACATTGACATATGAACACTTGCTCATATATCAATAGGTGGTGACCGCGACCTGCGCCGAACCCCACCCTTCCGATCCGGAGCTGCTCGACCGCATCCGGGCCAAGCTGCTGGTCGGCCCGGTTCTGATGTCGGTGGCCGAGGTCTTCAAGTTGCTGGGTGACCCCACGCGAGTTCGGTTGCTTGACGCCCTTTCCCACGGCGAGCGGTGCGTCTGCGACCTGGCCGCGCTCGTCAGCCTGTCGGAGTCGGCGGTCTCGCACCAGTTGCGCCTGCTTCGTACCGCCAGGCTCGTACGGGTCCGGCGCACGGGGCGGCTCGCCTTCTATTCCCTGGACGACCACCACGTCATCGGGCTGCTCCAGGACACGCGGAAGCACGTGCTTGAGCCCCCACACCAGCAGAGGACACACGGTGAGTGACGCGTGCTGCGGTGGCGACGTCTGCACACCAGCGGCGCCCCCGCCCCCGGCCGCCCGGCTGAACGTGATGATGGGCGTGGCCGGTGCCGCGATAGCGCTCGGTGGCGGTCTTTCGTGGCTGGGCCATGAGGGCTGGGCCTTTGTGTTTTATGCCCTGGCAATCGTCCTCACCATTCCCGGCCCGGCCCGCAACGCGTGGCGCTCGGTGCAGCGACGCGTGCTCGACATTCACGTCCTCATGGTCATTGCGGTGGCCGGCGCCCTCATCCTCGGCGAATGGCTCGAAGCCGCCACCGTCATCTGGCTGTTCGGCGTCTCGGAGTGGCTCGAGTCACGGACCATGGCTCGCGCCAGACGCGCCATTCGCGACCTGATGACGATGGCCCCCAGCGAGGCACTGGTGCGCAAGGACGGAAGTGTCGTCACACGGCCCGTCGCTCAGCTTGTGATTGGCGACGTGGTGCTGGTACGGCCGGGCGAACGCGTCCCTGTGGACGCGCTCGTCGTCTCGGGCGAATCCGCCATAAATCAGGCGCCCGTCACCGGCGAATCGTTCCCCGTCGAAAAGGGGCCGGGAGACAGCGTGTTCGCCGGCAGCATCAACGGCAACGGCGCACTCGATGTGCGCGTGACCCGCCTGGCGCAAGACAGCACGATCGCCCGCATCGTGCACATGGTGGAGCAGGCGCAGGCCCAGCGTGCACCCACCCAGACGCTCGTGGAACAGTTCGCGCGCCGGTACACGCCCGCGGTTGTCACTCTCGCGGTGCTGCTGGCGGTGGTGCCGCCTGTGATTGGCTCGGTTGAGGCGCTGTCACTATCGGGCGGCGATTGGGGCACCTGGGCGTATCGCGCACTGGTTCTGCTGGTGGTGTCGTGTCCGTGCGCGCTTGTGATCTCCACACCAGTGACCGTGGTCTCGGCCCTCACGGTAGCCGCACGGGCGGGTGTGCTCATCAAAGGTGGCGCGAGCCTGGAACGCCTGGCGGCAATCCGGTGTGTCGCCTTCGACAAGACCGGAACCCTCACCGACGGCCGCGTCGCCGTCACTGATGTCCTCGGCGTCAACGGCGCCAGTGCCAACGATGTGCTCTCGGTGGCCGCCGCGCTTGAAGCGCGTTCCGAACATCCCATCGGCCGCGCCATTGTCGGCCGCGCGCGCGACGCCGGCCTGGACGTCACCGCGGGAGAGCGTTTTCGTGCGTTGCCTGGGCTGGGCGCCGAGGCTCTGGTGGCCGCGTCGATGGCCGTCATCGGCAGTCATCGTTTCTTTGAATCGCGCCAGCTCTGCACCGATGCGGTTCACGCGCGCATGGCCGAGATCGAGGCCGGTGGCAGCACCCCGGTATTCATCGGGCGCGACGGGGCCGCACTCGGCGTCATCGGGCTCGCCGACCAGCCGCGCGCCGGCAGTACCTCCGTGGTGCAGGCGTTGCGCAACGCGGGTGTTGAACATGTAGTGCTGCTGACAGGCGACACACGGCGGTCTGCCGAGACCATTCGCCTGGCGTCGGGCGTGGACGAGGTGTACGCGGACCTCATGCCGGCCGACAAGGTGACACTCGTGGAGATGCTGCAGCGCGAGCATGGCACCGTGGCGATGGTGGGAGACGGCATCAACGACGCCCCGGCGCTGGCCACCGCCGACGTGGGCATTGCCATGGGCGCGGCCGGTACCGACGTGGCGCTTGAGACCGCAGACGTGGCCTTGATGTCCGACGACCTCTCGAAACTGCCGTTCGCCGTTCGGCTGGGCCGCGCCACTGTCCAGACGATTCGCGTCAACGTGGCGATCGCGCTTGGCCTCAAGCTCGGGTTTGTCATCCTCGCCGCCGTCGGCCTCGCCACGCTTTGGATGGCGGTGTTGGCGGATACGGGGGCGTCTCTGCTGGTCGTGGCCAATGGCCTGCGGGGAACAGGCCTCCTCGCGCGCCGGACTACGTCAGGCCGTCAATAACCTGCTGGTCGCCCGCCGACATGTATTCGAACTGAATGCCCATGCCGGCCGTGCGGTCGGACCACACCACGCGCCCACGTGCTTCGATCTCCGACCGTCCAGGCACTCTGAACTTCAGTTCCACCAGCGTCCCGGGACTGAGGGGACTCAACGTGCGAACAGCCAACCCGCCACGTCCCAGATTCAGGGTGACCGCCGTGGCAATCGTCTGGCCGGCCCGAAAAGACACCGGGACGCCCAGCGCCACTCGGGCGCTCAGCCGGCGATCGAAACTCGCGGGAAACAAATGGGGCGCCAACGCCGGTAGAATCTGCGCTGGCGACGCATGTTCATTGATATAGCCCGCAATGGGCACTGCCAGCAACGCGCGGGCGTCGTTGGCCGACGCCACGCTTCCGGCGAAAACAAGCACCGGGCGCGATGTGTCTCCGCGCAACGCAAGAATCCACGCTGGCGCGTCCTCGCGCAGACCCGCATCCACGATGGCAAGGCTGACCGGCCGGGCCAGGTCCCGTGCGGCCGCGTCGGCCGCCGCCGCGGTAGCCGCCGTGACAGGCGTGTGACGCGCCCCGGCCAGCGCGGTGGAAAATCGTTCGCGAACATCGATGTTGCGATGCGCGATCAGAATAATCTTGTCCGGCATCATTTATAATCGCGGTCTCAGTCGGAGGAGAGTGTATGGTGACCTGCCCGGAATGCGACATCGAAATCAGGATCGACGAAACGGACCTCGAAGAGATGGAGGTCGGCGATCCCTGGGTCTGTGACGGCTGCGCCAGCAATCTTCGCCTCACGTCCCTCGATCCGCTCGAATTCGAGTCGGAAGACGAAGACGACGAGGACGCCGAAGAAGACGCAGAGGAAAAGGCCGACGCCGCTGAAGGCGACGACGACGCGGCCGATGACGATGACGATGACGACGCCGGTGACGACTGGGACGAATAGTCCGACGCGGTCAGGCCTTGTGCGCCAGGCACATCAATGATGTGCCGACCGGCAGATTGATGTAGCGCATCAACTGGGCCTCGGCCGCAAGGGCCAGGTCCAGCGTCAGATTGATCGGTGCTGACGGCACGCGCAAGTCGGCGTCCGACGCCTGGCCTGCACGGCCCGACCATCGATCGAACGCACGCACAGCCAGCGTGGCGGGGAATGTCGAGCAGTTCGTGAACGACATCCGGTCAATCGTGAACCCCGCCCCTTCCAATCGGTTGCGCAGCCGGGCCCGACTGTAGCGCCGCAGTTCCCGCGTCAGCGTGGAATGCGCGCCGTGCAGCATGTCGAGCGCGGCCACATTGACCAGCGCCAGCCCGCCTGGCCGGAGGACTCTCGCCATCTCGGCAAGCGCCGCGCGCTCGTCGGCGTCCGGCAGGCAATAGAGCACATCAAACGAGGTGGCCAGGTCCACTGTCGAAGACGCCAGGGGCAGGGCAGCCACGGTGCCTTGCACGATCAGGCGGCCGCGAGCTCGGGCGACGGCCAGACCTGTCGGCGAGCGTTCGATGCCGATAGCCAACCCGTACTCGCGCAGCCAGTCCAGGTTCCGGCCGGTGCCCGCGCCGCAGTCCACGATGTGCCCCAGGCGGCGTCCTTCAAGGGCGGCGTCGAGCATGATCCGCGCCGAGCGGCGCAGGCCCTTGAACCAGAAGTGGGCATCCTCGGCACGAGCCGTGGCCTCGAGCATGGCGTCCATCGGGTCCATTGTGTGTATTATTTCGCGTTCGTTGGTCGTTGACACATCTGGCGCGGGTTTGTAAGCTCGACAGGACTGAAAACTTCAAGCACGATGTCCCTGGAGAATGTGGATGTATCGAAACACTTTTAGAATCACGTCGGGGGTGCTCGCGGCGGGCGCATTGGCCGTAACCGTTGCCTGCGGCGCCAAGGTGGTGCCGCCAACCCCCGCTCCACCGCCTCCACCGGCTGTAATCGCGGCACCGCCTCCGCAGGCGCCGCCGCCCCAGACACCGCCTCCGCCGCCGCCAGTGCCACAGACGCAGGCGGCGCCGACCGCGGATGAGGTGTTCGCCAGCTGGTCGCTTGACGCGCTGAATCAGCAGAAGCCCCTGGACACGGTGTACTTCGCGTACGACAGCGCCGACTTGAACGACGCCGGCAAGGCCAGCCTGCAGAAGAACTCCACGTGGCTGATGCGTTGGACGACCACCCGCGTCACGGTTGAGGGCCACGCCGACTCGCGTGGCACGAACGAATACAACCTGGCACTGGGCGAGCGCCGCGCCGCTTCAGTGCGCGACTACCTCGTCGGCCTTGGCGTCGCCGCCGCGCGCGTCAGCATCGTGAGCAAGGGCGAAGAACAACCCACGTGCATGGACGAAACCGAAACCTGCTTCCAGCAGAACCGTCGAGGGCAGTTTGTGATCACGGCAAAATAGGGTCCCTTATTTTGCCGTGCCTCCATTGAGGGTTGAGGATGGAGGGATTGAGGATCGGGATTTTCGCGCATCGCTGATTCGGGATTGCTGATCGGTACTGGGGGATTGGCTGGATTGCACTGGGGTGCTTGGCGCCCATTCCATTCGGCCATTCTGCAATCCCATCCGGCAATCGCCCAATCCCACCATCTTGCGATCCCACGATCACGCCATCACGCCATCACGCCATTCCCATCAGCGATCAGGGATCAGCGATGCGCGAAAATCCCGATCCTCAATCCCTCCATCCTCAACCCTCAATTCGCAGCGGGCATTGACCCCGCCTCCCGGCCGATCGCGTCTGCAGCGGCCCGCGGGTCGCTCGCGCCAGTAATCGGTCTGCCCACCACCAGGAAAGACGCGCCGGCGCGCATTGCGTCGCCAGGCGCCATCGTGCGTGACTGATCCTGGCGGCCGGTCGTCTGTTCCGCGCTGCCGCCGCGAATTCCGGGCGTGACGATGAGGAAGTCGGGGCCGCAAGCGACGCGAATGGCGGCCGTCTCGAGTGGTGAGGCCACCACGCCGTCCATCCCCGACGCCTTCGCCATCAAGGCGAGGTGCACCACCTGTTCGTGGGGCGGCCGGTGCACGCCCACGCTCGCCAGCACCTCGGCGCTCATGCTGGTGAGCACGGTCACGGCAATCACGAGCGGTCGTGGACGCCCGGCAGCCGCCGCGCGATCGGCGGCTTCGGCGGCGGCGCTCATCATCGCCGGGCCACCCGACGCATGCACATTCATCATCCACGCGCCCAGATGGCTCGCGGATTCGACCGCTCCGGCCACGGTGTTTGGAATGTCGTGGAACTTCAGGTCGAGAAAGACCTTGTCGCCGCGTTCGGCGAGCGTGCGGACGATTGACGGTCCCTCTGCGGTGAACAATTGGCTGCCGATTTTGTATCCACCCACGCTGCCGCGCAGCGTGTCAGTGAGCGCGAGCGCGGCGGCGGCCGTTGGCACGTCGAGCGCGATCAGAATGGGATTCATCGCTCCATCTTTCCCACAAGATCGGCCACGCGCGCGATTCCGTGTCGATCAAGGTACGTGTTGATGCCGTCGATCATGTCCGCCCAGAGGAGGGGATAGACAAAATTTGCGGTGCCCACCTGCACCGCGTCGGCGCCGGCGATGATGAACTCCAGTGCGTCGGTCGCATTCGCAATGCCGCCCATGCCGATGATCGGCAACTTGACCGCCTGCCGGCACTCCCAGACCATGCGCACCGCGATGGGTCGAATCGCCGGGCCCGACAGACCGCCCATCACGTTGGTGAGCTTGGGCTTGCGGGTCTCCACGTCGATCGCCATGGCCAGAAACGTGTTGACCAGCGAGATGGCGTCGGCGCCCGCGTCTTCACACGCGCGCGCGAACGACGCCGGGTCCGTGACGTTTGGCGTGAGCTTGGGCACGAGTGGCAACGTTGTCACCTTCCGCACGGCGCTCACCACGTCGTACGTGCCCGTGAGGCTGCAGCCAAACTGGATGCCGCCCTCCTTGATATTCGGGCACGAGATATTGAGCTCGATCGCGCCCACACCCTCGGCATCCGACAGCACCCGGGTGACTTCGCAGTACTCGTCGATCGTCGACCCGCAGACATTGACGATCGTGGTGGCGCCGAGCCGGCGCAACTCCGGAAGTTTTTCTTTGACGAAGCGATGGACGCCGATGCCCTGCAGGCCAATCGCGTTGAGCATCCCAGCCGGCGTCTCCACGATGCGCGGCGGGGCGTGGCCTTCGCGTTCGTTGAGGAAGAGCCCCTTGACGGCCACTCCGCCGAGCGCGGAAATGTTCACCGATGACGCGTACTCAAGGCCGTAACCGAAGCACCCTGACGCCGCGATGACGGGGTTCTTCAGTGTCAGCGAACCGATTCTGACAGAGAGGTCAGCCATCAGTGGCCTCCCTTCAGCGCGTCCCACACCACCGAGGCCGCGTCAAACACCGGACCTTCGATACACGAGCGGACAAGATGGGTGCCGCCAGGTCGAGTCACGCGCACCACGCAGCTGTAGCAGCCGCCCATGCCACAGCCCATCACGGGTTCGAGCGACACGAATGTCGGCCTGGCGTACCGGGCGCCCACATCCGCCACAGCGCGCATCATCGGCGTTGGCCCGCATGCAAACATCGTGACCGGTTGGTCCGCCGGGCGCGACGCAAGCGCGCGTTCCAGTGGCTGGGTGACGCGGCCACGTTCGCCTCGGCTGCCGTCTTCGGTGGTGAGTACGAGTGTCGCGCCCAGGTCTGTGAAGAAGGACTCGTGGAAGATGTCGGTCGCG
The DNA here is from genome assembly GCA_964489685.1 of uncultured Solibacteraceae bacterium. Lineage (GTDB taxonomy): Bacteria > Acidobacteriota > Vicinamibacteria > Vicinamibacterales > SCN-69-37 > SYFT01. The sequence goes on along the minus strand of CAZAZR010000044.1, from coordinate 5,993 downwards.
CCGCGTCCGCCGTAAAACAGGGTCATTGAGGTGCCGCGCACCGCCAGTGCCTGGGCGAGTGTGGCGAACGGGGCCAAGCCCACGCCACCGGCCACCATCCATGCCTCCGCGGGCGGGTCCACCGGTGCAAACGGCCTGCCGAGCGGGCCCAGGCAATCGATGCGATCCCCGTCGCGGGCGTCGTAGAGGAGCGAGGTGCCCACGCCCACGCGTTTGTTCAGGAGGCTGATTCCGACGGGCGCACCCGACGCGTCGCGCAGGATCTCGAAGATGGAGAAGGGCCGCCGCAGCAGCGGGTCCAGACCCGGCGCGGTTTTCACCATCACGAACTGTCCCGGGGCGGCGCGCTCCGCGACGCCAGGGGCGGCCAGTGACAAGACGTTGTACTCGGGTGTCAGCCGCGCATTGCCAATCACAGCAGCGGGGATATCGACAGGCATCAGCAAGAAAGTATACGACCACGGGTTCCGAGACTAAAATTGGAAGGCCCATGCGCTACCTGAGGATGTTGACCAACGCCATGCTCGGTGGCGTGCTCGGCGCGGTCTATCTGGCAGTCGTGGTCCTGTTGATCAATCCGCAGGTCCCGCTGTTTTCCCGAACATCCGGCCAGTGGTTTCTGGCGCTGGTGTCGTACTACGGACTCCCGCTGACGGTGGCCGTGTACCTGATCATTCTTGTCCGGGAAGTTCTGGCGTCGCGACCGCTGAGGCCCGGCTGGTTGAGCGTGCGGATGCTCGCCTGGCTGGGCGCGGCGTTCGCGGCAGCCACGGCGCTCGTGACCTGGGGCAACCTGCAGGGCTTCAGGGCGGTGCTCGGTGAGCTGACTGCCGCACGTATGTGGAGCGCGGCTTTGGCGCAGACGATGATCGCCGTGGTGCTTGTGGGCGTGGTGGCGCTGCGTTATTCATTCGGCCGGTCGGGGACGCGCGCGGCCGGTGTTCTGCTGACCGTGGCACTCATGGCGTCCGTGGTCGTCCCCCTGTGGTTTCGCGGCCCTGGTGACCTGCCCGTGCCGGCCGTGCCGCGCGCCACGTTGCCGCCACAGCGCGGGGGCACGGTACTGGCATCGGTCGCGCCCCGCGTCCACATGATTCTGCTCGACGGCGCGTCATTGAGTTTGGTGCGTGAGCGCGTGGCGGCGGGCCAACTCCCGAACTTTGGTCGCATCCTCGATCGGGGCGCCGTGATGGATCTGGCCACGCTCAAGCCGACGCAGGCCGAGCCGGTGTGGGCTGCGGCGGCCACGGGAAAATACCCGTCGAAGAACGGCGTGCGCTCAAACGCCGTGTTTCGCACCGAACCCGATGAAGACGACCCGGTGGACCTGTTGCCCGACTACTGTTTTGCGTACGGGCTGATTCAGCAGGGGTACGTGATTGAAGGCGCTGCCACTGCCGAGTCGGTGCGGGCGCGCACGTTCTGGGACATTGCCGCCGACTACGGCTTTGCGTCAGGGATCGTCCGGTGGCCGCTGACGTATCCCGCCCGGCTCGCGCGGGGGTACCTGATTTCCGATCGCTTCCATCGCGGCACCAGTTCGCCCCTGCGACTCGCCGACGCGCGGGCCGGCGTGCCGTCGAGTGCCGTCGAGATTGCCCGCGAAGTCTTTGACGCCGAAGAGTTCTCCGGCTGGGCCAGTGCCGACACGCCTGTGAGGCCGCCGTCGAACGTTGAAACCGACGGGGGATTGCCTGCGCGGTGGGACCGCGTGTACCGCGACGTAGCCCGGCGCCTGGAGCCGCAGTTCGCGCCGCGGGTGACCGCGCTGCGCTATCAGGGCATCGACCCGCTGTCGCATCTGCATTGGGGCAGCGCCGGGCCTGGCCGGCCCGCCCGCGTCACACCCGAAGCGGCGGCCGGCGTGGCGTTGCTCGACCACTACTACGATGAGATCGATGCCGACATCGGACGCGTGATCGATCGTCAGGCGCCCGGCGATCTTCTGCTCGTGGTGTCGGGCTTCGGCATGGAGCGCGTGAGTTTGCCCAAACGGCTATTGGCCCGGCTCCTCGGACAGGCGGACCTGACAGGCAGCCATGAGGGCGCACCCGATGGCTTCGTCATCGCGCACGGCTCTCAAGTGATCCACGCCGAGCTCCCGCGCGGCGCCATCGTCGACGTCGCGCCCACGGTCCTCTACTACCTGGGCCTGCCTGTCGGCCGCGACATGGACGGCTTCGCGCGATCCGACATGTTCGTGCGTGCCTTCAGGCGCGAACATCCGGTGACGTATATCTCGACGCACGAGCGGTGAGCTTGATCGGGGTCCGGGAGTCCGGGAGTCCCGAAGTCACGGACCCCAGCACCCCAACATGGTAAACTCACGTCCGCTCTTTAACGCGGTCCCGAGAGGCCGCAAAGAGGGGAAGCATGCCTATCGTGATGGACGCCGACCGCGTCGGGCGAAGCCTGATGCGCATCGCGCACGAAATTCTGGAACGAAACCGCGGCGCCGATAACCTGGCCCTGATCGGGATCCGTGCGCGTGGGGTGCCGCTCGCGGAGCGGCTGGCTGCCAACCTCAAAACCGCCGGTGGCCAGGACGTGCCCACCGGTTCCCTCGACATCACCCTGTATCGCGACGACCTGATGAAACATCAGGTGGGGCCCCAGCCGATCTTGCGGCGCACCGACATCCCGTTCTCAATCGACGGCCGCACCATCCTGCTCGTGGACGACGTGTTGTATACCGGGCGGACGATTCGCGCGGCGCTCGACGCGCTCATCGACTTCGGCCGGCCCAACGCCATCCAGTTGGTTGTGCTTGTGGACCGCGGCCATCGCGAACTGCCGATTCGCGCCGACTACGTTGGTCGCAACGTGCCGACCTCGCGGCAGCAGAGTGTGCAAGTGCGGCTGTTGGAGATCGACGGTCGCGATGAAGTGGAAGTGGACGAAGTGGAAGGTACCTCATGACCGCCGCCACACGACTTCGAAGCCGCCACCTGCTGGGCATTGCCGACCTGGATCCTGACGAGATCGAACTCATCCTCGACACCGCAGTGGCGATGAAAGAAATCGGCACGCGGACCATCAAGAAAGTGCCGGCCCTGCGAGGGCGCACGGTGGTGAACCTGTTCTTCGAAGCGAGTACCCGGACGCGCCTGTCGTTCGAACTTGCCGAAAAGCGACTGAGCGCCGACACGATGGGCATTACCGTGTCCGGGTCGAGCGTGACCAAGGGCGAGACGCTGGCCGATACCGCCCGGACGCTCGAAGCGATGTCGCCCGACCTCATCGTCATTCGCCACGCGGCATCGGGCTCGCCGCACCTGCTCTCCACCATCTGCAAGGCGGGCATTGTGAACGCGGGCGACGGCACACATGAACATCCAACCCAGGCGCTTCTCGATGCGCTGACCATGCGCGAGCGAAAGGGACGCCTTGCCGGCCTCAAGGTTGCCATCGTCGGCGACCTGCTGCACAGCCGAGTGTTGCGGTCGAACGTCCTGCTCCTGACGAAGATGGGGGCCGAAGTTCGCGCGTGCGGGCCGGCCACGCTGATTCCGCTGGGGCTCAAGGCGCTGGGCGTTCACGTTACCACCTCGATCGACGAAGCAGTCAAGGACGCCGACGTGGTGATGATGCTGCGGGTGCAACACGAGCGCATGGTCGGTCTCTTTCTGCCGTCGCTGCGCGAGTACTTCACGTTATTCGGGTTGACGCCCGCGCGGCTCGAGCACGCGGCCTCGGACGTCATCGTCATGCACCCGGGTCCAATGAATCGGGGTGTGGAAATCGATTCGGCCGTGGCGGATGGGCCGTGGTCGGTGATTCTGGATCAGGTGGCCAACGGCGTGGCCGTGCGCATGGCCGTGTTGTACCTGCTGGCGGGCGAGGAACTGACGTAATGGCACAAGCAACAACCGCGTACGTGCTCAAGGGCGGCCGGGTGGTGGACCCTCGCGCGGGTCGCGACGGCCACTTTGATATCCGCATCGAGAATGGTCTGGTGGCGGCCATCGGCAAGGACCTGCCGCTCGAAGGCGCTCGTGTCATAGACGTGCCGGCCGACTTCGTCATCACGCCGGGGCTCATCGACATGCATGTCCATCTGCGTGAGCCGGGCCAGGAACACAAGGAGACCATTGCCACCGGCACCTGGTCGGCGGTGGTGGGCGGCTTCACGGGCGTGGCGTGTATGCCGAACACCGACCCGGTGAACGATTCAGCGGCGGTGACACAGTTCATCCTGAAGCGAGCCGCCGAAGCGGGCTTCGCGCGCGTGTATCCCATCGGCGCCGTGTCCCTCGGCTCGATGGGCGACCAGATGACCGAGATGGGCGACCTTCGGGCCGCCGGCTGCGTCGCGTTTACAGACGATGGCAAGCCGGTGGCGACGGCGTTGTTGATGCGCCGGGCGCTGGAGTACGCCGGGATGTTCGACGTGCCCATCATCGAGCATTGCGAAGACCCGTCGCTCAAGGGTGACGGTGTGGCGCACGAGGGTGCCGTGGCCGCGATGCTCGGCTTGCGCGGCATTCCGGGTGTGGCCGAGTCGATCATGGCGGAGCGCGACATCAGCCTGGCCGAGATCACAGGCGGCCGCATCCACGTGGCCCACATGAGCGCCAGACAGACGATGAGGGCGGTGCGGGATGGCAAGTCTCGCGGCGTTCGGGTGACGTGCGAGGTGGCGCCGCATCACTTCACGCTCACCGACGAGGCGCTGAAGGGTGGCGCCGGATACAACACGAACCTCAAGATGAATCCGCCGCTGCGCGAAGAGGCCGACCGGCTCGCGATGATCGAAGGCCTGCGAGATGGATCCGTCGATGTGATTTCCACCGACCACGCGCCGCATCACGCCGACGAAAAGGCGCTCGAATTCGACCGCGCGCCCTTCGGCATCGTCGGTCTCGAGACGTGTGTGCCGCTCTGCCTGGACCGGCTCGTGCATTCCGGGGTGATCTCGTTGTCTCGTTTCGTCGAGCTGCTGTCGGCGAACCCGGCGTCGCTGCTGAAGATTCCTGGTGGGACGATCGCGGTTGGATCGCCTGCGGACCTGACGGTGCTGGCCCCCGATGCGCCGGTAACCATTCACACGGCGGCGCTGGTCTCGAAGTCAAAGAATTCGCCATTCGACGGCTGGCAACTGCGCGGGGCTACGGCGGCGACAGTCGTTAGCGGCCGAGTGTTGTATACAAACCCCACTGTGCCAGGGGCCGAAGTCTTCGCGGCCGCGGTGTAGTGGCGACGTGTGGACAAATCACAGACGCAATCCAGGTGCTTGATCGCTTATGACGACCTCTCTTAATGAACTGAAATCGCTCGGCGTGTTGATGGTGGATAGCCATTTCGACTACGGCAATGGCTACCACGGCACGGTGTACCTCAATCCGCATCGATTGTTCCAGCAGCCGGGGACCATCTGGCGCGTGGCGCAGGACCTGATCGCGAAGCTTCCCGTTGATCTGGTGAATGCGACCGAGGTGGTCTCGGGGCCGGTGATGGGTGGGGCACTGCTGGCGCATACGATTGCCGGACTGCTTGACGGCCACCGTCCGCTGACCCATGCGGCGTGTTTCTTCGCGCCGTTGTCAGTGGACGGCACTGGCGCGATGGTCCTGCGCACGTTCTACCGCGATGTGGTGCGCGGTAAACGTGTCCTGTTGGTAGACGATGTCAGGAATACCGGCAAGACGTTCGAGCGCGCCAAGGCGCTCATCGAGGACGCCGGCGGCATCGTCATCGCCACGGTGCAGATTTGCGATCGGCTCGAAGCGGTGGTGGATCTGGGTGTGCCGAACATCGCGCTCGCCGAGTATCCGGCGCCCGAGAACTATCCTGCGGCTGACTGTCCTCTGTGCCGCAGGGGAATGCCGGTCGCGGCCTTTTGATCGCGGCCTTGAGGCCCAGGCCGCGCTACGTACCTACGCTGGTGTCCTCGTAGGGCGGGGCCATGATTGCGCCGTATGGTGTCCTCGGAGGGCGACCATGATTGCGCCGTATGGTGTCCTCGGAGGGCGGCCATGATTGCGCCGCATGGT
>CAZAZR010000043.1:21056-26465 GCA_964489685.1 uncultured Solibacteraceae bacterium | reverse complement strand
GTGTTGTCTTTCGTGTTCTCGTCCATCTGGCCCTCCACTCTGTTGCCAAACCTTATCAATCTTCACAGCCAACTCATCCCTGAAAGTCCAGCAGGTCGTCGCGCGCCGCCAGGGTCACCTGACGCCCGCAGCCGCCTGCCGGACGCTCCGGATGTCGGCCACGAAGATGCTGCGCCCATGCGTCGCGATGACCAATTCGCCCTCCCGGGGATGCACGACAAGGTCGTAGACGGGAATCGTGGGCAGGTTCGCGCAGAGCGCGTGCCAGACCCTCCCCCCGTCGATGGACGCGAACACACCGGTGTCGGTCCCGACGTACAACACGCCCGCCTGAGAGGGGTCTTCGGCGATGACGTTCACCGGTTCCTGGGGCAGATTCGCGCTCATGGGCGTCCAGGTCGCGCCGAAGTCGCGCGACACATAGACGTAGGCGTCAAACTCATCGTAGCGATAGCCCGACAGCGAGACGTACACGGTCGCCGCGTCATGGCGGGACGCCACCACGCGTGTCATCCAGCGGTCCGGCAGGCCCTTGTCAATTCGGGTCCACGTCTTGCCGTCATCCTTCGTGACATGCAGATACCCGTCGTCGGCGCCGGCATAGAGTAGACCTGGCTGGAGCGGGGACTCGGAGACCGTCGTCAGAGTGCCCCACGGCACGTTGCCTTGCCGCGCAGGGTTGCTGGTGAGATCGGGACTGATGGGCGTCCAGCGGTCGCCACGGTCGAGTGATCTGAACAGCCGGTTGGCTCCGTAGTACATCGCGCGTGGCGTGCGGGTCGCGTCCCGAGAGGGGAAGAACGGCGTCATCCAGTTGGACCGGAGCGGTGGCTCACCTGGTATGTCAGGCGGCCGGATGCTGGCCGTCTCACCGGTGGACATGCGCTTGCGCCGCAGGTCGCCCTGCTGGTGTTCGTAGTAGATCAGGTCCGTGTCGAGCGGGTCTCGGTAGGTGAAATACGAATCGCCGCCGCCCCATCGATCGAGATACACGTGCGTCCACTCGTCGCCACGATCGTCGGCCAGGGTTTGCGCAGACGACCCGAACAGCGCGGCGTTGTCCTGCGTGCCGCCATAGATGTTGTACGGCGAGTCCATATCGACCGTCACGGCATAGAACTCGCCGATCGGCAGATTATTGATGTGCAGCCAGGAGCGTCCGCGGTCGTACGTGAGGTGGAGTCCGCCGTCATTGCCCAGCAGCATGTGATCGCCCTGGTCCGGATTGATCCACAGTTCATGGTGATCCAGGTGCAGCACGCGCGATCCGTGCGGCAGCAGGTGCACGAGCGTGCCTTCGATCTGCCGGAACGTACGGCCGCCATCCTCGGACGTCATGAACCGGTTGTTCGGCAGGTAAAGAACATTCTCGTTGTCAGGCGCGACCTGAATGAGACAGAAGTCGTAGCCGGCCGCCACGGGTTCCTGGTTGACTTTCCGCCAGGTGGCGCCGCGGTCATCCGACCGGTAGATCTCGCCACCGATGCGGGCGGGCGCTGCCGGCGCAACAGCGTAGTTGTCCACGAGCGCGTACACCACACGCGGGTTCGATGGGGCGATGGCGAGTCCGATGCGACCGACGTCGGGACCTGTTGGCAGGCCTGAGGTGGCGCGCCGCCAGGTGGCACCGGCGTCCTCGCTCTTGAACAGTCCGCTGCCTGGGCCGTTGGTCGTATGTCCCCAGGCTTTTCTCGACCGCTCCCACATCGCTGCGTACAACACGTTCGGGTCGGACGGATCGATGACGACATCGATGGCTCCGGTCCGGTCGTTGACAAACAACGTCCGTTGCCACGTCGCGCCCCCGTCGATCGTCCGATAGATGCCGCGCTCCTGGTTGTCGGAATAGAGGTGACCGATCGCCGCAACCCAGACACGATTCGGATCGGTCGGGTGAATCACCACCTGGGCAATGTGGTGCGAGTCGGTGAGGCCCATGTTCGTCCACGTCGCGCCTGCATCGGTGGATTTGAACACGCCGGTGCCGGCATACGAACTGCGCGCCATGAGCACTTCGCCGGTGCCGACCCACACCACGTTCGAGTGTGACGCCGACACGGCGATGTCACCGATGCTGAAGGCGGATTCCTTTTCGAAGATGGGCGTCCAGGTCGTGCCGTTATTCACCGACTTCCACAGGTTGCCGGCACCCGCTCCCGCGTAGATCGTCGACGGTCGCGAGGGATCGACCGCAATCGCCTCTATCCGTCCGCCCTGCATGCGTGGTCCCACGGCTCGCCACGCGAGTGTGGCGAACGGCGACGCGCGTTCCATGCCCTGGTGCTGTGCAAATGCGCGCAGGCGCGCCTCGGGCGAGGTGGCGGGCACTGTTGGCGGCACAACCGGCCCCGTACCAGGCGCCTGCGCGGCCTGAAGTGACGCAACGACAAGCCCGCAGAGGCAGACCTTCACGACTGACCATGGGAGTCTTCGCGCCATCGGCCGATTATCCCCTGCATTAAGATTCGCGTCATGGCCAAGCGACACATCGACCGGCACGCCGACGACGACCTGCAGCGCATCCCTGGTGTCGGTCCCAGCATCGCGCAGGATCTGCGCGACCTTGGGATCGCGCGGGTTGGGAATCTTCGAGGCCGCGATCCGGAGCGCCTGTACGCCCGCAGCAACGCCCTGCGCGGCCTGGTCCAGGATCGGTGCCTGCTGTACGTCTTCAGATGCGCCGTGTACTTCGCCACGGCCAGACGACCGGTGCCGGAGAAACTGCAGTGGTGGGCGTGGAAAGACCAATGACGTCGACTCCAAGGCCTACGCCAGAGCGGCCAGTCAGCTCTACGTGATCAAGGGCTGAAGCAGGGGGACGCCGCTCGCACCTACTCCACTCGGTAGTTCGGCGCTTCTTTCGTGATGATCACGTCGTGCACGTGGCCCTCACGCATGCCGGCGGCGGTCACACGGATCAACTCCGCTTCGCGCTGCAGCGTCTGAATGTCGGGGCAGCCGGTGTAGCCCATGCCGGCGCGCAGACCGCCGATGAGCTGGTGAATCATCGCCGAGACGCTGCCCTTGTGGGCCACGCGGCCTTCGATACCTTCGGGCACCAGCTTCTCGACGCCTTCGGCGCCGTCCAAATCGAACTCGTCCTGGAAATAACGGTCGCGGCTGCCGCGCCGCATGGCGCCAAGCGAACCCATCCCGCGGTATTCCTTGAAGCTGCGCCCCTGATAGAGGATCACTTCGCCCGGGCTTTCGTCGGTGCCTGCAAACAGGCTGCCGATCATGACGGCGCTTGCGCCCACGGCGAAGGCCTTGGTGAGGTCGCCAGAGTAACGGATGCCGCCGTCTGCGATGATGGGGATATCGCGTGCGGCCGCAGCGCGTGCGCAGGCGGCGACGGCGCTGATCATCGGCACACCGATGCCGGCTACGACGCGTGTGGTGCAGATTGATCCAGCCCCGATGCCAACTTTCACCGCGTCCACGCCACGGTCGATCAGGGCGCTGGTCGCCCCAGCAGTCGCGACATTGCCCGCCACGAGGTCCACGTCCGGGTACTCGCCTCGCAGCTTCTCAACCATGTCGAGCACACCCTGCGAGTGGCCATGCGCGGTGTCGATGACGAGCACGTCTACATGGGCGGCGACCAGGGCTGCAGCACGCTCCGGAGTGTCCTTGCCAACGCCGATGGCGGCTCCCACGCGCAGGCGCCCGAGGGCGTCCTTGCAGGCATTGGGATACTTGATGAGCTTCTGGATGTCTTTGACCGTGATGAGGCCCTTGAGCCGATAGTCGGCGTCCACGACGAGAAGCTTTTCCACCTTGTGGTGGTGGAACATCTCGCGCGCGGTATCAAGCGGCGTGCCCACTGGAACCGTGATGAGGTTCTCGGTGGTCATAATCGCCGAGATGGGACGGTCCATACTCGTGGCGAAACGCAGGTCGCGGTTGGTCAGAATGCCAACCAGTCGCCCTTCTTGACTTCCGTCGTCGGTAATCGGTACACCGCTGATGCGGTATCGCTTCATCAGTTCGAGTGCTTCGAAGATCTGGTGGTTCGGGGAGAGCGTGATCGGATTGACGATCATGCCGCTTTCCGAGCGCTTGACGCGATCGACTTCCGACGCCTGTTCCTCAGGACTCAGGTTCTTGTGAATGATGCCGATGCCGCCGTGCTGGGCCATCGCGATCGCAAGGCGGCTTTCGGTGACCGTGTCCATGGCCGCTGAGAGGATCGGAACGTTGAGCTTGATGCGCCGGGTCAATCGCGACGCGACATCCACCTTGCTTGGCAAAACCTGCGAGTGCCGCGGCACCAGCAGGATGTCATCAAACGTCAAGGCCTCGGTGAGTCCCGCCATGACCTGCGCCGCCGCCCCCAGCTTCTCGCTCATCGACTCTCCATCATTCGTTCATCTCTTTCAGCACCAGAGCACTCGAGCAGCACGCGCAGCGTGCCAGCACCTTTATGCGCCATGGCACTTCTTGTATTTCTTCCCGCTGCCGCAATGACAGGGGTCGTTGCGGCCAATCTTCGGTTCGTCGCGACGGACGGTCTTGATGTCGGCGTCATCGCCGCCGGTGCGCGCAGGGATCGGCGCGCCCGATGAGGCACCGCGTGGCAACTTCGCCGCCGTCGTCGAACTACCGCTGCTGAAGGTCATCGGTGGGGCTTTGCGCGGCGGGGGGGCCACGATCGGGGGCGCCGCCTCGCCGCTCTCGGAGAGCACCGGCCGGAGGCGCCACAGGTATCGCACGATTTCTTCGTCGATCCGATCCTTCATCGACTGAAAGAGCGTGAAGCTCTCTTTCTTGTATTCGACCAGCGGGTCTCGCTGCCCGTAGCCGCGCAGTCCGATGCCTTCTTTGAGATGGTCGAGGCTGTAGAGGTGGTCCTTCCACTGGGCATCGACGATCTGGAGCATGATGTCGCGCTCCACGCGCCGCAGGATGGACGGGTCGGCCTCAAGAACCTTTTCCTTGTCGGCGTACTGCGAGACGGCCAGTGCCAGAATGGCGTCGATGATGCCGTCAGACGTCATCGTGTCGAACTCCACAGCGGCGAGCGCGGAACCGTCCAGGCCGAACATGTCGGCGGCGGCCAGACGCAACGCCACAAGATCCCAGCTGTCCGGGTCCGCGTTCTTGGGCGCGTGGGTATCGACCAGGTTCGCCAGGACGTCTTCGGCCAGACTCATCAGGTAGCCGCGGGTGTCCACTTCCTCCTCTTCGGAGATGCGCACCCGCCCATCGAGCAATTGCCGCCGCAGCGAGTACACACTCTCGCGCTGCTTGTTCATGACGTCGTCATACTCAAGCAGGTGTTTGCGGGTGGAGAAGTTCTGGCCTTCCACCTGTTTTTGCGCGCGCTCGATGGCTTTGGTCACCATGCGCGCCTCGATGGGCACGCCTTCTTCCATGCCCAGGCGCTCCATTAACCCGGAGATGCGGCCC
>CAZAZR010000043.1:19121-21046 GCA_964489685.1 uncultured Solibacteraceae bacterium | reverse complement strand
TGAAGATGCGCATGAGATCGTCTTCGAGCGACAGGTAGAAGCGTGACGACCCCGGATCGCCCTGCCGGCCGGCGCGACCGCGCAGCTGGTTGTCGATGCGGCGCGCTTCGTGGCGTTCGGTGCCGATGATGTGCAGCCCGCCCGCCTTGACCACCGCCTCGTGGTCTGCGTCGGCGTCGGCTTTGAGGACGGCGTAGATACGTTCGTAATCGGGCCGGGGCACCCGGTAGAAGTTGTCGATGTGGAAGAAGTAGACGAACTCCTCATCGTCCACATACTTTTCCTGCCCCTTGGGAAGGCGCTCAGCCACTTGCTCTGCAAGCGTCTGTTGCCGGGCTTTGAACTCGGGATTGCCACCGAGCAGGATGTCTGTGCCGCGGCCCGCCATGTTGGTGGCGATGGTCACCGTACCCTGACGCCCGGCCTGCGCCACGATTTCCGCTTCCTGCGCGTGGTATTTGGCGTTGAGCACCACGTGCTTCACGCCGCGACGCTTGAGCATGTTCGAGAATTTTTCGGACTTCTCGATTGAGACGGTGCCGACCAGTGTCGGCCGTCCCTCCTTCTGCTTCTCGGCAATGTCGTTGACGATGGCTTCGGCTTTTTCGCCATCGGTGCGATAGACGGTGTCGGGCTCCTCGATGCGCTGCAGCACCCGGTTGGTGGGCGCCACGATGACGTCGAGCTTGTAGATTTTGTTGAATTCCTCGGCTTCGGTTTCGGCCGTGCCGGTCATGCCGGAGAGCTTGTCGTACTTACGGAAGTAGTTCTGAAAGGTGATGGTGGCGAGCGTCTGGTTCTCACGCTCGATCTTGACCTTCTCTTTCGCTTCAACCGCCTGATGCAGGCCATCGCTCCACCGGCGACCCGGCATGAGACGGCCCGTGAATTCGTCCACGATCAGGATCTGGCCGTCCTTGATCATGTAGTCCACGTCCACCTTGAAGAGCGCGTGCGCGCGCAGGGCCTGGTGGATGTGGTGGAGCAGTGGCATGTTGGCCGGGTCGTACATCCCGCTTGAGCCGGCGACAATGCGGTGGCCAAGCATCTCCTCGGCCTTCGCCATGCCGCTCTCGGTCAACTGGACGGTCTTGTGTTTTTCGTCCACCAGGAAGTCGCCCGTGGTTTCCAGGGCTTCGCGATCTTCGGCTTTGACGTTGCCTTGTGTGACTGCGCCCGCCTTGAGCTTCGGGATGATCTTGTCCACCTCGTAGTACAGGTCGGTGGACTGCTCGGCGGGGCCGGAGATGATGAGCGGCGTCCGCGCTTCGTCGATGAGAATGCTGTCAACTTCGTCGACGATCGCGAAGAAATGGCCCCGTTGCACATAGTGCCCGAGGTCGTATTTCATGTTGTCGCGCAGATAGTCGAAGCCGTACTCGTTGTTCGTGCCGTACGTGATGTCGCACCGGTACGCCGCCTGTCGATCGGCGTCGTTCAGGTCGTGCTGGATCACTCCGACCGAGAGGCCAAGAAAGCGGTAGAGGCGCCCCATCCACTCGGAGTCGCGTCGTGCCAGGTAGTCGTTGACCGTGACCACGTGAACGCCCTTGCCGGCGAGTGCGTTGAGATAGGCGGGGAGTGTGGCGACCAGTGTCTTGCCCTCACCGGTCTTCATTTCCGCGATGCGGCCTCCGTGCAGCACCATGCCGCCGATGAGCTGGACGTCGAAGTGCCGCATGTTGAGCACGCGACGGCCGCCCTCTCGCACCACGGCGAAGGCCTCGGGCAGGAGGGTGTCGAGCGACTCGCCCTGGGCGAGTCGGGCCTTGAAGGTTTCCGTCTTTGCCCGGAGATCCGAGTCCGACAGCGATTGGAGTGGCGGTTCGAGGGTGTTGATCGTGGCGACAAGCGGCCGCAAGCGCTTGAGTTCGCGCTCGTTCTGGGTCCCGATGATTTTGCCGAGGAGCGTGTTGATCATGCTG
>CAZAZR010000043.1:0-19111 GCA_964489685.1 uncultured Solibacteraceae bacterium | reverse complement strand
CAACAATTCTACACGGAAAATACGGCCGCGGCCGTTCGCTATGGGCGGGCGAGCAGACGCAACGGATTGATCGTCTGCCCGTTGAGCAGAATCTCGTAGTGCAGGTGTGCGCTGGTGGCGCGGCCGGTGGAGCCCACGTAGCCGATCACGTCTCCACGCTTGACCTGCTGGTTGGTGCGCGCGGTAATCCTGGACATGTGGCCGTAACGGGTGGAGATGCCAAAACCATGGCGCACCACCACGGCGTTGCCGTAGTTGCCGGCGTATCCCGACGACTCGACCGTGCCGTCCGCCGTTGAGCGAATCGGCGTGCCGCTCTGCGCGGCGATATCAAGCCCCGGATGGAAGTCGGGCCCACCCGTGAATGGGTCGGCGCGGTTGCCGAACATCGATGACAGGTAACCCACCACGGGCCAGATTGACGGGGTGGCCGCAGCCAGCGCCTGCTGCTTTTCAACGCCGGTGCGCACGGTTTCCAGTCGCGCCTCGAGCGAGCCCAGCAGATTCTGGAGAATGCCGAAAGTATCGTTGGGTGAGCCGAGCGTTGCCGCCACCGGCGGCGGCGTCGCAACAGCACCGCCGCCACCCATGCCCATCGCGCGGTTCTTGACGAGTGCCGGGAGATTGTCGATGGCACGCTTGGCTGCCGGGTCGAGCCGCGCGTCTTCGCCGAGTTCGGTGATCGCGGTCTGCAGTGTTGAGATCTGCGCGGCCAGTTCTCCAGTTGCCGCGCGGTAGCTGTCGTTCTCGATGCGCATCGCTTCGGTCTGATGCGCGAGCCGACTCAGTTCCGCCTGGCCAGACCAACGTGCGCCAAGGCCCATGAGCACCGGGACTGCCAACACGCCCATCACCGCCAACGCCACGGGGCGACGCGCAACAGTCATCCGGCGGACGGCGCCGGTCTGCCGGTTGGCGATGAGGACGGTGTATTTTGGTGAACGCATGCCCAGTTGTATAATCTAGCACACGTTGGCCGAAAGGCCAAATCAGGCAAGGGGTTAGCGGCAGAGGCCTACCGCAGGAAAGCGCCAGGAACCAGCCCAATCCTGTGAAAAATGATGCAGAATTAGTCAGTCATGGGAACCCACATCGACCGTCGCCACGTTCTGCTCGCCCTTGTCGGCACCGCCACAGGCCTCTTGGGGCTGCCCCGGAGGGCCTCCGGCCAGCCGGCGCCCACGATGATCGTCTACAAGGACCCCAGCTGCGGGTGCTGCCAGGAGTGGGTGAATCACGCCACCGCCAACGGCTACCGGGTAACGGTCATCAAAGCCGACATGGGGCCGATCAAGATCAAGCACCAGATCCCTGCCAGCCTCCAGAGTTGCCACACCACCCTCATCGGCGGCTATGTGATCGAGGGGCATGTGCCGGCGTCAGACGTCGCGCGGCTGCTGAAGGAAAAGCCCAAGGGCATCGTCGGTCTCACCATTCCCGGCATGCCGGCCAGCGCGCCCGGCATGGACGTGAAGCCGTTTCAGCCCTTCACCGTGCTGACCTTCAATGCCACAGGCCAGACGACGATCTATACGAAGCACACGAAGCCGGCGTAGTTGTTCACACGAGGCATGAAGGCCTGAAGGGGCTTGCTGGGGGACGTGCTTCATCATCCTTCAGGCCTCGTGTGAATAGCGGGACGTGCTGCGCTCGGGGACGCGAAACTGCAGGGCCTCGGCGACGTGATCGGCGCGCAGGTGGCCGTCGCCCGCCAGGTCGGCGATGGTGCGGGCCACGCGCAGCACCCGTGTGACGCCGCGGACGCTGAGCCACAGCCGCGTGACCGCGGTGGCCATGAGTGCGTGACTCGGGCGATCGAGCGGTGCATGCGTGCGAAGCGCCCTGCCGTCGAGTTCCGAGTTGAGTCGGCCCTGCCTGTCGAGTTGCCGGCGTCGTGCGGCATCGACCCGCGCACGCACGACGGCACTTGTCTCGCGTACCGTGTCGCCGCTGATGTCGCCCCACGGCACGGCTTGCACTTCCACACCCAGATCGAAGCGATCGCGCAGCGGCCCTGACAAGCGCCGTTGATACCGTTCAACCAACGTTGCGGGGCAGTGGCACGGACGACGGGCGTCGCCGTGGAATCCGCACGGGCACGGGTTCATCGCCCCGACGAGCATTACCCTGGCGGGGAAGGTCACGCTTCGGGCCACGCGTGCCACATGCACCACCCCGGCCTCGAGCGGTTGGCGCAGTGTGTCGAGGACGCGTCGGCTGAACTCGGGCAACTCATCAAGGAACAGGACGCCTGCGTGCGCGAGGCTGACTTCGCCCGGCCGCGGTGAGGCGCCTCCGCCAACGAGCGCCATGTCCGAACAGGTGTGGTGAGGCGCGCGGAAGGGCCGCGTGAAGACCAGGCCCGCCCCTGGCGGGAGGAGCCCTGCGATGGAATGAATCGAGGTGACAAGCAGTGCCTCGTCGAACTCGAGCGGCGGGAGCAACCCAGGCAGCCGTCGCGCGAGCATCGTCTTGCCGGCGCCAGGCGAGCCCGAGAAGAGCAAGTGATGCGAGCCCGCTGCGGCGATTTCCAATGCCCGGCGACCACGTAACTGGCCACACACATCCACGAGGTCTTCACCACCCGCCGGCGCCACGTGCGCACTCCGGGTCGGGGGCGTCGTGGACTCAGGCGAGGACGCCGAGAGGACCCGCACGGCGTCGGTCAGCGACGCCACGGGAAACAGCGGCAGGTCAGCCACGATGCCGGCTTCCGCGAGGTTTGCGGCAGGGAACATCAAGGCGGGCCTGGCGGTCTTGCGCGCGGCGACCGCGATGGGCAGCACGCCCTGCATGGGCGGAATCCCGCCGTCAAGTGACAACCCGCCCACGACGGTCATCTCCCGGCCATCGCGTTGTGGCAGGATGCCGGACGCCGCAAGGATGCCGAGAGCGATCGGCAAATCAAACGCGGCGCCGATCTTGCGAACGTCGGCGGGTGCGAGGCTGACCGTGACGCGCCCGACAGGAAACGGGAAGCCCGAGTTGCGAATCGCCGAGCGCACCCGGTCGCGGCTTTCCCGCACCGTCGTGTCCGGCAGGCCGACCATGGTGATGCCCGGCAGGCCGCCGCCAGAGACGTCTACCTCAACCGAAACGGGGAGTGCCTCCACTCCGAAGACCGCCGCCGCATGGAGTCGAGCCAGCATGCGTCACTCGAAAGGCAACTTCCGGGCCAGCCCTGTTCGAGCGTCTCTGCCGTGGAAGATGTGAGCGGGAGGTCAGCGCGATCGCAGTTTTCGCCATGTCGGACGAGGGAAAGACAGGGAGATTCTGCAATGACACGAGGCGTGAAGGGCTGAAGGCGACAAAAGAATCAGTGGTGCCCCCAGGCCCCCCGGACCCCGACAGGCGCGTGTTACGTCACCGATGAATCGTCAGGCGGTCGCCGACGGCGAGTTTGGAGCTCGTGAGTGAATTCCATTTTCGGATGTCGCCCACCGTCGTATCAAACTGGCGCGCAATGCCGAACAACGTGTCGCCAGGCTTGACGCGGTAGGTCACTCTCGAGGCGACCTCCGGAGCGGCCGTCGCCGGGCGTGACGCCAACGCCGAGGTGACGACCAGGGGAATCAGCAACTTCTGGCCCGTCCTGAGTTTCGACGTAGCGCGCAGCCGGTTGGCGGCCGCAAGGTCCGTGCGGGTGATCTTGAACCGCCGCGCGATCGCCGCCAGGTTGTCGCCCGCCTTCGCGTTGTAGTAGGAAAACTGGGCAAAGAGCGACGGGTCGGCCGATGCCAGCTTCGCCTCCACGATCGGGGCGGTCCCAAGCGGAATCTTCAGATCATGTGAGCCAATGGGGGTGGTTGTGCGCCGCAGTTCCGGATTGAGCGCGCGGATGTCTTCGATGGTTGTTCCCGTCCACTCCGCCACGGTCCGAAGGTCGAGCGCGTCGGGCACCGTGACACGGTCGAACGCGAGCGGATCCACGGGGACCACGTCGAACCCATAGGCCTGCGGGTTCTTGGCGATGAGGACGGCGGCCATGATCATCGGCACGTAGTTGCGCGTTTCTTTCGGCAGGAACTTCGACGTCTCGGTGAGCTTCCAGTAGTCGTTGATGCGTGACTTGTTGACGGCGCGCTGCAGCCGGCCAGGCCCGGCATTGTAGCTGGCCATCGCGAGGTTCCAGTCGCCATCAAACATCCGGTTCAACGACTTCAGATACTGCGCGGCCGCGCGCGTGGCCTTCTCGGGGTCTGACCGTTCATCGAGAAACCAGGTCTGCGCAAGCCCATATTCGGCGCCAGTCGCCGGCATGAATTGCCACACGCCCCGTGCCGAGGCCCGTGAGAGCGCATTGGTCTTGTAACCGCTTTCGACAATGGCGAGGTAGGCCAGGTCGAGGGGAATGCCCTCGGAGCGAAAAATCTCCTGCACCATGGGCAGGTACTTCGAACTGCGCGCCAGGCTCTCCTGCATGAAGTCGCGCAGGTTGCCCTGGAACAACTCGACGAACGACTGCACTCGGTCATTGTTGTCGATCGGCAAGTCGTGCTCGGTGGACGCCAGGTCGGCCGCCACCGCTGCCTGGGTCTCTCTTGTCGGCTCAGGCAGGGCGAGCGTCGCGGCCTCAAGCAACTGGTCAATCACGGCGGTTTCTGTGCGCGCCTGCGTGAATCCATCACCTTCACGCAGGGCAAGAATCTCGAGCGCGCTGATGCGGCTCAGCAGCCGGTCGAGTTGCACCCGGAGACGGGGCTCGGTGCGCGCACCCTGCGGAGCGTCGAGCAGCAGGTCGACGGAGCGGTCAAATAGCCCTCGCGCGGCAGTCAGGTGGCCCAGAGCCAGTTCGGCCTGGCCGCGGGTAAAGAGCTTTTCAGAGGAGTCAATGAGCGCGGCCGTCGGGTCAATCAGAGGTGCCGCTGCTGGCGTGATCACCGGAACAGACACCTGCGCCGCAGGCGTGACGGGCAACGGCGTGACGGGTAAGGCCGGGCTCGTATGAACCCCGCAAGCCACCACCAGACTGGTGCTGAATACCGCGACAAGCCGGGTGAGAAGCCGGGCCAAAGTCATGAGGTCCGATGGTAACTCCCCTCCGCGCGAGAGTCAACCCTAAGTACCTGTAAATATTGGAGTTCCTACCTATTAGACCCGGCAGGCCACCGGCTGGTGACCAGAATCTTATGGGCCTCGCCCAAATCGCGGGCAAGCGGCGTGATGATCGTTCTCTCCCCGATGAGGATCGTCTGGCCCGATTCGATCGCCTGCTGCACATCGCGCTCACACACAAACTCGGCCACTGGCTGCGCCGCCGGGACAGGGGAACCGTCACCCGGGCCTGACCGGCCGCCAAGAAAGGCCTCCACGTGCGAGGTCAGCAAGGCGGCTGAGATGCCTCTTTCCGCTGGAGGAACCGCCACGCGCGGCAGCGGTGCCTGTCCAGGCACCGCACCTGTGGAAGTCGCGGGCGTGGTCCGGCCCGTCGAGGCCGGGCGGAGTTCATACGCCAGGCGCTTCACATTCAGCAGGTGCATCGGCGTGATGTTGTCGGAGGTGATGTTGCCCCCATAGCCGCCACAGCCGAGGGTCATCGCCGGGTCAAGCCCCGTGGTCAGCCCGATCGAGCCGTGTGTGGTTGGGGTGTTCACGCAGATCCGAAACGCCGGCTTCTTGAGGCCGAACTCGAGAATGATCTGGTCGTTCGTCGAGTGAATGGACATGGTGTGCCCCATGCCGCCATATCGCAGGATCTGTTTGCACCGCTCGCAGCCCTCCTGCCAGTCCGCCACCACGTAGTACGACAGCACCGGACAGAGTTTCTCGATGGAGAGCGGGAAATCTCGCCCGACGCCACCCAGCTCCGCCAACAGCGCCCGCGTACCGTCGGGCACGGCAATGCCCATCGCCTTCGCGATGTATGTCGCTGACTTGCCGACGAACGTCGGGTTGGGGAGGCGCTGTGGCGTCACGAGCGCCCTTGAGACGGTCTCCACCTCGGCCGGCGACAGGAAATAGCCCCCCTGCGCCTGGAACTGGCGCCGGGTCTCGTCGGCCACGGCCATCTCCACCACCACGGAATTGGGAGACGAGCACAACACCCCATGGTCGAAACTCTTGCCAGTGAGAATGTCGCTGGCGGCCTTGGCTAAGTCGGCGGAGCGTTCGATGAAGCAGGGAGCGTTTCCGGGGCCCACCCCGTAGGCCGGTTTTCCGGCGCTGTACGCCGCTCGCACCAGACCCATCCCGCCGGTTGCCAGGATCACGGCCACGTCGCGGTGCCGCATCAGTTCCTGCGTCCCCTCGAGCGACACCTGCGTCAGCCAATTCACGGACCCGTCCGGCGCGCCAGCCGCGTACGCCGCTTCGGCCAGCGTCTCGGCCACCTGGGTGATGCACCGGGACGCCGACGGATGCGGGCTGATGACGATAGGGCAGCGGGCCTTGAGCGAAATCAGGATCTTGTAGATCGCCGTCGAGGTGGGATTGGTGGACGGCACGATCGCGGCGACCACGCCGAAGGGTTCCGCAATCTCAATCACCTTCCGAACCTCGTCGCGGCGGATGACGCCGACCGTGCGCATCGGCTTGATGAAGTCGTACACCCGTTCGGCGGCGAAACGATTCTTCTGAATTTTGTCGGCCACGACCCCGAAGCCGGTCTCTTCCACAGCGAGCTGGGCAAACGGCTCGACGCGCGCGCGCGCCGCCGCGGCCACCGCGGCGACGATGGCATCGATTTGGGGCTGAGAGCATTCGGCCAGCCGTGCGGCGGCCGACTTGGCGCGGACCGCCAACCGCCGCGACTCAGCGACAGCCGGGGAGGCGAGGGGATCAGCGGGTGGCTGTGCCATGCATCTGGCCCCAGCGAACGGTGTCAGCCCTTGGCAGGCGCTGCGGCGCCGGGCAACACGCGCTCCACGTCGGCGTGCGGGCGCGCGATCACGTGGACGGAAATCAGTTCACCCACACGGCGGGCGGCAGCGGCTCCGGCGTCCACGGCCGCTTTGATCGCCCCGACATCTCCCCGGGCGAACACCGTGACGTAGCCGGCGCCGATGTACTCCTTGCCGACCAGGGTCACGTTTGCGGTCTTCACCATGGCATCAGCCGCCTCGATCGCACCGATCAGGCCGCGCGTTTCAATCATGCCGAGGGCGTCTGCTGTCATGGATGGGTCACGGGGTGATTTCGCCGCAAGGCTAACATATTGAACAGCATAGGGGCAATACGGTACCATGCCGACGTGGTCATTCACTCGCCGCGCTTGAGAGCGGCCGCGCCTGTGGTCGCGGCCCTGATGATGATGGTGTTTTCCGCCTGCGGAGCCAAAGACGACGCGCCGCCGCTGGCCTCGGTGTCGTTGACGTTGAACAAGACGGCCGCCGCGCTCGGCAGTCCGATCGATTTCACCTACCGCTTTGAAGTGGCGCCAGGGGCGGCATTCGATGGCGATTACCGGGTCTTTATGCACCTGCTTGACGCTGACGGAGTCAATCGCTGGAGTGACGACCACGACCCGCCGACCAGGACCACGACCTGGCGGCCGGGGCAGCCCATTGAGTACACGCGGACGAGTTTCATGCCGGTCGTCCCGTATTTAGGCGAAGCGACCATACGGGTCGGGCTGTACCGCCTGGATGCACCCGACACCCGGGCGCCCCTGCAGGGGCCCGAACCCGACGCGCGGTCGTACAAGGTGGCGTCACTGCGCGTGTTGCCGCAGTCAGAAAACGTCTTTATTGTGCTGCGGTCAGGGGCCCACCCGGCCGAATGGGCGCCGGAGAATCCGGCGCGCGAGTGGTTCTGGACCAATCGCGACTATGTGGCCTCGTTCCAGAACCCGAAAAAAGACTCGACGCTGTACCTCGAATTTGACGGTCGGCCCGATCTGTTCGACCAACCGCAGATCGTCAACGTCTATCTAGGCAGCCAAAGTGTTGCCACCTTTCCTGCTGATAGCGTTAATCCCGTCCTGCGTCGTATTCACCTGCGTGCCGATCAGATGGGCACGAGCGACATGTCCGAGTTGCGGATTGGTGTCGACCGGTCCTTCATTCCGGCCCAGTTGCCGGGAGGGTTCAAGGATACGCGTGAGCTGGGCATCCGAATCTACCGCCTGTTTGTCGAGGCCTCCTAGCCGGGGCGCCAGAGGCCAGTGGTGATGCAAACCCGCCTGCGCGCGCTCGTCGGGTTGCTGCTGGCGCTGGTGCCATCGGCCGCGACGGCCGATCTCGTCACCTTCCGTGGTGGGCGTGTGTTGAATGTCGCCTCCGTCACCTTCAATGGCGACAACGCCGTTGTCACCCTGCGCACCGGCGGTGAGATGTGGGTGCCGAAGGACTTCGTGGTCTCAGTGGTGCCCGACGAAGTGCCGTATGTGGCGCCCGAGCCTGACCAGGCAGCCGACGGGATTGCCGTCCCGATTCTCTCGGTTGAAACCGAAGTCGCCGTCGCCGAACTGGTGCCAGGGTCGCGCGGTGAGTTGCTGGCGCTCGTGGACCGACTGGCCGCTCATCACGGCGTGCGTGCGGAATTGGCTCGCGCGGTGGTGCAGGTCGAATCCAACTATCAATCCCGTGCGGTCTCGCCCAAAGGCGCCATGGGGCTGATGCAGTTGATGCCGGCGACCGCGCGGCAGTACGCCCTGGAGGATCCGTTTGACCCGGCGCAAAATCTCAACGCCGGGCTTCAGCACCTTCGCGGTCTTCTCGACCGGTATGGTCAGGGCCGCGAATCGCTGGCCCTGGCCGCCTACAACGCCGGTGAAGGCGCGGTGACGCGTTACCGCGGCATCCCGCCGTTTCGCGAGACGCAGGATTACGTCCGGCGCATCCTCACGCTGACGGGACGTTAGGCCGGACGAGGACGCGATGCAATTTCGCTGCAAAGTCGCGTCCGCCGGCGGTCAGGTCACGCAGGGCACGTATGTCGCCGACAGCGAACTGGCGCTGCGCCACGAACTTGAGAGCAAGGGGCTTTTTCTGCTGTCGCTGCAGCGTGTCGGCGGCATCGGTGTGGGGCAGTTCTCGCTGCAGTTGCCGTCGCGCAAGCACATCTCGAGTTCGGAATTTCTGATCTTCAACCAGGAGATGGCCACGTTGCTCCGAGCCGGCCTGCCTCTGGTGCAGTCACTCGACATCCTGCGCCGCCGTGTGCCAAACCCCACGTTGAAGGCGGTGCTGACGGATGTCTACGAGCGCGTCCGCTCGGGGAGCGCGTTGTCTGACGCGTTCGAGGCCCAGGGCGGGATGTTTGCGGGGATCTATCACGCGTCACTGATGGCGGGGGAGAAGAGCGGCAGCCTCGAAACCGTCCTTCGGCGTTATGTGGCGCACATGAAGATCATTTCGTCGGTGCGGTCGCGACTGGTCTCGGCGCTGATTTACCCGATCGTGCTCCTGGTGGTGTCGGCCGTCGTGGTCGGACTGATTGTGTTCAAAGTCGTGCCTGAATTTGGCGCGTTTTACCGCGGGTTTTCCGCCAGTGCAGAGTTGCCGTTCTCGACCCGTTTCATCGTGGCCTTTTCAGAAGGCATCGTCACCAACGTGTTTGTCTGGCTTCCTGCAGTCGTCCTTGTGGGTGTGACCGGGTGGGTGTGGCTTCGCCAGCCCGGGCAGCGCCGGCGGCTCGACAGCGCGATGCTGCGGCTGCCGTGGTTCGGCCCCTTGAGCCGCAAGTTTTCAACCGCGCAGGTGGCGCGCACGGTGTCTACGCTGCTGGCGGGGGGCATCCCGCTGGTCAATGCGCTCGACATCGCGTCGAAGTCGGTCGGTAATCGGGCCGTGGCCCAGGATCTTGACGTGGTGGCCAGGGAAGTGCGCGAAGGCCTGAGCCTGCACGACTCCCTGGCGCGCCGAGGCACGTTCCCCGATGTGGCGATCGAGATGGTCGAAGTGGGGGAGTCCACCGGTGCGCTCGCGGAAATGCTCAACAGCATTGCCGACTTTTATGACGAGGAAAACGACACGAGCCTCACCCGATTCTCCAACCTGATGCAGCCCCTCCTGCTGGTCATCATGGGTATTGTGATCGCCGCGCTGTTGCTGTCGCTGTACATGCCGCTGTTTCAACTCTCGAGTCTGTCCTGATCGCCCGCTATGTCCACAGAGACGCCTCCTCCACACGCCGCTGACGATCTGGGCCTCGACGGCGACCGCCTGCCGATTGACCACGCCGCCGAAGCGGCAACGTCACGCCAGTTGGCCGACCGCTATGAACTCGAGTTCGTAGACCTCACGCGGTTCAAGATCAACAACGATTTGTTTCGCAGCATCCCGGCGGATTTGATGCTGCGATACGGGTTTGTCCCATACCGACGGGAGGGGAACACCCTGCTGATCGTGGTCTCAGACCCGAGTGACCTGCAGGCCATTGATGAAATCGGACTGCAGCTCGGTACGCCGGTGCGCGTCACCGTAGGGGTGCCGTCGGCGATTCACGGCATCCTGAAAAAGAGTGAGAGTTCCACACGGGTCCTCGAGGAAGCCACCGAAGGTTTCCAGATGCAGATCCTCCGTGACGAGGAGTCGGGTGGCGACGAGAACCTGACCGTCGACAAACTCACATCGGATATCAGCCCCGTCATCCGTCTTGTGGACACCATGGTCTTCACTGCGCTGCAGCGCCGGGCGTCGGACATTCACATTGAAACGCAGGACGACGCGGTGCATGTGAAGTACCGCATCGACGGTGTGCTGCAGCAGGCGATGAAGCCGATCGATAAACGCCACCACAGCACGCTGATTTCACGTATCAAGGTCATGTCGGAACTCGACATCGCCGAGAAACGCGTGCCGCAGGACGGCCGGTTCAAACTTCGGGTGCGCGGCAAGACGATCGACTTCCGCGTGTCGATCATGCCGAGTGTGCACGGCGAAGACGCCGTGATTCGAATCCTCGACAAGGAATCGTTGAGTGAGCAGTTCACCGAACTTCGCCTCGACATTCTGGGATGGCCCGAGGATGAGATGCGCCGATTCCGCAAGTACATCCGTGAACCGTATGGCATGGTGCTGGTCACCGGCCCGACCGGCAGCGGCAAGACCACCACGCTCTATGCCGCGTTGTCCGAGATCAAGACGATTGAAGACAAGATCATCACGATCGAAGACCCTGTGGAATACCAACTCCGCGGAATCACACAGATTCCGATCAATGAGAAGAAGGGGCTGACATTCGCGCGCGGACTGCGGTCGGTCCTCCGGCACGATCCCGACAAGATCATGGTGGGTGAGATCCGCGACCCGGAAACCGCGCAAATAGCCATTCAATCCGCGCTCACCGGACACCTCGTCTTCACCACGGTCCACGCGAACAACGTCATCGACGTGCTGGGCCGATTCCTGAACATGGGTGTCGAACCCTACCAGTTCGTGTCGGCGTTAAACTGCGTGCTCGCCCAGCGCCTCGTGCGCCGCATCTGCGAGCACTGCAAGCGGCCGGCGGTGATCTCGCGCGAGATGCTCATCGAGTCGGCGCTTGACCCCACGCTGGCGGATACCCATCAGTTCTTCGAGGGCGCCGGCTGCATCGAGTGCGGCGGCACCGGGTTCAAGGGCCGCACGGCCATCTGCGAGCTCATGGATTTGACCGATCGCATCCGTGACATGATTCTCGAGCGGCGGCCGACCTCAGAGATCAAGCGCGCGGCGCGCGACGAGGGCATGCGGTTCCTTCGAGAATGCGCCGTGGGGTTGATCGTCTCGGCCTGTGCGTCAGCGGCGCTCCCGGCCGGAGCGGTGACTCCGTCGCTGACCGGAACAAACATCCACGACCCGGCTGCGGTGACGGCGGCCCTGCGTCAGGCGTGTGAATCCGCCGGCATCCGGCCGCCGCGGCGGGCCGCTCTTGTCGTGCCTGACTCCGCGGCACGCCTGTCGCTGCTGACGTTCGAGGAACTTCCCCCAAAAGCGGCCGATGTCGATCAGTTGATCCGGTGGCAGATCCGGAAGGCCACACCGTTTCCGCTCGATGGCGCACAGGTGACCCACGTCATTGCTCACCAGGAAGCCGGGGCGACCACGGTTGCGGCGATCGCCGCGCGACGCGAGGCCATCGTCGAGTACGAACAGGCGGTGCTGGCGCTCGGCGTCCATCCCGGTGTGGTGGATTTGGCCAGCGTCAGTGTCTTGAACGCCGCGCTGGCTGCCGACACGGCTCCGGCAGGCGACTGGCTGCTGGTGTGCGTGGCCACGGAATCCACCGTGCTCGCGATTGTGCGCGATGGCGCGTTGGTCTTTTACCGGCACCGCCACGCGATCGATGAGGAACCGATCGGCGCGCTGGTGCACCAGACCGCGATGTATCACGAGGATCGCCTTAGTGGCGGAAAGTTCGCGCGCGTATGGCTGTGCGGGTCCTCCTGGGCGGGCCAGGGGGGCGAAGCGATCCGGCACGAGATCAGCCAGCGACTCGGAGTGGAAGCGCAGCCGGTCGATGTGCGGGGCGCCGCGTCGTTTGCCGATCGCATCGGCGTCAGCGCGGCCGTGCTCGACGCCATCGCCGCGCCGCTTGGTGCGCTGTTGCGCGAAGGGGTGGGGGCCTGATGATGTTGCGCGGCAATCTGGCCACCCGGCCCTTCTACAACGAACGCGTCGTCGCACTGCTGCTTGGGTTGCTCGCGGTGGTGGCGGTGGTCCTGACACTGACGAACGCCACACGGTTGATGCAGTTGTCGTCGCGACGCTCCGCATTGCGTGCGCAGACGAGTGCCGACGCGGATGCGGCGGCCCGCCTCCGGCAGAATGCGGTGTCGGTGCAGAGCAGCGTGGACGCGTCAACGCTGAACGCCCTGGCGGGGTCGGCCCGCGAGGCGAACGGCCTCATTGACGCCCGCACATTCAGCTGGACGACGTTTTTCAGCTACATCGAAGACACCATTCCCATGGGCGTGCGGCTCACTGCGGTGTCGCCGGAGATTGAGAAAGGCAACATCACCGTCACGATGCTGGTGATGGGCCGCCGCGTGGAGGATGTGGCGACCTTCATGACCGCGCTGGAGAACACCGGGGCGTTTTATGACGCGCGTCCCACCGTCGCCGATCGCACCGATGACGGACTCGAGCGAGTGACGGTCATCGTCGGCTATCTGCCGGTGGCGAAAGACGCGTCTGCCGGAGGCGGCCGATGACTCTCTGGCGCCGAATCCTGGCTGAACGGCGAGGTGTGGTGGTTCCGCTGCTCGCCGCAGTGGCCGTCAACGTGGCTGTGCTCGTGCTGGTCGTCTTCCCGCTGCAGGCCAGTGTGACCGGCGACGAAGAGCGCGCGACGGCCGCACAGATGGCGCTTGGTGAGGCCCGGCGGGCCGAGCGTTCAGCGACTGACACGCGCACGAGCAAGCTGCGCGCCGACGAAGAGCTCAAAACGTTCTACACGGATGTGCTTCCTTCAAACCTGGCTGTCGCGAGGGATTTGCTGTACCTGCAGATGTTCACGCTCGCCAAAGACGCGGGTCTTGCGTTCCGGAGCAGCAGTTATGAACCGGAAGCCGTGGAAGGCAGCGCGCTGATGCGGTTTCGCGTGGATATCTCGCTGACCGGTGAGTACGCGAATATCCGGGAGTTCCTGTATGCGCTCGAAACGGCCGAGGGTTTCTTTGTCGTGGAAAGCGTGAAGCTCGGTCAGTCCACGAGCGAGGGCCTCGGCGGGTCGCTTGAGGTGGTGTTGTCTGTGGCGACCTACTACTCCAACCACTCAGGGGCCGCGCCGCGATGAAACTCGTGACAGGGAATCGGACGCAGCAGGTTCGGCAAGTCGGCATGCTCGCGAGCCTGCTCGTCGTCGCCGCGGTGCTGGTGTATTCACAGCTGGTGTCGCCCACAACTGAAGTCACGGGCCCGGCGTCCAATACCCCAGCGGCGGCCCCGCCGGCTCCCGGGCCGGCACGGGCTCTGCCAGAGGCACTGAAGCTGGCTGCACTGGAGCCGGTACCAGAGGCCGCCATGGGGGCGCGCGATCCATTTGGTTTTGGGGTGCCACCACGACCGCCCGCACCGCCGCCATCACCGCCGCGTCCGGCGCCGGTGTATGTGCCTGAGCCGCCACCGAAGCCGGTGGGCCCGCCGCCTCGCCCGCAGATCCCGGTGAAGTTCCTGGGATTTGCTGAAGAGCCGGGTAAGTCGGGGAAGGTCGTTGCGCTGTCGGTGGGCGGGTCGGTGGTCCTGGCGCGCGAGGGTGATGTGGTAGACGGGCGGTACCGTCTCCTGAAAGTGGGCCTTGAATCCATCGTGATGGCCTATCTCGATGGTCAAGGCCAGCAGACGATTCGACAGTCGGGCGGATAAGGAGCCTTTGGTGAGCAAAGCGAGCATGCAGCGAACGGTGGCGATTGGTGTGACCCTGGTCCTTCTGGCCGGGTGCGCGACCGGGCGCTCGTTCCGGAGTGGCCAGCAGGCCGCACGCAAAGGGGAGTGGGACGCCGCAGTGGCGCATTATCGCGCGGCGCTCGCCGGCAGCCCGAACCGGGTGGATATTCGCATCGCGTTGCAGCGGGCCACGCTCGCAGCCTCGGCGGAACACATGGCGCGGGCGAAAGATCTGGAAACGCAGGAGCAATGGTCGGCGGCGGCGGCCGAGTTCCGCCTCGCGGCCGATCTCGATCCCGCCAACGTCTTCGCCGCCGCGAAGGCCGCGTCGATCGAGCGCCGGCTGCGCGAGGAAATCATGGCGATGCAGCCGCCCTCACGCATGGACGCCCTCCGGGAGCAGGCGCAGGCGCGGACGCCGGGCATCCCGACACTTATCGATCCGACGGTGCCGATCACGTTCCGGTTCATCAACATCAGTGTGCGCGAGATTCTCACCTCGATTGGCGCCATGGCCGGCATCAACGTGACGTTTGTCGAGCAGATAGGGCCGCAGTTGCTCCGGCCGTACTCCATCGACCTGCAGGGTGAGACGCTCGAGACCGCCTTGGGCCAGGTGCTCAATGCGAACCTGTTGACCTTCAAGGTGATCAATCCGCGCGGCATCATGGTCTACGGGAGCGACCAGGCGGGCCGCACGCAGCACGACGACGTGTTTGTGCAGGTGTTCTACCTCTCTCACGTGGAGGCTGCGGAAATGTCGCCGTTGCTGACGACGCTGGTGCAGACGGTGCCGGGTGTGCGGCCGCAGATTCAGGCCAACAAGGGCACCAACGCCTTGACGGTGAAAGGCACACTGCCTGTGCTCAAGCTGTTCGATCAAATCATCAAGGCCAACGATAAACCGAAGGCAGAGGTCATGATTGACGTCGAGATCCTCGAGGTCAACCGGCAGCGCGTCAAGGAAATGGGGCTGAACCTGAGCCAATACGCTCTTGGGTTCGCGCTGTCGCCTGAGGCGCGGCCCTCCGCCATCACCGGCGACTCGGCGCCATTTAACCTGAATACCGTCAGCCAGGGCGTCAGCACGGCCGACTTCTACACCACAGTGCCGTCGGCGCTCATCAAGCTGCTCGAAAGCGACGAGCACACTCGAGTCCTGGCAAAGACGCAGCTGCGTGGTCAGGAAGGCGCCCCCCAGAGTCTGAATCTCGGCGAAGACATTCCGGTACCGCAGACCACGTTCCAGGCGCAAATCGCCGGCGGGCTGGCGACAACCCCGACCACGTCGTTTGCGTACCGCACGGTCGGTATCGTGCTCACCATCAACCCGCGGGTGAGCTTCGATGGCGAGATTATTCTCGAGGTCGGCGTCGAAAGCAGCAGCCAGAGCGCCAACGTCAACGTGAACGGCCAGTCGTTGCCCTCGTTCGGTACGCGAAAAGCCCAGACAAAGCTTCGCATGCGCGACGGCGAATCCAACCTGCTGGCCGGGTTAATCAAGGAGGAAGACCGCCAGACGACGCAGGGCTTCCCCGGGCTCAATCGCATTCCATTCTTGCGGTCGTTGTTTGGCGGCACCAACTCACGCGTGGGGTCTTCCGACATCGTGATGATCATCACGCCGCGGATTCTAAGGTCTCAGGAACTCACGCCTGCTGATCTGGCGCCGATGTATGTGGGCACCGGCGGCAACTTCGGCGCCACGATGACGCCGCCGCTCATTACGCCGCAGCCGGTCGGCGGCGGCGGACCGCCAACCCAGACCCAGACGCCGCCAGCCGGTGGAGCAGTCACACCTCCGCCCGCCATTCCGCCCGCCGCTTCTATGCCGCCACCAACCGGTACTGGGCGAGCCGTCGGCATCGTGCCCGTCACGGCGGGTGACCCCACCGCAGCGCCAGTACCGCCGCCGGCGACCGGCCCGGGACGGTTAGGCGTGACGGTTCCGAGCACCCCACTGCAGATGGGTGGGCAGCCGTACAACGTGCCGGTGACGATCAGCAACGCCGCGGGGCTGTCATCAGTGTCGTTGACCATCACTTACAACCCGGCCGTGCTTCGCGCCACCGTGGTGAATGAAGGCAATGCGTTGCGTGGAGACGGCGCGAAAACGTCGTTTGTCCCGACCATCGATGCGAACATCGGGCGTATTGATCTCGCCGTCGCCCGGCCGGGCGACACGGCCGGCGCGTCGGGGAGCGGCGTGCTGGCGTCCGTGGTGTTCGAAGCCATTGGCGCAGGCACGTCACAGATTGCGCTGTCGGGGATTGGTGTCGGGCCGACAGGGCAGCCCGTGCCCTTGCAGTTCGTGCCGGCCACGGTCACGGTGAAGTAGGTGACACGCCGGGCCTTTTTTCGGAAGGCGGTTGGAGGCTTCACCTTCATCGAACTGCTCGTCACAACAGCGGTCCTGATGGTGCTGGCCTCCGCCGCGCTTCCACTGGCCCGCGTGACGATGAAGCGTCAGCGCGAAGGGGAACTGCGCCGCTCCCTTCGCGAGATCCGCACCGCGATCGACAAGTTCAAAGACATGGCCGACACCCAGATCATCGGCCCGATGGAGGTCCCGTTCGGCAGTGAAGGGTACCCGAAGTCGCTGGCCGCCATGGTTGAAGGCGTGGCGCGCAACAACGACGCCACCGGCAGCAAGATCAAGTTGCTTCGGCGAATTCCCATCGACCCGATGACGGGAGAGGCTGAGTGGGGGATGCGTTCCTACCAGGATCGCCCGGACGCGGCCGTGTGGGGCGGGCAGAACGTGTACGACGTCTACTCAAAGTCCCCGGGCATTGCGCTCGACGGAACCAAATACAAGGATTGGTAATGCGCAACCCCCTCACGCGCCGCCACCGGTCCGATCACGGCTGGACCCTGATTGAACTGCTCGTCGTACTCTCGCTCATCATGATCCTGGCCTCGGTCGCGATGAACCAATACAGGCTGTCCATCCGAACCGCGGAAGAAGCGACCCTCAAGTCCAACCTCTACCGGATGCGCGACGCGATCGATCAGTACTTCGCCGACAAGGGACAGTACCCGTCGTCAATTCAGCAACTGGTCAGCGATGGATACCTGCGCGCCGTGCCGATGGACACGATTACCAAATCGACGGACACGTGGACCACGGTGCCGGCCGAGGCCGACCCCTCACGGCCGACGACCGACCCGGGGATTTACGATATCCACAGCGGGTCGGACGCCGCCGCGCTGAATGGGTCGCGGTACGCCGACTGGGATTAGGACTCACACACGTTGGTCGCCCCTCGCGGTCGCAAGGCGCCCGATGAGCGACAGATAGCGGCGGACGTGGGAGTCAGGTGCGGCGGCCTCAGTCACGCCCCGGTAACCGGTTTCGCCAATGGCCTTCCTGAGTTCGGGTTGCCACCGCAAGGTCTCTATCGCCGCCAGCAGACCCGCCATGTCACGATAGAGCAGCCCGCCTCCAAGGTCGCGGACCACTTCCTGAAGCGCCCCGAGGTCGTGCACGATGACTGGGGTGCGCTGGGCCAGTGCTTCGAGGATCACCACACCAAACACCTCGTATCCGATCGACGGGACCAGCGTTGCCACGGCGTTTGCATAGAGGACCTGCAACTCGTCATGCGTCCGGCGTCCGAGGAAAAAGACGTGGGGCAGGCCTTTTGCCAGCTCCCGCAATTCGGCTTCATGGGTCCCCTGCCCGCAGATGAGGAGGTCGCTGTGCGCGATGTGTCGAAACGCCTCGATCACTACCTGCACCCCCTTCATGGTTTCGAGACGGCCCACGTAGAGGAAGTAGGGCCTCGGCCACGGCGACGACGTTGACGCCGGCGGCGGCAGGCGAAGGAAGTGTGGCAGATACTCCACACGCTTGACTGGCGGAAGGCCCATCTCGAGGTGTTTGTCCCAGGTGAATCGGCTGGGGGTCACGACCGCATCGAAGCGCGGCATCACGCGTTTCAGGAGGCCCGTATAGCGCCACAGCTGTGGCGGCCGCCCCGCGTGCAACGTGCACGCCACGCAGTTCTTCTCAGTGCACGGAGCGCGATTGAACTTCCACAGGACGGTCAGCGGACAGACCAGCCAATGTTCGTGGGGCGTATAGAGCCGGATGGCGTTTGTGTAATGGACGGCGGTGGGGCCGATGAGCGACATGTTGTGAAAGTGCACCACATCGAATTGCCCCGCCTTGAGAATGCGCTTGATCGCCGGCCCCTTCAGCATCGGGCGGCCCGTCTGATGGGTGAGGATCGGTGACAGGATGCCGGCCCGGCTCTTCAGGCTGTGGACGACGAGATTCCGGCGAGCCGGCGGCGGGGCCTCGACGACGTGCCCGTCGGGCTTGAGTGCCAGGAACGCGTCCACGCAGTGAATGACTTCGACATGATGGCCGCGATCGGCGAGTTCGGTTGCCAGTCGCTCGACGACAATTCCATCTCCGCCGAAGTTGTACGGCGGGTAGAATGTCGTCATCATGCAGAAGCGCAGTGGCCGCTCGTCTGTCATCGCGCTGCCACTTCCTGAAAGAGCGCGATTGCCGCATGGGCTGAAGCCTGCCAGGTGAACTGCGAGGCCCGCACCAATCCCTTCGCCGCGAGAGTCTCGCGCAGGGCCGCATCAGTCAGCAGCCGCTCGAGCACCGCGCGCAGTTCGCTGGTCGAACGGGAATCAAAGAGGAGTCCTGCGTCGCCCACCACTTCAGGCAACGCACCGCCCCGGCTCGCCGCCACCCCGTGCAGTTCCCCCGCCACGGGGCCTACTCCCTCCGTGAGGACGGCGGCCAACAC
Source organism: uncultured Solibacteraceae bacterium (assembly GCA_964489685.1). Classification (GTDB taxonomy): domain Bacteria; phylum Acidobacteriota; class Vicinamibacteria; order Vicinamibacterales; family SCN-69-37; genus SYFT01. Next base: position 93 of record CAZAZR010000043.1, on the reverse strand, counting down.
ACCAACGAAGGGTGGTGGCGTCAGGCGGCCCCACTCGGCGTGTTCGGCCCGGCGAAGGGCGACGAGAGCACCGAGCCATCCCGTCGTCGTGGC
>CAZAZR010000042.1:0-26698 GCA_964489685.1 uncultured Solibacteraceae bacterium | reverse complement strand
GGTCAAAGAAGCGGGCCGGGATGGCGTGCAGGTCGCGGTGAGCCGGGTTGAATTGCCCGTACCGCCCGTGGTGATTGACGATAGTGAAGAGGGAGAGTCTCGTTGAATTTACGGTCGCTGTTTTCGCTGTTTTCCAGCGATCTTGCTATTGACCTCGGGACGGCGAACACGTGTGTCTACGCACGCGGCAGGGGCATTGTGGTCAACGAGCCGTCGATCGTGGCCATCAACAAGATCTCGGGACGTATTGAGGCCGTCGGGCGCGAAGCCAAGGAGATGCTCGGGCGCACCCCTGGCAACATCGTCGCCATCAAGCCGATGAAAGACGGTGTTATCGCCGACTTCGAAGTGACCGAGAAGATGCTGGCGCACTTCATCAAGAAGGCGCATAACCGGACGATGTGGGTGCGGCCTCGGATTGTCATCGGCGTCCCGTCGGAAATCACACAAGTCGAAAAGCGTGCGGTCAAGGACAGCGCCTATCGCGCCAAGGCCAGTGAGGTGTATCTGGTGGAAGAAGCGATGGCGGCCGCCATTGGCGCCGGCATGCCCATTGAAGAGGCCTCGGGCAACATGGTGGTGGATATCGGGGGCGGCACCACCGACATCGCCGTGATTTCGCTGGCGGGCATTGTCTATTCGAAGGCCATTCGCGTGGCTGGGAACGAGATGGACGAAGCGATCATCCAGTACATCAAGAAGTCGTACAACCTCCTCATTGGCGAGCGCACCGCCGAGCAGATCAAGATGCAGCTGGGGTCGGCGTTCCCACTCGAGGAGCGCATCACGATGGAGATCAAGGGGCGCCATCTGATCGAGGGCGTGCCCAAGACCATTACGATCACTGATGAGGAGGTGCGTGAAGCACTGGCCGAAACGATCAACGTGATCGTGGATGCCGTGCGCGTGGCACTTGAGCGCACGCCGCCCGAACTCTCGGCCGACATCGTGGATCGCGGCATTGTGGTGACCGGCGGCGGCGCGCTGTTGAAGAATCTCGATCGGCGCTTGCGCGAAGAGACCGGGTTGCCCGTGGCGATGGCTGAAGATCCGCTGTCCACGGTGGTGCTCGGCGCCGGCAAGATGCTGTCGAATTTCGACCTCCTGAGAAAAATCTCGCTGGATTGATCTGTTGGGCAGCACGCGCCGCACCCTTGTTCTGTTCCTGGTGCTGAGCTTTGCTCATCTGCTGCTCATGTCGGTGCAGATGCAGGCGCGCAGTGGCGTGCCGTTGTTCCAGGCCGGTGCCTTCGGCGTCTTTGCCGGCATCCAACGTGTCATGGCCGGCATCTCGGATGGCGGCCGATCGGTCTGGGCGAACTACATCGCCCTGAGGGGCGTTGCGGCCGAAAATGACGTCCTCCAGAAGCGGGTCCTGTCCCTGGAGGGGCAGGTACAGACGCAGGCGGCCATTGTCAGCCAGACCCGCGCGCTGGAGCAGTTGCTGACCCTGCAGCAAAGCCTCGTGGCCCCCACCCTCGCCGCGCGCGTCATCGCCGGTGACCCGGCACCGGGCGCGTTCGTGATTACGATCGACCGGGGCAGCGCCGATGGCGTGGAGCCCAACATGGCCGTCCTGGGGCATGCCGGCGTGATCGGGCGTGTGATCAACCGGCCCACGGCACGCGCGGCCCAGGTGCAGCTGCTCATCGGCCACAATGCCGGCGCGGGCGGTGTCACGGAAACCTCAGAGGCCGTCGGTGTCGTCAAAGGGGGCGCGGGTGATCCGCCCCTGGAGATGGCCTACGTCGATCTGCTCAAAGACGTCCAGGTCGGGGAGCGGGTGCTCACCTCGGGGCTCGATGGAATCTTTCCCAGAGGGTTTGTGATCGGGACGATCGAACGCGTCGTCAAAGGCAGTGGGGTGTACCGCGAAATTGCCGTGCGTCCGGCCGTGAATTTTTCGAATATTCACGTGGTGCTGGTCATGTTGGCGCGCCCGGCTCGCGCCGAGGGCGGCTCGTGAAGTTCGGACGCGTCCTGCTGACGGTCCTCGTCGCGCTCACGCTGCAAATGGCGCTGGCGCGGTATGCCGTTGGCGGACGCTGGGTGTTTGATCTTGTGCTGGTGGCCGTGGTGTACGGGGCGGTGCTGTGGGGGCCCGCGGCCGGCATGTGGATAGGGACGATCGGCGGCCTGATGCAGGATGCGCTCAGCGAAAACGTCATTGGTGTGGGTGGGTTTGCCAAGACCGTGGTGGGCTTCGGCGTCGGGGTGCTCGGTGAGCAGTTCATGGTCGCGCGCCCTCTGGCCCGCGCGGGTGCGGTGGCTGCCGCCACAGTGGTTCATCGCCTGATCGTCGTAGGGTTGTGGGCGATTGCGGATCAGGATTGGAGGGGTGTGGCGTGGACCGCGATGCTGATGGAAACGTCCCTGAATGCGACGGCGGGTCTGGCGGCATTTCACCTGACGCAGATGCTGCCGGGGGCGGTGCGGCACACGCGAGAAGGACGCCGATCTCCGCTGAGCCGGCGCCGGTGGTAGTACGATGCTGAGCCCGGGAGCCACTGGCGCGTTCGAGAATCGACAGAACACCGAGGCTCGACTGATCGGCCTCAAGGCCATCAGCCTCGTACTCTTCGTGTTTCTGGTCGCGGCGTTCTGGGTCCTCCAGGTGCTGCAATATGCAGAACACCGGGAGCGGGCCGAGCGCAATCACACCCGGACGCTGCCGTTGTTGGCGCCGCGCGGGGTCTTGTTCGCCCGGCACGGCGAAGTGCTCGTCCAGAATCGCCGAGCCTTCCGCATTGCCATCGTGCGGGAACAGTCCACCGACCTGCCGGCGAGCATCCGCCGGCTGGCGGCAATCACACAGGCGGACGAAGCCCAGATGCTGGCGATCGTGCAGCGTCGGAGAGGCGACCCCATCTTTCGACCGATCGTCGTCATTGAACATGCCACTGACGCGCAAGTGGCGGCTGTCGTCGCCCAGCAGCTCGAGCTGCCCGAGGTGGTGGTTGAGCAGGTGCCCACGCGCACGTACCCCGCTGGTGGCCTGGCCGCGCACTTGTTCGGGTATGTCGGTGAGGTTCAGCCGGCGCAGTTGCAGCGGGCCGAGTTCGCGCACCTGAGCCAGGGGGCCATCGTCGGACAGGCGGGTGTGGAGCAGGTGTACAACACCCTGCTGATGGGCACCGACGGCAATCGATTCGTCAATGTGGACAGCCGCGGACGCGAGGTTGAAGAGCTGGAGCGCCAGGAACCCGTGGATGGCCAACGCGTGCAGTTGACCATTGATGCCGACATGCAGCGGGCGCTTGAAGAGGCCTTTCGGGCCGACGGCTACAACGGCGCCGCGGCCTTCATCGATCCCGCATCCGGAGAAGTGCTGGCGCTGACCAGCCTGCCGGCATACGACCCGAACGACTTCGCCGCCGGCATCAGCAGCTCGGTCTGGCAGGCGTTGAATGCGGATCCGCTTCGCCCGCTCGGGAACCGCCTCATTCAGGGGCTCTACATGCCAGGGTCCACGTTCAAGATTGTGATGGCCATCGCGGCGCTCGAAGAGGGCATCATTACTCCTGATTCGGTCATCGGGTGCCGGGGCAGTGGCGTGTTTTACGGCAGGTCGTTCAAGTGTTGGAACACCAACGGCCATGGGGCCATGACGCTGCGCCACGCACTGGAACAGTCGTGCAACGTGTTTTTTTACACGCTGGGCGAGCGGATGAACATCGACACGATCAACAAGTGGGCGGCCAGACTCGGGCTCGTCGGCAAGACCGGCATTGACCTGCCGCAGGAAAACGCCAGTTTCATGCCCAGTACCGAGTGGGCCGCGCGCACCCGTCCGGATGGCCGCTGGTATCCGGGAGAAACCATCTCGGTGGCGATTGGGCAGGGCGCCGTCACGGTCTCGCCGATGGCGATGGCCATGATGATGGCGACCGTCGCCAACGGCGGCACGTTGCAGACGCCGCACCTGATGAAGGCGGTCGACCGGGGCAAAGGCTGGGAGCCAGTGCCCTCCGCCGGGCCTCGTTCCACGTTCGTCATGGCTCCAGGTCATCTGGCGGCTGTGCGCGACGGACTCTGGATGGCGGTCAACACGCCGCAGGGCACCGCCACGCGCCGCGGCAAGATCGAGGGCAAGGATGTGGCGGGCAAGACCGGCACCGCTCAGGTGATCTCCAATGACAACAAAGCCGCTGCCCAGGCGGCCGCCCGGGCCGCCGGCCGAAACCCGGCGATGTATGACGACCACGGATGGTTCGTGTTCTTCGCGCCGCGCGACACGCCTGAAGTGGCTGGCGTGGTGTTCACGGAACATTCGGAACACGGCTATCTGTCGGCGCCCATCGCGAAGCACGTGATGGAGACCTACTTCGCCAAGAAGGAAGGGCGCCCGCTGCCTGTCTATCGATCGCCGGCGGCACCGGCAAAAAGCGTCGTGGCACCGGTCATCGCGGGCGCGCCCGCGCACGGCGGGGGACGATAGTCGTGGAGCGGCGTCTGTGGCAGCACCTCGATTGGCCGTTGTTGCTGGCCGTGATGGCCCTGACGAGCGTCGGCCTGGCCACGATCTACAGCGTGACCTGGAACCTCACCACCAGTGAGCCGGGTGGAGAGTTCTGGCGTCAGGTCTACGCGGTGCCGGTGGGACTGGTCGCACTGATCGTGTGCCTGTCGGTGGATTACCGCACCCTGGCTCAACGCTCGCCATTGCTGTATGTGGCGATGGTCCTCGCCCTGGTTGCGGTGATGGTGTTCGGTGTTGAGGCCAAGGGGTCGCGGCGCTGGCTGAATCTCGGGTTTGGCTCACTGCAGCCATCTGAATTCGCCCGCCTCGCGCTCGCGTTGGTGCTCGCGATGATGTACGGCGGTGACAGCCGTCGCAGCGCACGGTCGATTGGCGAACTCATGGTGGGCGGACTCGTACTCGCCCCGGCAGTCCTTCTGATCTTCCTGCAGCCCGATTTGGGCACGGCATCGATGCTGCTGCCGGTCTACGCGGGCATCGCCTACGTGGCCGGGTTGCGGATGCGCTGGGTGGTCGGCGCCGTCGTGGTGGCCGCGCTGCTGTCACCGGTCGTGTGGGCGTACGGGCTCCAGGACTATCAGAAGGGCCGTGTGATGACCTTCCTGGATCCCTACAAAGACCCCAAGGGCGCCGGGTACCAGCAGATTCAGGCGCGCGTGACGGTGGGGTCCGGCGGCATGATTGGCAAGGGATTCGGCCAGGGGACGCAGGGGGCCTACCGTTTTCTTCCTGAGAGCCACAACGATTTCGTGTTTGCGGTGCTGGCCGAGGAACAGGGCTTTGTGGGTGTGATTGTCGTGCTGGGCCTTTACCTCTTTGTGATCTGGCGAAGCCTCGAGGCGGCCCGGTTGGCCAGAGACAGGGTGGGCGCATTTCTCGTGGTGGGTCTGGTGTCCTGGTTTTTGTGCCAAGTGGTGTACAACATCACTATGCAGGCCGGGTTGGTGCCCGTGAAGGGGCTGACCCTGCCGCTCATGAGTTATGGCGGATCGTCGCTTGTGGCGACACTCGCTGGTTTTGGCCTCATTCTCAACGTGCGGATGAGGCGGTTCACGAATTGAACGGATAACGGTTACACATGAACAAGGAGATGGTGGTCTCCTCGACGATCCACGAAACACGCGTGGCCATTCTCGAGGACGATCAGGTCGTCGAAGTATTCATTGAACGGGAACAGTCGCGGGGCGTGGTCGGCAACATCTACAAGGGCCGCGTCTCGAAAGTGTTGCCCGGCATGCAGTCGGCCTTTGTGGATCTCGGACTTGAGCGTGACGCGTTTCTCTACGTCACCGACGTCATCGACCCGACCGAAGAGAGTCTGGAGGAAGACGAGGATCAGCCGGTGGTGCCGGTTCCCGTTCCTGACGGGCTCTTCGCCGACGCCACACCCAACAGCGACGAAGGGGCGTTGGAGGCCGTAGCGGATGCTGCGGCGCCTGACACCCAGAAGGGTGCGGCCGCGCCGGCGGAGGCCACTCAGGCCGCCGGCAAAGACGCACGCCGCGGCCGCGATCGCGATCGCACACCCTCGACAACCAAAATCGAAGACCTCCTCAAGGAAGGCCAGGAGGTGGTCGTGCAGGTGGTCAAGGAACCGCTCGGCACCAAGGGCGCGCGGATCACGTCGCACATCTCGCTGCCGGGACGGTTTCTGGTCTACATGCCGACCGTCAACCACATCGGGGTGTCACGGAAGATCGAATCGCGCGACGAGCGCCGTCGTGTGCGGACCATCGTCCAGAAATTCAAGGAGGAAACCGGGCTCCCCGGTGGCGTGATCATCCGCACTGCGGCGGTCAACCGCCCCGAAGAAGACATCCTCAGCGACCTGCAGTACTTCCAGACCGTGTGGACCGAGGTCCAGCGGCGCCGCGAGACCCAGCGCCCTCCGGCCGTGTTGTATCGCGAGGAAAGTCTCGTCGCGAAGCTGCTCCGTGATTTTCTGACCGAGCAGTTCACCGCCATCCGGATCGATGACGAGACCGAGTATCAGCGCGTAGTGACCCTGGTGGGCCGCATCATGCCGAACATGGCCTCGCGCGTGAAGAAGTACTCGAAGGACTATCCCATCTTCGACGAATACGGCGTCCAGGGCGAGATCGACAAGGCACTGCGCAGCAAGGTCTGGCTCAAGTCCGGGGGCTACATCGTCGTCAATCAGACTGAAGCCCTGGTGGCCATCGATGTGAACACCGGCCGCTACGTCGGCAAGAAGACCGCGGGGCGGCTTGAAGACACGATCGTCAAGACCAACCTCGAGGCCGCCAAGGAAATTGTGCGCCAGATGCGCCTGCGCGATCTGGGCGGCATCATCGTGCTCGACTTCATCGACATGGAAGACAAGAAGAACCGGCAGAAGGTCTTCCAGGCCATTGAGCAGGAACTGCGCCGCGATCGCGCGCCGTCCAAAGCCGTGCAGGTCAGCGATTTCGGCCTGGTCATCATCACGCGCAAGCGCGTCAAGAGCAGCCTGGAACGGCTCCTGACCGAGCCGTGTCCCTACTGTTCCGGTACGGGTGCCATCAAGGCCAGCCCGACCATCTGCTACGACATCCTGACCGAGGTGAAGAAGCTGAGCGCGGACCTCGACGGCTACAGTTTGGTCCTGCGGGTGAATCCCGAAGTGGCCCGGGCCCTGCGCGAAGAGGGCCGTGGTGTCTTCAAGGAACTTGAGGCGGCAGTGGGCCGACCGGTCACCGTCCGTCCGGATGACCAACTCCATCACGAGCAGTTCGACTTGATGGCGATGTAGGCTAATATTGGGAGGCATGACGATGACACGCAACGCTGTTGGATGGGTGCTGGCTGGCGCGGTCGCCGTGACCTTGGCAGGGCAGTCCGCCGTGGTCCAGGCGCAGACAACGTCACAGGCTTTGGGGAGTGTACGCCTGAATCGAGCCGTGACCGCCGACGGTAAGGCTCTGCCCGCGGGAACCTACACGCTGCGTCGGTCAACTGATGCCGTGACGCCCGTCGTTGGTCAGGGTGCCGACCATGCAGTCTGGGTCGAGTTTGTTCAGGGTGGACAGGTCAAAGGCCGGGAACTGGCCAGCGTGGTGCCCTCGGCCGAAGCGCAGGCCGTGATCAAGGGGAGGGCGCCTGGCGCCAACACGTCACGCGTGGACCTGCTCAAGGGCGGGGAATACCTGCGCGTCTGGTCGAACCGGGGCGGCAACCACTACCTGATTCATTTGCTGGTCAGCAGCTAGGGTTATTTCCTCGCTACCACGACGCTTCCGCTGAAGCTTCTGGCTTCAATCACGGCGGAGCCGTCACCGAACGTCCCATTCAGGCTGCGCGAATCGGTGCGGCGGGTGCCGACGCCGCGCGCCGCGGTGCGGCTGCCCTGGAGGGCCAGGTCGCTCCGAACGCTGCCGGAGAAGGTCGATCCGTCAAAGGAAAACCCGGTTTGGCCGAGGAGGGTGATGCGGACGTCACCGGAGTGCGACGTGAATTCGTAGCGTCCGCGCGACGTCAACGGGCCTTCGAACACCACATCATCGGACATTGAGGCCAGCTTCACTTCTTCGGCCTGGACGTCTCGCGCGGATACGCCACCGCTGACGGCGCTCAGGTCCACGCGTCGCGCCTTTACGCCGGTCGCCACGATGTCGCCGCTCATGGTGGAGGCTTCGAGCCGCCCTTCGGCCGCCACGTTGGTGAGTGTGAGGTCGCCCGACAGGGTTTTTGCTGATGTGAGCCGCGCTGCGTCGGTGATGTCGATGTCTCCGCTCATCGTGTTCACAGACAGTTCGCCGTCGACGCCTGCGATCGAGACATCACCAGAAAGTGAATGAGTCGAGATTCTAGTGCCAGCCGGCGCCGACACGATGTAGCTGACGCTGACGGAGTGTTGGGAGGTCCCCCCGCGCTGGTTGGGATAGACCGTCTTGATGGTGACGCGGCCGCTGCGCTCCTCAGAGACTGCCCGGACTTCTGCCAGGCCTGTCCGGGCCGCCGCTTCCGTGGTGCCACGCGATTCGCGGATGATCTCGACCACAAGCTCACGTCCCGAGCCCCTCCGGATAGTTACATCACCCGAGAGAGTCTCCAGGTCGAGCTGACCCGTGGTGCCGATGGTGAACCGTCGTGTCTCGCGGTCGTTCTGGGTGGCGCGATAGCGCTGCGACGGGCCCCAGCCGTCTGTCTCCCAGCTGAAATTGCCGAGACCGCCAAAGGCCTCAGCGATCTCGCGGGCGGCCTGCCGCAATTCCTCCCGAATGTCGGGGCCCAACGCCGAGTGCACCGAGTCGCGGATCTCGCGCGCTGCGCCTTCGACCGCTTGCTGGATGACTTTTGTATCCACCTTGACCCGGACGACCACGTCCTGCGCGACTGCGGGGGTGGCCGTCAGGCCCAGGATCACGACCGCGGCCAGTGTGTGCGATGTCAACTTCATCATGTGATCTCTTTCGTTACGACGGCTTGCCGCCGAACCCGGCGGCCGCCTGGGCTGCGCCAGTGGCATCGCCCTTCCGCATTTCATTCATCAACACGACGGTGTGCTGAAGCAGGGTGACCTTGTTCCGAAGGGCCTCGAACAGGCTGGTGCGGGCAGGCTGGCTATCGGGACTGCTGGTCAGGGCCGCACGACTCTCCGCGATGGCCGAGTCGATCGTCGTGAGGCTGCGCTGCAGTGTACTGACCGAGGCGGCCGAGACCGAGGCGTCTCCACTCTTGACGACCTGCTCAAGCTGAGCGATGGCCTTTTCATATTCCGCCTCGGCGCGCCGCATCGTTTCTTCCACCGTTTCGACGGTGGGAATCTCGGCGGCGTTGCCCGCGGCGTCGGCCACCACGGCCGGTGCAGACGCCTCGGGCCGCGCCAGCGAGTACACCGCGAGCGTGGTCAGCAGCAGCGCGGCCGCCAAGCCGAGCCACTGCCAGGTGTCAGCGCGCGATCGCCCGACGACGGGAGGCGTCGGTGTCACGGCCAGTGTGAGGGGGGCTCCACCTTCCTGGCGGAGCCGGCCGGCGATTTCGAGCCAGATGTGCGCAGGCGGCGTCACCGGCCCCAGGATTTGCGCGGCGCCACGCAGTCGGACGAGATCGTCGGCCAGGCCGCGACATTCGTCGCACGACGCCAGGTGCGCACGCATGTCGATGGTCCCGGCGTCATCGAGATGCCGATCGAGGTAGTCGCTCAACTGGGGACGCAGCTGGGTGCAGGTGCTCATCGCGCCGGCCTCTCCTGGGAACGTCGCGCAAGGGTGTTGCGCAGGCGCATGCGCGCCTTGTGCAACTGCGACTTCGACGTGCCCTCCGAAATGCCCAGCATCGCCCCCACCTCCCGGTGTTCAAACCCTTCCACATCGTACAAGACGAACACCTCTCGGCACCCCTGCGGCAACTCCAGCAACGCGCGTTCCAAATCGATCCGATCAATCACCCCGAGGATCGGCCCGAGTCCGCCTGCCTGAGGCTGTGCGTCTTCGACGTCAAGCGACTCGGTCACCTGCGCCGTGCGGTTCGCCCGGCTCCGCAGGTGGTCCAGGCACAGGTTGGTCGCCAACCTGAACAACCACGTACCGAGCGCCGACTCGCCCTTGTACAACCGAATCTTCCGATGGGAGCTGAGGAAGATCTCCTGCAGCAGGTCTTCCGCTTCGGTCCGGCCCACCATCCGGCACGCCAATCCGAACAACCGCGGCGAATAGACGCGGTACAACTCCTCGAAACTCCCCGGATCACCGCTGGCACACCGCTGGGCAAGCGCCATGTCGGAATGTACTGGCACCGGAGTCTTCAGGATGTTGGACGAGGACATGTGGCTCAGACGTTGCTTTGCGGTGGAGAAGACGGCAGGAACCGATCCTGAGTTCACCCCTGGACAGTGTCCAATCAGACGCCGTGGAATAATCGGATGGTTTGGCTGCTACCCGATCGCCCCATGCCTACCGGCCAGAGGTTGACGGCCTGCGCGCACTGGCGGTGGGTGCGGTCGTCATGTTTCACGCGTTCCCGTGGATGGCGCCGGGCGGGTTTGTCGGCGTGGATGTGTTTTTCGTGATTTCCGGCTACCTCATTTCCGGAATCATCCTCCGCGCCGTTCAGCAGCGGACCTTCTCATTGGCTGATTTTTATATCCGTCGGCTTCGCAGGATCCTGCCCGCGCTGCTCGTGGTGCTGGTCGCGAGCCTGGCGGCAGGCTACGCCTTCTGGCTCGCCGACGAATGGGAAGCGCTGGGGCGCATGACCTTCGCGGGCGCGCTCTTTCACGCGAACATCGCCGCCGCCGGCGAGCCCGGGGGCTACTTCACGGCGCTCGGCGGGCGTGCGCCGTTGTTGCACCTGTGGTCGCTTGGTGTCGAGGAGCAGTTCTATCTCGCCTGGCCGCTTCTCTTTGCGGCCATCGCCCGCTGGTCTCGGCGGCCTGTCGTGGTCGTGGTGGCCCTGCTGGCTGGGTCGTTTGTCCTGAATCTGGTCTGGTTGCCCGGTGCGCCGGCTGACGCGTATTTTCTGCCGTTCAGCCGGCTGTGGGAGCTGATGATCGGCGCCGTGCTGGTGTTTGTGACGAGCTCCCGCGGGCCCATGGGGCGTACGCAGGCGCAGCTGGCCGCCTGCGCCGGTCTCGGGCTGATTGTGTTCTCCTGTCTGTACCTTGATGGGTATTCGACGTTTCCTGGGTGGTGGGCCTGGCTGCCAACGGCGGGCGCGGCCCTGGTGATCGCGGCGGGACCGCAGGCCGCGGTGAATCGCCTGTGCCTGTCGGCGCGGCCCGTGGTCTGGGTCGGGCTCATCAGTTATCCGCTGTACCTCTGGCACTGGCCGTTGCTGGTCTTTGGCCGGGCCATCTGGATCGACAGCCGGTTCTGGCCAGGTACGCTGCTGCTGGTTGCGGCGTCCGTGTTGCTCGCCTCTTTGACCTATCGCCTGGTCGAGGCGCGCGTCCGCCGCGCCACCGGGTGGGCCGTTCCGGCGGCCCTGGCCGCGTCGCTCCTGGCGGTGGCGGTTGCGGGCGACGCCGTGGCCGCAGGACGCTTGCCGAGCCGGCTGACGACGTTGACGACGTCGGCGCCGCTACTGATTAACGCGACATCGGACTGGGCGTACAGGTTTACTGCGAACTTCAGGAAGCGAAGCGGGTTTGTCGCCGGCGAAGAAAACGCCGGTCGCGATCGTGCGGTGCTGTTCATCGGGGATTCGTATCTCGAGCAGTACTGGCCCCGCGTCCATCATGTGGTGGCCGCATCGCCACTTGACGCGCCGACCGTGCGGTTCTTCACCCGCGGGGGATGCGCTCCGTTGCGCCATCGTGAGTCGCGCGGGCGATTGTGCGATGACTTCCTCGACGCGGCGCTCGGTGCTGCGGCGCGGCCCGACGTAGACACTGTGGTGTTTGGGGGATTCTGGGAGTCGTACTTCGAGACCGGTCGTGTGGGCGACGCGGCGGTTCGGCCGCTGATTCGCCCCGGGAGCGACACCGAGCGCACGGTGCTTGCCGCGTTTGCCGACATGGTGCGCGCGCTGCGTGCCTCCGGAAAGCACGTGTTCGTTCTGCTCACCAGTCCCACCGACCCGGCCTTTGATCCGCGTTTCCTGGTGTCGCGGTTGACCGGCGTACGCCTCGACGCTCCGGTACCAGTCGGGCCCTGGCGGACCCGTGTCGGCCCGGTGCTCGCGCGTTTGTCAGAAGCGGCCAACGCTGCCGGCGCGGTCGTGCTCGACCCGGTGCCGTGGGTGTGCGACGCCGACCTCTGTGCGGTCGTGGGGGCCGGCGGGGAACCCACGCACGCCGATCGCGGCCACATGCGACCGTGGTTTGTGATCGAGCGTGCGACGTTTCTCGATCAGGTGCTCGGTTCGGCGTCTCTCGCGCCGAGCTTGATCACGCGTTAGGTCCCATCCCACCGGCGCTGTGTGAAGTGGGCGATCCGGCCGCGCTGCACCACGTGGCCCTCGGCGGTCAGCAGGCTGGCTTTCATCTGCGGGTGGCGTCCGAACCCGCCGACTCGTCCTCGAGCGGCAATCACGCGATGGTAGGGGAGCCCTGGTTCGTCCGCGCGCCGCATGATCTGTCCCACGGCACGCGCCGCGCCGGGTCGACCCGCCATCCGCGCCACGTCACCGTATGTCACGACACGACCCGAGGGTATGCGACGCAGGGCGTGCAGGACCCTTCGCGTGAAGACGGTGGGCGAAGGTGGCTTCGGCATACTTACGGCGCGTCGGCCATTTCCCCACTCCACGCGAAGCTCAGCGCAGAGCCTCGCTGAGCACCCGCCCCGTCGCCTGGCCCATCGTCATGCCGACAAGGTGAGCGAGGGTGGGTGCGAGGTCGGCAGGCGTGGCCGGCACCAGATAGCGGCCGGGCTTGATCCCGGCGCCCGAGAAGATCAGCGGGACACGTTGATCGTACAGGTACGGCGTACCGTGGGTTGTTCCGGTGGCCTGCGCCATCCAGTGCGGATCGAAGATCAGCATCATGTCGCCGCCGCGTCCCGGCACGTAGCTCAGCCTGGCAGCGCGCAGAATCGGGTCATCGGTGGCGATCAATGATGCCAGTTCGTCGGCCCAATAGAGACGCGCCACTCCATCGATGGCCACAAGCGATCGGGCGATGGCTTCGCGTGCACCGGCCGTAGCCATCACGCGCGACAACACGCCGGGGGCGAGGTAGACATTGGGACCGACCCGGGTCGTGACGTACGCCCCCGGCGTTCCGGCTCCGCCGGGTCCGACGTGCGCGTCGATGGCCGCGTTGATGGCATGGCGCAGAGCCGTCGAGGAGTGGCGTCCGGTGCCGGGCACCACTTGCTGATCCTGCTCGGGTATCTGCGCCACACCATGATCCGCGCTGAGGCCCAGGACGTAGCGGTCGCGTCCAACGAGTGCATCGAGCGTGTCGAGCAGGCCACCGATCGTCTCGTCAAGCCTCGCGAGTACATCCTGCACTTCGTGACTGTGGGGACCATACTCATGCCCGACGATATCCAGGGCCGAAAAACTGACGGCCAGGACGTCGGTGCCCGTCGGCTGCCCCAGTTTCAGTTCGCGAACCAGATGCTGCGCCAGACGGCCCACGTAGCGGTCGCTCAACGGTGACCGCCTCCACAAGATTCCGTAGTCTGAGTCCGCTTTGCCGGACTTGCTGTCCAGCATGTGCGGGAACTCGGCTGGGGCCATTTCGGCGACTCCGCTATCGCTGAACAGGTAGGCCGACGGCGCCAACGCACGCGTCCAGGCCTGGCCATAGTCCTCCGATACGGGATGGCGCGTCACATACTGATCGACCACCGGCCAGGGCGTCGAGGTGTACGCGCTGGACGTTGTCCACGTCCCGTTGCCTGCCTCCCAGATCGCGTATGTCGTTGGCGATGGCTGGCCTGCAAGCGTGATGGCGGAGCGGGCCTTCTGCGAGATGGCGACGACCGTGGGCGGGCGCGCCGCGTGGATCCGCAGTTCATCCGTGAACGTCAGGGCCTTGAGCCGGGCGGGGCTGTGGTGTTCAACGACAGACCGCCCGCCGAACGGCACGGACTTCTGCGAGGCATCATCGGTGCACGCGACGTTCTTGCGCTCGTCACGGTCGTACCATTCGTTGCCGATCATGCCGTGCGTGGTGGGGAATGTGCCGGTCGAAATGGTGGCGTGCCCTGGGCAGGTGACGGTGTACGCAAAGGGATACGCGGCGAACGGAAACACCGCGCCGGCATCAAGGAGCCGCCGCAGGCCTTTGGTCCACTGGTGGCCGTACAGCGAAATGTAGTCGGCGCGCATCTGATCGACGACGATCATCACGACGAGTCGCGGGGGGGCGGCTGGTGCCTGGGGCGCCTGCGCGGTCAGGGCGCCGACACCGGCGATCCCCAGCCCAAGGGTAATGAGCGTTCGGTTCATGGTCATGGGGTCTCAGTCGCGTCGCGTCAATCGGTCATTCCCGCGCGTCGTCCGAGCAAGCATAAGGCGGCGATGTGAACGTCGTATAACGTCAGGCCCAGCGTCCACCACTGGGGCACGAACTCGGCCGACAGCATCGCGGGACGATGGGCCCACGTGAAGAACGCATGCAGCAGAAACAGGAGGCCGGCCCCGAGCAAGGCGTCGCGTGGTTCGAGCCGGAGCAGCGCGACACTTGCGGCCATGGCCAGAACTCCGGCGGTGGCCTCCACGACCGCTCCGGGAGCCGCGGCAGCAGCGACGGCCATCCCGATGCTTGACGCGCCCACGCCGGCCAGCAGCAACGCGGCCCACTGCGACAGCTTCAGTTGATCGATCAAGTACTCGTGCGGCGGACGTCCCGCGCGCGTCAGTCGCCACGCAAAGGCCGCAAGAGCCACCGCTGACAGGATGCCGACGGTCAGGAGGACGCGCGCAGTCTCAGTCACGGTTTTAATATACTGGCAATATACTGGCGTGCGATGCGCGCGCTCGACATCATTCGCACCAAACGCGACGGGCACACCCTGAGTCGAGAAGCCATCGACGCCTTCGTCGGCGGCGTCACCGACGGCACCTGGCCCGACTATCAAGTGACCGCACTGCTCATGGCCATCTTCCTGAAGGGGATGAGCCTTGACGAGGCCACCGCGCTCACCCAGGCCATGGTGGACTCGGGCACCCGGTTGGACTTCTCGGACCTGCTCAGGCCAGAGAACGGCTCCATGCCGGTGGACAAACACTCCACGGGTGGGGTCGGCGACAAGACATCATTGATCCTCGCTCCTCTGGCTGCCGCGTGCGGGTGCCTGGTGCCGATGATGTCCGGCCGGGGACTGGGACACACCGGCGGCACGCTCGACAAACTGGACGCCATCCCGGGTTTTCGCACGGACCTGTCCGTCGCGAAGCTGCGCAAGGCGCTGGCGGCCACAGGCTGTGTGCTCATGCGCCAGACCGCTGAAGTCGCTCCCGCCGATCGCCGGATGTACGCGCTGCGTGATGCCACCGGCACGGTCGAGAGTATTCCGCTGATTGCGTCATCGATCCTCAGTAAAAAAGTGACCGAGGGTATTGGCGCGCTTGTGCTCGATGTCAAGGTCGGGTCGGGTGGATTCATGGCAGGGCTGGACGAGGCCCGTGAGCTGTCGCGGTGGCTTGTGGGGATCGCCGAGCGCAGCGGCCTTCGCACGCAGGCGCTGCTCACGCGGATGGATACGCCGCTGGGCCGTCGCATCGGGAACGCCACGGAAGTGCGGGAAGCGATTGAGACCCTCAAGGGGGAGGGGCCGAAGGACATCGAAGGGCTGTCGGTGACTCTGGCGGCCCGCATGCTGATGCTGGCGGGGCTGGCCGATGAAGACCAGGCGGAGCGGCGTATCCGCGACGCGCTGGAAAGCGGGCGTGGTCTCGAGAAGTTCCGTCAGATCATCGCCACCCAGGGTGGGGACCCACGCGTGATCGACGATCCCTCGCTGCTGCCTGTCGCCGAGCGCGAGTCGCTTGTACTGGCGCCGAGCACCGGCATCATCACGCGGATTGATGCCGGGGGTGTCGGACGTGCGGCAGTGGTACTCGGCGCCGGACGGGATCACGTGGATGCGGTCGTCGACCCGGGCGTTGGCATCGATCTCCTCGCCGACGAAGGCGACACCGTGAGCCGCGGAGAACCGATCATGCGGGTGTTCTACCGTGACAGCGGGCGCCTCGAAGCGGCCCTCGTGCACTTGCGTACGGCCTGCGAGGTCGGAGACACTGCGCCAGCACCTCGTCCCCTCGTGATCGAGACCATCGACATCAGGACCGCGAAAGCCTAGCCCCATGAACCAATCCCAGACGGTGTCTTCCGATCGTTCGCTTCGCCTGCTGGTGGCCGGTGCCGCGCTGGCGCTTGGCGTGGCCGTCGTGCTCATGGCCCACATGCTCCCGACGACGGTGCGCGGAGGACTCGGCATTGTGGTGTTTGTCTTGGTCATCGCCGCGTGTTCCAGCAACTTGCGCGCGGTCAACTGGCGTACGGTCGGCTGGGGCGTGGCGCTGCAGTGGCTGATGGCCCTGTTCATCCTGAAGCTCAGCATCAACGGCTGGCGGCCCGGCTACGATCTGTTTGCCGCGATCTCCGGCGTCGTCAAGCGCTTTCTGGACTTCACAAACGCAGGATCACGGTTCGTGTTTGGTGACCTGGCGAACGGTGAGGCGCTGGGCCGCGTGTTGCCGAATGGGTTTGTCTTCGCATTCACGGCGCTGCCGACGATTATTTTCGTGTCGTCGTTTTTTACGGTGCTGTACTACTTCGGCGTGCTGCAGTTCATCGTGCGCGTGATGGCGCGCGGCATGATGTTCCTCATGCGCACCAGTGGCGCCGAGACGTTGTCGGCGGCTGCCAATGTCTTTATGGGCCAGACCGAGGCGCCCATCATCGTCAAGCCCTACGTGCCGAAGATGACGCAATCGGAATTGCTCGCCATGATGATCGGCGGCATGGCCACGATCTCAGGCGGGGTGATGGCGGTCTACATCACGCTGGGCGCCGACCCGGTGGCGATTCTGACCACAAGCGTGATGGCCGCGCCCTGCGGACTCTATGTGGCCAAGATCCTGCTGCCTGAGACCGAGGTGCCCGAGACCTTAGGCACCGCCAATACCACGGTGGAGCGCCTTCACGTCAACGCCGTTGATGCCGCAGCCGCGGGCGCGTCCGACGGCACGCAGCTGGCGATCAACGTCGCGGCGATGTTGATCGCGTTCCTGTCGTTCATCGCGATGTTCGACTACATGCTCGGCGCCGCGTGGCCGGGCCTGACCTTGGCGATGGTGTTTGCGAAAGTGTTTGCGCCCGCCGCGATCCTGATGGGTGTGCCGATGGCCGACGTGCCGGGTGTGGCTGATCTGCTGGGCACCAAACTGGTCGCGAACGAGTTTGTGGCCTACGTCAAATTGACCACCGTGTACCGCAACGTGTTGAGTCCCGAAGGGTATGTGCTGGCCACCTACGCGTTGACCGGATTTGCGAATTTTGCGTCGATTGGGATCCTGCTGGGAGGGATAGGCGCCATGGCGCCAACCCGCCGAGGCGATTTGGCGCGGCTGGGTGGCCGCGCGTTGCTTGGCGGCTTTCTTGCCACGATGATCAACGCCGCCATTGCCTCCATGTTGATGTGACCGCCCGGAGCCACGATGTCCGAGTTTGACGTGATCGAAGAGGCCGCCCAGTTTCTGCGGCGGTCGTTGGCGCCGGTGCCTGACATTGCCGTGATTCTTGGTTCCGGCCTTGGAGATTTCGCTGACGCCCTGGCCGATCCCACGGGCGTGCCCTACGACCAGATCCCGCACTGGCCGGTCTCTCGCGTGATCGGGCACGCAGGGCGCCTCGTCGCAGGCGGGGCAGGAGGGCGGCGCGTGCTCGCGCTCTCCGGCCGATCGCATGTCTACGAAGGCCATGCCATGGGTGTGGTCACCTTCGCCACGCGCGTGCTGGGCCGGCTCGGCGTCAAGACGCTTCTCGTGACCAATGCGGCCGGCGGAATCAATCAACGCTTCTCCTCAGGCGCCCTCATGCTGATCGACGACCACCTGAACTTCATGGGGACCAATCCGCTGGTCGGGCCCAACGAGGACCGCTTCGGCGTTCGGTTTCCCGACATGTCCGAGATTTATTCCGCGAGACTCCGTGGTCTGGCCACCGACGTCGCCCATGACATGGGCCTGGCCTTGGCGCACGGCGTCTATGTCGGCGTCCACGGCCCGAGTTATGAAACGCCGGCCGAGATTAGGGCCTTCCGCACACTCGGTGCGGATGCCGTGGGCATGTCCACTGTGCCCGAGTCCATTGTGGCCCGTCACATGGGGATGGAAGTGCTCGGGATCTCCTGCATCACCAACATGGCGGCCGGAGTCCTGCCGCAGGCATTGGTGCATGACGAGGTGATGGAAACAGCACAGCGCGTCAAGGGCGACTTCATTGCGTTGCTGGAGGGCATCATTGGCCGACTCTGATGTTCTGGTCTCGGCGGCGCGCGAGGCGCGGGCACACGCTGTCGCCCCATACTCCGGGTTTCGCGTCGGCGCCGCACTCGAGACCGCCACCGGCGAAATCATCGGCGGCTGCAACATCGAAAACGCGACCTATGGGTTGACCATGTGCGCCGAACGCGTGGCGTTGCTCAAGGCCCTCTCGGAAGGGCATCGCGCGTTTGTGAGGATCGTCGTGGTAGCCGATACCGGGTCGCCGACGCCACCGTGCGGCCCCTGCCGCCAGTTGCTCTGGGAATACTGCGGGGACATCCTCGTCGTGATGGCGAATCTGACCACCATCACGGCCACCCTGCCACTCGCCGAGTTGTTCCCGCTCCCATTCGACCGCCGGCTGCTGTAGCGCCCGCGATATCATGCAGGTCGAATGCTTCCGACCGTAGCGTGGCAGGACAACTCCATCGTCATGGTCGATCAGCGAAAGCTGCCCGGCCGCGAAGTGTACGTGCGCTGCAAGACCGCGAAGGATGTGGCGCGTGCGATCACCACCATGGTTATTCGTGGCGCGCCGGCCATCGGCGTGGCCGCCGCCATGGGCATCGCGCTTGGGATGCGGCTCAGCAAGTCCACCGGCACGCGCCAGTTCGCGGTCGAGTTCAACCAGACCTGCGACCTGATGGCGGCCACGCGGCCGACCGCGGTGAATCTGTTCTGGGCCATCGACCGCATGAAGCGTGTGTTTGGTGAGGCGGCTCTCGCGGGCGCGTCCGCTGACGAGTTGAAGGATCGGCTCGAACGCGAGGCCCACGCGATCCACGATGAAGACGTGGCGTCATGCCGGGCCATGGGGCTTCATGGCGCCACGCTGGTGCCGATGGGCGCACGCATCCTCACACACTGCAATGCCGGTGCGTTGGCGACCGCCGGCTACGGCACCGCGCTCGGCGTGATTCGCGCCGCGGCGGAGCAGGGGAAAGTGGCCGCGGTGTTCGCCGACGAAACGCGCCCATTCCTCCAGGGCGCCAGGCTGACGGCCTGGGAACTCGTGCGCGATGGCATTCCCACCACCGTGATCACCGACAGCATGGCCGGCCCGCTCATGCGCCAGGGTGGCCTCGACTTCATCGTCGTCGGCGCGGACCGGATCGCGGCCAATGGCGATGTGGCCAACAAGATCGGCACCTATACCGTGGCGATGATGGCGCAGGCGCACGGTGTGCCGTTTTATGTCGCCGCGCCGCTGTCGACGATCGATCTGGCGACGCCTGATGGCAGTCGGATTCCGATTGAACAGCGCGACGCGCGCGAGATCACCCATCTCGGGCCCCTGCAGCTCACGCCGGACGGTGCCGCGGTGTGGAACCCCGCGTTCGATGTCACACCCAACGAGCTGGTAGGCGGGATCATCACCGAACGCGGGATCGCCCGCGCGCCGTATGCCGTGAGCCTGCCGGCCCTGTTTGCAGCCGAGTCCGCCCGCCCTGAGCGAGCCGAAGGCGGGTCGAAGGGGTGAATGTCCTCGGCATCGAGACGTCGTGTGATGAGACCGCTGCGGCCGTGGTCTCCACTACGGGTGACCCGGCCCGGCCGTGGCGTGTGCGGTCCAACGTGATCGCGTCGCAGACCGAGGTGCATCGCGAGTGGGGCGGCGTGGTGCCTGAGTTGGCATCGCGCCAGCATGTGCGGGATATCTGCGGCGTGGTGGAACGGGCACTGACTGACGCGCAATGCGGATGGCCTGATGTCGATGCGTTCGCGGTGACGCAAGGCCCCGGCCTGGTGGGGTCGCTGCTCGTCGGCGTCTCGTTTGCGAAGGCCGCCGCCGTATCGCTCGGCAAACCCGTGGTGCCGGTGCATCACCTGTCGGGGCACATCGAGTCCATCTGGCTCGAGCACGGTGAGATTCCGCTGCCGGCGGTGGTGCTGGTGGTGTCGGGCGGACACACGTCGCTCTATGACGTGCGTGAGAGCGGCGTCTATCGCCTGATTGGCCGGACGCGCGACGATGCAGCGGGTGAGGCGTATGACAAGGTGGCGAGGCTGCTGGGGCTTGGGTATCCGGGTGGGCCTGTGGTCGATCGCCTGGCGCGTACCGGCAACGACCGGGCGGTGGCGTTGCCGCGCCCACGGTTTACTGGCCCCTCGCGTTCAAAACCGCATCTTGAGGGCATGACCGAGTTCAGCTTCTCAGGACTCAAGAGCGCCACGGTGCGGTTGTTGCAGCAGCGTTTGGCGGCAGGGCCACTGTCAGACGCGGAAATCGCCGACATGTGCGCAAGTTTTCAGCGTGTGGTGGTGGAGACGCTGATCGACCGCACGTTTGCGGCGGCCCTGGCCATGGGGGCCAAAAGCGTGGGCATCGCCGGGGGCGTGTCAGCGAACAGCCGCCTGCGTGCCGACGCGACCGCGCGCGGCGTGGCCGAGGGCATTCCCGTTTACGTGCCCGCCCTGTCACTGTCCACTGACAACGCCGCAATGATTGCGGCGGCAGGGCTGCGACGCATCGCTCGCGGCGCCGTCTCGGATCTCGATTTCAACGCGGACCCGGGGCTGAAAATGAGCCAATGAGCCAATGGGGCAATGCTCCGAACGTAGGGCGCGCTGGGTCTCAAGCGCGCCGTGTCCCGCGGCCTTGAGGCCCAGGCCGCGCTACGAGACCAGTTCCCCAGTTCCTAAGTTCCTGTATTGTGATGGGCAAGTAGGAGGATGGTGATGCGTCGATATGTGCTTGCGTGTGTGTTTGTGGCCCTCGTGTCCGCGCCGCTCAGCGCGGAATTGAAGTTCACCAGCAAGATGACGGCGCGGGCCGTGGCGGGAGCGGCTCCGGCCGGAAACGACATGATGGCCGCGATGGTCGGCCCAATGTTGCTGCAGATGTACGGCGGCCTCGAAGGCGTGGAGATGGCCGTCACGATCAACGAAGACGGCCGGATGCGCACCGACTATGCGGCATCGTTCGTCGGGATGCCGCCTGGGACGGTGGTGCTTCTGCGCGCTGACGGCACGTCGGTGGGTTATGACGCCGCCGCCAAGACCTGGTGGAAAATGACCGACGGGGGAGCCAACCCCGAGATGACCGCCATGCTGGCCCAGATGAAACCCGAGGTGACCTCCAAGCGGACGGGCGAATTTGCCACCGTGGCGGGCCTGAAGGCTGAGCGTGTGACCATGGTGATGATCATGCCGATTCCCATGCCACCCGGGGCCGAAAACCTGCCTGCGGAGATCATGGCCATGATTCCCAAGGAAATCAGAATGGATGGCGACATGTGGCAGGCTCCTGTCTACGGCAAGTACACGAAGGGGATGACCAAGGCCTTGTCGCAAGGACCGATGGCGGCCATGGGCCTCGAAAAATTGATGGGCGGCCTTGAGGGCTTCACGGTCAGGCAGGTCATGCGGATGAGCATGCTCGCCGGCTACGAAATGGAAACTGTGGTGACCCGTGCGGCCGAGCAAGACGTGCCCGACACCGTGTTTGACCTGCCCGAAGGCTTCAAGGAAATTCCGATGCCGACGGCCGTGATTCGATAGACTTGCCCACCTGATGAGCGATCTGTCACGGCCGCGCGCCTGGGCGCTGGTTACTGCACACGTCCAGAGCGAGAGTCTGCGGAAACACCTGCTGGCGGTGGAAGCCGCCGTGCGCGGCTACGCGCGCGCGGCCGGGGAGGACGAAGAGGCCTGGGGATTTGTGGCCCTGGTCCACGACTTCGACTACGAGAAGTATCCCGACCGCGAGAACCACCCGTATCGGGGCGTGGAGATCCTCACGACGCTCGGTTACCCCGAGTGGGTGACCCGCGCAATCCTGTCGCATGCCGACTACGCAGGCGTGACGCGCGAGTCGGCGCTCGAAAAGACGTTGTTTGCGTGTGACGAGATGGCGGGGTTCATCACGGCGGCGGCGCTGGTCCGGCCGTCCAGAAGCGTGCTCGACCTCGAGGCCAAGTCGGTCATCAAGCGGATGAAGGACAAGGCCTTCGCGCGGGCTGTGCCGCGCGAGGATTTGCTGAAGGGCGCCGAGGAAATCGGGTTGCCGCTCGAAACCCATATCACCAACGTCATCGACTTTCTCAAGCCGCAGGCCGACGCGCTCGGCCTGCGCGGCACGTTATGATGGCCGGCGTCGAACTCACATTGGCGCCTGTCCGTATACGACACTGACTCATGGCCGACACTCCACCAGCGGTAGTCCTGGACCGCGTCACCGTCATCTACGGCAAGAATCGCGCACTGCGTGATGTCAGCGCCGTGTTTCCCGCAGGCGCGGTGGGGTTGCTCGGGCCTAATGGCGCCGGCAAAAGCACCATGCTCAAGTCGCTGCTGGGGTTCATCGAACCCGCCTCTGGCCGGCTTGAAGTGCTCGGGATGAACGTGGCAGAGAAGCCCCTTGAGGTGCGCGCGCGCCTGGGGTACATGCCAGAAACCGACGGGCACATCCCCGGCATGAACGCCGTGACGTTCGTCGCGTACTGCGGTCAGCTCGCAGGCCTGCCCAAAGCCGACGCCATGCAGCGGGCCCACGAGACGCTGTTTTATGTCGGCCTGGGTGAGGCGCGGTACCGCAACCTCGAAACGTACTCCACCGGCATGAAGCAGCGCATCAAGCTGGCGCAGGCGCTGGTGCACGACCCCGACCTGGTTTTCCTCGATGAGCCCACCAATGGCATGGACCCCAAGGGTCGCGAGGAGATGCTCGAACTGATTCGGGACATCGCCCACAACAAGGGCATCAATCTGATTCTGTCGTCCCACCTGCTGCCCGACGTGGAATACACCTGCGACCACGTGGTGGTGCTCGACAAAGGCACTGTGGCAACGTTCGGGCCCATCGAGGAACTCAAGGGCCCCTCCGGTCGCGTCTACGAAGTGCGCGTCAAAGGCGATCTCGCGCCGTTCATCGCCGCCCTCCAGGGGGCCGGGATGGAATGCCGCGAAACCGATGAAGATGTCATGCGCGTCTTTGTGCCCGGCACGGTGGGACACGCCGGCGGTGACCAGCAAAACATCTGTGCGGTGGCGGGCCAGGTCCGGGTGCAGGTGCGGCACCTGAAGACCAGCCTGCCGACGCTCGAAGACGTGTTTGCGCGTGCGATAGGTGAACTATGAGTCCCATTCACGATCAGTCCTATCGCCGGTATGGAGGCACGCGGTTGCCCGTGGGCCGAAGCTGGGGTGTGATCGCCCGTCACGGTATCCGGTCCATGGCCGACAAGCGGCCGTTCCTTGCGCTCATGCTGTTTGCCTGGATTCCCTTCATGGTCCGCTGCGTGCAGCTCTACATCGTGGCGAATTATCCGCAGGCAGGTTCGGTGATCGCCGTCAACCCCGCGATGTTCCGAGATTTCCTCGACCAGCAAGGGGTCTTTGTCTTTTTCACCACCATCTATGTCGGCGCGGGTTTGATTGCCGCCGACCGGCGCGCCAACGCCCTGCAGATTTACCTGTCGAAGCCCCTGCTCCGCATGGAGTACATCGGTGGAAAGTTGCTGGTGCTCGTGACGTTCCTGCTCGCAGTCACGCTGTTGCCTGCGGTGCTGTTGCTGCTGTTGCAGATCGCGTTCTCGGGCAGTCTCCAGTTCGTCCGAGGCAACCTTTTTGTTATCCCGGCAGTGGTCCTCGCCTCTCTCGTCCAGGTCATCGTCGCGTCCTTCACCATGCTGGCGCTCTCGTCGCTGTCGAAGAGCACCCGGTACGTGTCACTGCTGTATACCGGCGCCATCTTCTTCACCGAAGCATTGTTCAACACGCTGCGCGTGATCACCGGTTCCACGCGCGTCGCCTGGATTTCCATCACGGCCAACCTGCAGCAGGTGGTGGATGCCATGTTCAGGATGCCCGCCAGGTATGAGACCCCCGTGCTGGTCTCCGCCCTGGTGTTGCTCGCGCTGCTGGCCGTGTCCATCTCCGTCCTCGAGCGGCGGGTGAAGGGTGTCGAGGTGGTCTCGTGAGTGCGCCCGGCGTGCCGATCGTCGCCGCCGACCACCTGTCGAAGTGGTACGGCCAGGTCATCGGCCTCAACGACGTCACGGTGTCTGTGCCTCCGGGCATCACCGGCCTGCTGGGTCCCAATGGCGCCGGCAAGAGCACCTTCATGAAGCTCATCACCGGCCAGCTTCGCCCGAGCCAGGGCGCAGTGACGGTCCTGGGCGAGCCGATTTGGAAGAACCCGAAGCTGTACTTCCGCGTAGGATTCTGCCCGGAGCAGGATGCCTTCTACGACCGCATGACCGGACTCGAATGGGTCAGCGCATTGGTCCGGTTAAACGGGTTCAGCGAGAAGGAAGCCGGCCAGGCCGCCGAAGCCGCGCTGACGAGTGTTGACCTGATGGACGCCGCCAACAAGAAAATTGGCGCCTACAGCAAAGGCATGCGCCAGCGCGTGAAACTGGCGCAGGCGATTGTCCACGATCCCGAAATGCTCATCCTCGACGAACCCCTGTCCGGCATGGATCCACTGGCCAGGCGCCGGACGATGAAGATGATTCGGGAGTGGGCGCGGCAGGGGAAAAGCGTGCTCGTGTCGAGCCACATCCTCCACGAAGTGGAGTCGATGACCTCGAACATCCTGCTCATCAACAACGGGCGCATCCTGGCCGAAGGCAACGTCCACCAGATTCGTGACCTTATCGATGAACATCCGCACACGGTGTACGTGAAAGCGGCCGACCCGCGCGGGCTCGCGCGCGAATTTCTGGCACGAGCCGATGTGATCAGTCTGCGCTTTGAACCCGGCGCGGTCATCGTGGAGACCGGCAAGCCCGACGAGTTCTACAGCCGGCTCACGGAGCTGGTGGCCGAAGGCGCCTGTGGCGCTGTGGAGGAGGTTTCGTCGCCCGACGACAACCTCCAGGCTGTCTTCAAGTACCTGGTGAAGCAATGACCGTTCCCGCTACCCCTCCTCGTCAGGCGCCCGGCCTCGTCTCCGCGTCGGTGCGCGTGTTCGAATTGTCGCTGGGCGAGATGTTGTGGTCGCGCCGCACGATCTTCATGGGGCTTGTGGTGGGCCTCCCTGTGGTCCTGGCCCTGGTGGTGCGCCTGTTTGATCTGGCCGGTTCCACCGGGGTCAGGGTCAACAACATGGCGGTGGATGGCCCGGCCGTGTTTGGCCTGATCATCTGGGCGTTTTTCCTGCGGTTCAGCATTCCGGTGCTCGGCGTGTTTTACGGCACGTCGCTCATCGCCGACGAAGTGGAAGACAAGACCATCACCTATCTGTTCTCGCGGCCCATTTCCCGGCAGGCTGTGCTGTTCGGCAAGTATCTGGCGTACATGGCGTGCACGGTTCTGGTGGTGTTGCCTTCCATCGTGCTGGTGTGGCTGCTGGTCATCCCCATGGGGGGCAGCCTGGGCGGCAATTTCATCGATCTGGTCAAAGACCTGGCGATCGTCGCCATTGGTCTGGCGGTGTATGGGGCGGTGTTTGCCTTTATCGGCGCCAAGTTCAAGCGGCCGCTCCTGATCGGCCTGGTGTTTGTGTTTGGCTGGGAGCAGGTCGTGCTGGCGCTCCCGGGGTACATGAAGCAGTTCTCCGTGGCGTATTACCTGCAGGGCCTGGTACCCCACGCCATGCCGAACGACTCGTTCGCCAGCATGGTCCAGGCGATCTTTCGTGAAACGCCGGCTCTGGGCACGAGCCTGGTGACAATGGGCCTGATCGAGGTGGTATTCTTGTATTTTGCGGCCAGAATTGTGGCAAATCGGGAATACGTGCTGGAACAGTAGAAGACCAGACCCCGTATTGCTGGTGAGAGGTATCGCCAATGAACAAGCGCACTCGCTATTTCGTGGTTGGTTCGGTCGCCATCGTCACCGTCGGCCTGTGCACAGGGCTGGTGGCGTTCTATAACGGGGGCCTGACCCTCATGTCGTCGGCGCAGGGGCCCAGCGAACTGGCGTACCTGCCGGCCAATGCAACTGCGGTGGCGTACGCCAACGTGCGGGACGTCATGAATTCAGAGTTCCGGCAGAAGCTCAATCAGGCGATTCCGACGGGCGAAGGCCGTGACGAATTTCTCAAAGAGACCGGCATCGATATCGAGCGCGATATTGATACCGTCGTCGCCAGCATGAGCGCCGCCGAAAAAGAGGCCGTGGTGCTCGTGCGCGGTCGCTTCAACGAGGGCCAGATCGAGTCGCTGCTGCGGCAGGGCACGGGCGACGTTGAGCAGTATCAGGGCATCCGAGTGGTCACCGGGGCGCCAAAGGTTCACGCCATGTTGGACGGCACGAACGGTCAGATGCCGCGGGATGTCGCGAACCCGGGTGACCAGTCGATGTCGGTGGCGTTCCTTGAGACCGGGCTCCTGGCCATCGGCCAGACCTCGGCGGTCAAGCGGGCGATTGATTCCAAGGTGTCGGGTC
>CAZAZR010000041.1:8314-26783 GCA_964489685.1 uncultured Solibacteraceae bacterium | reverse complement strand
TGCCGAGCACGGATTGCATGGGGTCGCGGTGCTGGGCGCTGTATTCCTGGTGGTGACGGGCGGTGAGGCGCACTACGCGGCCATGGGGCACTTCGGCAAACGGCCGATCCGTCTGGCCTGGTTCGTGCTGGTGCTACCGTCCCTGCTGCTGAACTACTTCGGGCAGGGCGCGCTGCTGCTCACCGATCCTACGGCGGCGCCTCAGCCGTTTTTTCTCCTGGCGCCGTCGTGGGCCCTGTTCCCCCTGGTGGCGCTGGCCACCGCCGCCGCGATCATTGCGTCGCAGGCGCTGATCTCAGGCGCCTTCTCGTTGACGCGCCAGGCCGTGCAGCTCGGCTATTGTCCGCGGCTGCAGATCAACCACACGTCCTCGCGAGAGATGGGACAGGTGTACGTGCCCGACGGGAACTGGGCGCTCATGGTGTGCACGATCGCCATCGTGGTCGGCTTCGGTTCGTCGACTGCGCTGGCGGCCGCGTACGGTATTGCTGTGACATTGACGATGATCATCACCGCGGTTCTGCTCCGCGTGGTGATGCTCCAGCGCTGGCGATGGCCGAAGGCCGTTGCGTACGGCGTGACCGGCACCTTCCTCGTGATCGACCTGTCATTTTTCGGCGCCAACGTCCTCAAGATTCTGCACGGCGGCTGGCTCCCCCTGGTTATCGGAGCCGTGCTCTTCACGCTGATGACGACGTGGAAGACCGGCCGGCAGGTGGTGGCCGAGCGACTCGCGACCCGGGCCATCCCGATCGAGGACTTCATGATCGCCATCGGCCGGGTGCCGCCGGCCCGCGTCCCAGGTACGGCGGTCTTCATGACGGCGCAGCCCACAGGCGCGCCGCCGGCGCTGGCGCGCAACCTCCAATACAGGTGCTGCACGACCACGTGGTGACCCTGACAGTTCGAACCGAGCCCGTGCCGCATGTGGCTGGCGGGGGGCGAGTGACCGTCCGCTACCTTGGCGCCGGGATCGCCGACGTCTGCCTCCGGTACGGGTTCATGGAAGACCCGGACGTGCCGGAAGGCCTTCGCCAGGCCGCGCAGAAGGGACTCGTCATTGATGACGACCTGACGTACTTCCTGGGTCGCGAGACCCTGCTCGTCACCCGCAGGCCCGGCATGGCGCTCTAGCGTGAGTGGCGTTCTTCCGCCTGCCGCCTGAGCGGGTTGTGGAACTCGGGATTCAGGTGGAGTTGTAGGCGGGGCTTGACCGCCGCGGCCAGACGCGGGCAGGATCAGGCCTGAGGAAGGGACCCGGATATGGCCCATACCAGCAAGATCGGTCGCAACGACGTGTGTTCGTGCGGCAGCGGAAAGAAGTTCAAGAGGTGCTGTGGCCTGACCGAGCCGCGCAGTCGCACCAACACGATAATGTTCGTGCTGATCGGGACGCTCGTGATCGCCGGACTGGCGGCCGCCGCCACCTCATTCTCGACCGACATCAACCACACGGCCAAATCCTCCGGTGTCTGGTCGCCCGAGCACGGCCACTATCACTGACCTGACGGGCCCGGCGTGAACAGTCGCGACAGCAACCAGTCGCGTACCGCCGCATCCAGTGCCCGCGTATTCCGCTTCTCGCCTTCCTTGACCGACGTCGTCTGGGTATTAAACGCGATCAGGGAAGACGTGCCGGTCGCCGGATGCAGGTAGAAGTGCGAGATAAAGCCATTCTGGCCACCGCTGTGCGCGATGTAGTCCTGCCCGCCGTGACGCTCAAGAAAAAACGTCAGTCCCATGGAGACGCCATTCGATACCGGCACCACCGGCTTCCACATCTCCTCCAGCGACGCCCGTTTCAGGATCATGTCGTACCGCTTCGCCGCCGCCGCGTCTCGGCTGCCGGTCAGAAACGCGAGGTACTTCGCCATGTCATCGATGGGCGCATTCAGCCCGCCGTTCGAGACCGTGATGCCACTGTCGAAGTCAAACGGCGCTTCAGTCAATCCGGCATCGGTGACGAAATAGCTGTGTGAGCGGTCGGCGCGCAGGAAAGAGGGTGCCCGATCAAAGAACGTCCGCGTCATCCCGAGCGGCCGCAGGATTTCCTTGTCGATGTACGTCTCGAACGGCTCCTCCGTGATGTCCTCAATCGCCCGGCCCAGGAAGATCAGGCCCGGGTTTGAGTACTGATATTTCGAGCCCGGAGCGAACTCCACCCGCGTGTACGGCATCATGCCCACCAGCTGCGCCCAGCCCGGCGGTTCGAATGGCTGCCAGGCGTCACCGGTGCCCCAGGGCCACGTGCCACTTCGGAAACCCGCTGAATGCGACAGCAGGTTCCGGATCGTGATCTGCTCAACCGGGCCAAATGCATTCGAAATCGTCCGCAATTCCGGCACGTACTTCACGATAGGGTCGTCGAGTCTCAACCGGCCTTCATCACGTAATCGCATGATCGCGATCCCCGTGAACGTCTTGGTGATCGACGCCCAATGAAAAATCGTGTCCGCATCGACGGGCAGTGAACCTGCACGGTCGCGCAGGCCTTCATGGGCGCGTTCCACGATCACGCCCTGCCCGAGCAGGGCGGCGCTGCTGCCGACGATGGCGTGTTGGGCCAGCGCCTGGCGATAATACGTGCGGAACTCGGACCAGCTCCCGCGGGGCTGGCCGGTTGCGGCCACCGCTCCACCGCCGAGAAGGACGCACCACAACAGGATTGCACGGGCCATATGGCCGCCGAGCATATCCCAGGCCCCACAGGCGCGGCTAACTAAAGCCACGCCCTACCGTCGCCGGACGGGAGGCACTACACGCACTCGACAAACGTTTGAGCTTCCGGGGTTGACGCCCGGTCTCGGAAGGTGTATTTAACTATGTAGTTCAGTAACCGATAGGTTGAATACAGGATGACCTCCGATTCCCTCAGCACCACGTTTGCCGCACTGGCCGATCCCACCCGCCGCGCCATCCTCGCGAAGCTGGTGACGGGTGAATGTTCAGTCACCGAACTGGCCGAGCCGTTCGAGATGAGCATGCCTGCGGTCTCGAAGCACCTGCGTGTACTTGAACGCGCGGGACTCATCACCCGAAGGCACGATGCGCAGTGGCGGCGCTGCCGCATTGACGCGGCGCCCCTCAGGAATGTTGCCGCCTGGGCCGAACGCTACCGCCACATCTGGGAGGGCCGGATGGACCGGCTCGACGGTTACCTGCGCACCATGAAACCCAAGGAGACGACACATGCTCGCAAGCCGCGCCGCAAATAGCGACACCTTCACCGTCACGCCCACATCGGACCGCGACATCCACTTCTCGCGCCTCTTTGACGCGCCAGCCCAGCTCGTGTTTGAGGCGATGACTCGCCCCGAGCACGTACGCCGCTGGTGGGGCTGCCTCGGCGAGGGCTACTCGGTCCCTGTCTGCGACATCGACCTCCGCGTGGGCGGCGCCTAGCGGTTTGTCAACAAACATCCCCATGGCGAAGCGGCGTTTCACGGCACGTACCTGGAAATCGTGCCGCCGAGCCGCCTGGCGTTCACCGAAATCTTCGAGGAGTGTCCCGACAGTGTGCCGGTGGTGACGACGGAGTTGGTGGCCGAGGGCGGGAAGACCCGCATGTCGGCCACCGCACGTTATGAATCGCAGGCCGTCCGCGACATGGTGCTCAAGACAGGCATGGAGAAGGGCGCCGCCGTCAGCTACGACCGCCTCGAAGACCTGGTGGCCACGCTCCGGGCGTAGGGGAGTACGACGATCCGCGAAGGCCGGGTGCGCGCGCTTCACGTCACGCGAAATCTCGCGAATGACTGCGCCGCTGTGCAGGCTATTCGTCTTCGTCTTTATCGCCCGATCCGATCTGCGGGATGGCCGATCCGGGTCCCGAGGCGAGCAATCCGGTCTGCGTGTACACGCGGAGCTTGTCGCGTGTATCCGCAATATCCAGATTCCTCATCGTCAACTGTCCGATCCGATCCTGCGGCGTGAACTCGCCCTGACCGCTCTCCATGGTCAACCTCTCGGGCTTGTAGGTGAGGTTCGGGCTGTCGGTATTGAGCAGCGAGTAGTCGTTGCCGCGCCGCAGTTCGACGGTGACCTCGCCGGTGATGGCCTTGGCCACCCAGCGTTGGGCCGTTTCGCGCAGCATCAGCGACTGCGGATCAAACCACCGGCCCTGGTAGAGGAGCCTGCCGAGGCGGCGGCCGTTGTCGCGATACTGCTCAATCGTGTCTTCGTTGTGAATGCCGGTCAGCAGTCGTTCGTAGCCGATGAAGAGCAGCGCCATGCCGGGCGCTTCGTAGATACCGCGACTCTTGGCCTCGATGATGCGGTTCTCGATCTGGTCGCTCATGCCGAGGCCGTGCCGGCCGCCAATGGCATTGGCGTCGAGCATGAGCTGTACCGGGTCGCCGTAGGTGATCCCGTTGAGGGCCACTGGCTGTCCCTCGTCGAACCGGATCGTCACCTGCTCCGGCTTGACCGCGACGTGTTCCTTCCACGAGGCCACGCCCATGATGGGCTCGACGATCATGATGCCGGAGTCGAGGCGTTCCAGGTCCTTCGCTTCATGGGTGGCGCCCAGCAGGTTGGAGTCGGTCGAGTACGCCTTTTCGGTGCTCATGCGATACGCGAAGCCGGCCCGCTGCATGTATTCCGACATTTCCTTGCGGCCACCCAGCTCGTCAATGAAGGTTTGATCGAGCCACGGCTTGTAGATGCGCAGGCCCGGATTCGCGAGGAGTCCGTAACGATAGAACCGCTCGATGTCGTTCCCCTTGTAGGTGCTCCCATCACCCCAGATGTTGACGTCGTCTTCCTGCATCGCCGCCACCAGCAGCGTGCCGGTCACTGCACGCCCGAGCGGTGTGGTGTTGAAGTACGGCACACCCGCCGTGGTGACATGGAACGCGCCGCACTGCAGGGCGGCAATGCCCTCGGACACGAGTTGGCGGCGGCAGTCCACCAGACGCGCCTTCTCGGCGCCATACTCAAGTGCCTTGCGAGGAATTTCGTCGTAGTCTGTCTCATCGGGCTGCCCGAGGTTAGCGGTGTACGCGTACGGCACGGCCCCTTTCGCACGCATCCAATGCAGCGCCGCGCTGGTATCGAGACCGCCCGAGAATGCGATGCCGACGTTCTCACCGATGGGAAGGGACTGAAGAATGGTGTGCCTGATCATGATTGCAACCCGACGATCATAACGGAACGGAGACCGATTTACTCTCCGATTGAAATGGTCGTGGTTGGAGGTTTCCAGCGTTTGCACTACGCTCGACCAGCGCTTTTCCTTGGAGGTCGGCTTCATGCCAGACGAGCCCCAGTTCGAACATCCGCGCGGCACCATGGCCATCGTGATCATCTTCGGCGCCCTCTTCGGGCTCGGATGGCTGGCGATGTACATCTTCCGGTTCCTGGCGTTGGGAGCGCCGCAAC
Organism: uncultured Solibacteraceae bacterium; assembly: GCA_964489685.1. Lineage (GTDB taxonomy): Bacteria > Acidobacteriota > Vicinamibacteria > Vicinamibacterales > SCN-69-37 > SYFT01. Next base: position 21,404 of record CAZAZR010000041.1, on the reverse strand, counting down.
ACTGATCATGAGCGTCAACGCCTACGAACGAGTCTGGATGTGGGGTGCGGGCGGGCTGATCGTCCTGTTCCTGGCGGCGATTGGCATCACTGCTGTTACACAAGCGGTGCAGCCGCCGAGCCACATCGAAACCATCAACCCGGCCACGCTGGCCGATCATCCGGAGTTTGGCGACCCACAGGTGAAGACCACCGCCGATGGGAAGGTGGTGGTGTCGATGGTGGCTGAGATGTTCCAGTTCCGGCCCGACCCCATCGAGGTGCCCGTGAACACACCCATCACCTTCCGAATCACCAGCGCCGATGTCGTGCACGGCATGATGATCGTCGGCACCAACGCCAACGCGATGGCGGTGCCAGGCTATGTCAGCCAGTTCACGATCACGTTTCCCAAGGCGGGCGACTACGACATCGCGTGCCATGAGTTCTGCGGACTGATGCACCACGCGATGGTGGGCAAGATCACGGTGAAGGGAGGCCGCCCATGACCGCGCCATCCGGATTCGCGCGCACCGCGCCGGCGCGCCTGGCCGCGGCCCATCTGCTGGTGGCCGTGGCGGCGTTTGGTGTGGCCGCCATCATGGGACTGCTGCAGGGACTCTCGATCGCCGACGTCGAGTTCCCCATGCGCAGTGAGTCGCTGTACTACATGTTCGTGACCGCGCACGGCGTCCTGATGGCGCTCGTCTTCACAACCTTCTTCATCATGGGGCTGGGATACGCGCTCTGCTACGCGCAGTTTGGCCGCATCGTCGGCATGAAGTCGGCCTGGTTCGCCTTCTGGCTGGCGCTCGCGGGGACCGTAGCTGCGGCGTTCACCATCCTGAACGGCCAGAGCACGGTGCTCTACACGTTTTATCCGCCCATGCAGGCGCACCCTGTGTTCTACATCGGCGCCACACTGCTGGTGATTGGATCGTGGATCTGGGGTGGAGTGACGATCGCGAGTTACCGCTCGTGGAAACGCGATCACCCGGCAACGCCTGCGCCCATGGCGATGCACGGCATGCTCGCCACGATTGTGGTCTGGTACCTCGCGACGTCTGGCCTCGCGTGGGAAGTGCTGTTCATGCTGATCCCGTGGTCGCTCGGCTGGGTGGCCACCATCGATCCCGTGATCGCGCGCACGTTGTTCTGGTGGTTCGGACATCCGCTCGTGTACTTCTGGCTCATGCCGGCGTACGTCCTCTGGTATACGGTCATGCCCCGCATTGCCGGAGGCCGCCTCTTCAGCGATCGACTTGCGCGGATGGTGTTCATCCTGTTCGTGATCCTCTCCACGCCGGTCGGGTTCCACCATCAGTTCGCCGACCCCGGGATCAGCGCGAACTGGAAGTTCGTGCACACGATCACCACGTTCGCCATCCTGTTTCCGAGTTTCGTGACCGCATTCACGGTGATCGCATCGCTTGAGGTGGCGGGCCGCATGAAAGGGGCGAAGGGGTTGTTCGACTGGATCGGCAGGTTGCCCTGGTCGGACCCGTTTTTCGCCGCCATGGCGCTCGCCCTGCTCTCGTTTGCGTTCGGCGGATTCGGCGGCGCCATCAATGCCGCGTACGGCATGAACGCGATGGTGCACAACACCGCGTGGATCATGGGCCACTTCCACGTCACACTCGGCACCACCTCCGCGCTCACCTTCATGGGTGCCACGTACTGGCTCATGCCGCGCCTGCTTGGGCGCGAACTCAAACTGACCGCGCTCGCGCGCATCCAGCCGTGGCTCTGGTTCATCGGAATGGGGATCTTCAGCACCAGCTTCCACATCGCCGGCCTGCGCGGCCTGCCGCGCCGGGTCTACAGCGCGTCGCTTGCCGGTGATCAGGGCGCCGCGTGGTCGGGGTTGGCGACGATGGGCGCCATCGGAGGCGTGGTGCTGTTCCTGAGCGCCATGGCGTTTGTCTCGGTGGTCATCGCCACGTGGACGGCCGGTCGAAAAATAGAGGGACCGGCATTTGAATTCGCCGTGCCGCTCGAACCCGTAACGTCTCTCGGGGTGTGGGACAGGCTCGGCATGTGGACGATCGTCGGCATCGTCTTCGTGATCCTCGCCTATGCGTATCCGTTGGCGACCCTGATCATGACGCCTCGCTTCGGCTCGCCGCCATTTCAACCCTTCTAGAAAATGGGCCAATGGGGCCAGGGCCATTGGCCCATGCAGGCCCACCACAACGAGCGCGAGTTGGCGAATTTCATCCGTCACGGAGCTGAACGGCGGCCGGATCAGGCGTTTGGCGAGTACTACAGCGGCAAGACGGCGTCGTGCGACCTTGACTGGTTCTTCGACTGCCTGGACCGCGTGAAGCCGTGCCCGCATGAGGACTGCAGGAAACGCATTGTCCTCGCCGCGCTGCTGGTGCATCTCAACGACGACCATCGGTGGTCGCGCGAGCAGATCGCCGTGTGGCTTGAGACGACGAACGGTATCGCAAAGCCGGTTGCGTAGCAGTTCCGTGTCGTTTTTCCGGTGGCGGTGCCCGCCGGTGCGGACCGACAATGTCGGACATGGACGCGACCGAGTTTCCCCTTCTTGATCTTCCGTTGCCGTCGCGCCGCGAGATGGAGCGAGCCTTTCTCCACGGCGACGCCTCCTACGACGGCGTGTTCTACACAGGAGTTCGGACCACCGGTATTTTCTGCCGCCCGTCCTGCTCCGCACGAAAACCGAGAATCGAGAACATCGAATTCTTTGGCACGGTGAAAGAAGTGCTGTTTGCCGGCTACCGCGCCTGCCTGAAGTGCAAGCCGCTCGAGGGCGGCGACGACCATCCCTCGTGGCTGGCCGCACTGATGGCCCGTATCGAGTCCGATCCGGGCGAGCGAATTCGTGAGGCGGATCTGAGGGCGATGGGCCTGGACGCGGCTCGAGTCCGCCGCTACTTCGCCACCCGCTACGGCCTAACGTTCCAGGCCTACTGCCGGGCCCGGCGACTGGCGCAAGCGCTCGACTCGATCAAACACGGCGGCACGGTGGACGACGCGGTGTTTGGCGCGGGATATGAATCACACTCGGGATTCCGAGACGCGTTCGCGAAGGCCTTCGGCGCGACACCCGGCGACGCCTCGCGCTCGGGTATCGTGCATCTGGGCTGGATCGAGACGCCGCTCGGTCCCATGATCGCTGGCGCTTCCGACGCTGGGGTGGTCCTGTTGGAGTTCACAGATCGCCGCATGCTCGAGGGTCAATTGGCCACCGTCCGACGCCGGTTTGGAGCGGGGTTGGTGCCTTCTGAGCACGCCCACCTGACCCTGCTCAGGAGTGAACTGGCCGCGTACTTCGCCGGGACTCTTGCGACGTTCACGGTTGCCGTCGTGGCGCCGGGGACGCCGTTCGAGGAGCGCGTGTGGGCGGAGTTGTCGAGGATTCCCTACGGCGAAACACGGTCGTACGAAGACGTCGCCGTGGCGCTGGGCAACCGTGCTGCGGTACGGGCCGTGGGCCGCGCCAACGGGCTCAACCGGATCGCCATCGTAATTCCCTGTCACCGTGTCGTCAACAAGAGTGGCGAGTTGGGCGGGTACGGCGGGGGCCTGTGGAGGAAGCGTCGGTTGCTGCACCTCGAACGCGCCAAGGTGCAGTAGGAGAACACAACCCCAGAGGTCGTGTTTTACCAGATCTTTTCACGCCGTGGTGACCACCACGGCGAACGCCGGGCCGCGGCCCGCGCGGCGATAGGCATGCGGGCGGGCGGAGTCGAAGTACATCGAGTCCCCCGCCTGCAGCTCGTGGTCAACGCCCTCATACGTCACGGCCACCTGTCCTTGCAGGACGTAGAGGACCTCTGCGCCAGAGTGTGAGTGTGGTGGTACCGCGCCTGGCTGCACCGGCTCAAATTCCACGTAGTACGCGTTCATCTTTCGTTCCGGCGCCGGATAGTCGAGACACTCGAACGAGTACGACGAGTGACCCTCGGCATGTTCGGGAAACCGGACGCGATCGGCCTTGCGGACAACCGCGATCGTTGGCTTCTCACGCGCCTCGGCAAAGAAGTACTCAAGCCCGACGCCGAAGACCAGCGAGATACGCAAGAGGGTGGGCAGCGTGGGGAACAACCGGCCACGCTCGATCTTGGAGAGCAACGCGGCTGACAGTGTCGTGTGCTTGCCCAGCTCGACCAGGCCCATCTTCTTCTTCAGGCGAAGGACCCGAACTTTGGGACCGATTTCGTAGCGTTCCAGGCCTTCGGTCAGTGTCGCAGACAGCATCGGTCCACCTCGTTTTCGCCCCAGTCACAAGAAGGCTGGTAACTTTCTCCACAGTCACTCGACTTCGTGTCGGTCGTCGGCAATATCGTGATACTCAAACGTATTTAACTTACGATGAAATCATTCTGGCTGCAAGGTGCAGTCAGACGTAACCATCAGGAGCAGAGACCATCATGAAGACACGATTCGTTCGGTTGGCAGTGGCCGCAGTCGCGGCAGTGGCGTTGGTGGCGGGTTCGACGGTCGCGCGGGCGCAGCAGCCCAAGGACATCGTGGATACCGCAGTGGCAGCGGGTTCGTTCAAGACCCTGGCGGCGGCCCTGCAGGCGGCCGGCCTGATCGAGACGCTCAAAGGCACGGGGCCGTTCACGGTGTTCGCGCCGACCGATGCGGCGTTCGCAAAATTGCCGAAGGGCACGGTTGAGGATTTGCTCAAGCCGCAAAACAAGGCGAAGTTGATCGCGATTCTGACCTATCACGTGGTGCCGGGCTCGGTCATGGCCGCGCAGGTGGTCACGATGAACGGCAAGGAAGCCAAGACGGTCAACGGACAGTCGGTGAAGATCGCCGTGAACGGCGGCACCGTGACGGTTGATGGCGCGAAGGTGGTCACGACCGACATCAAGGCGACCAACGGCGTCATTCACGTGATCGATTCGGTGATGCTGCCCAAGTAGGGACTGGGCGGGCGGGGTTTTATCCCGCCCGCCTCGTTTTTTATCGGGGTATCATCGGGGCCGGAGGGGCCCGTGATATCGCGAATCTTTGTCATCATCCTCGCGCTTGGCGCAGCGGCCTACCGCTTCAGCACGGGCGCAGTGCTCGAGTCGATCGGCCTCGTGGGCCTCGCATCGGGGCTGCTCTTCCTTCGGGCGGCTGAACGACGGCCCCCACTTCGGCGCTACGCGTACCTCAGCTTCCTCGTGACCGCCTGCATCATCGGCTACGTCATGTATAGGAATTCGCGCTGATGGCTGCCCAGACTTCCCCAATCGATGCCGGCGTGAGGATTGGCCACGTCCACTTGAAAGTGGCCGACCTGGACCGGGCCCTCGGCTTCTACTGCGGTGTGCTCGGCTTCCAATTGGCGATGCGTTACGGCACAGGCGCCGCCTTTATCGCCGCCGGCACTTACCACCATCACATTGCGCTCAATACCTGGGAGAGCCTCGGGGGGCAGCCGCCGCCCCCCGGGTCCACGGGCTTGTACCACCTGGCCATTCTCTATCCCACGCGCGCACTGCTGGCCGACGCGCTTCGTCGCGTGCAGGCAGCAGGAATTACGCTTGATGGGGCCGCCGATCACGGCGTCAGTGAGGCGCTCTATCTCCGCGATCCTGATGACACTGGTGTGGAACTGTACTGGGATCGGCCCCGCGAAAAGTGGCCCCTTGATGATCAGGGCAAGGTGACGATGTATACGCGCGCGCTGGATTTGCGCGGGTTGCAGGCGGAAGGGTGACATTCGACTGGTCGCGGGCAGCCATCTGCGTGGTGGTCTGTCTGCTGGCTCCCGCACCTGCGCTTGCCCAACACGACCACTCGACGCCGGTCATCCCCGACCGTTGGACCTGGTTGGCTCAGGGGCACGCGTTCCTGAACCTCAACCTGCAGGACCGCAAGTTCCGCGACTTCACCGAGCTCGAATCGCAGAACTGGGGCATGGTCTCAGTGGCGCGGCAGCTGGGCCGTGCGCGCCTGTCATTCCACACGATGTTGTCGGCCGAGCCATGGACGCTGCGACGGCTCGGATCGGCGCAAGTCCTTCAGGTCGGAGAAACGCTCGACAACGCGCCCCTGCTTGACTACCAGCATCCCCATGATGTGGTTATGGCGCTGGAAGGGCGCGTGGACTGGTCGACGAGCGACCGTACGACGGTGTTCCTGACCGGAGGTCCCGTCGGCGCGATCGCGCTCGGGCCCTCGGCGTTCATGCACCGGGCGTCTTCCGGGCCGAATCCGACCGCGCCCCTTGCGCATCACATGCTCGACTCAGCCCACATCACGCACGGTGTCATCAGCGCCGGCGCCCGGCGGTCCCAGTGGACGGTGGACGCCTCCCTCTTCCACGGCCGCGAGCCCGATGAAGATCGGGTACGGCTTGACGTCGGTCCACTCGATTCTCTTGCGGGCCGCGTCGCGTGGCAGCAAGGCGCGTGGCGGACGCAAGTGTCCTCAGCGAAGATCCACGAACCCGAAGTGCACGACGCGGGGGACCTGGCGAGGACGACCGCTTCGCTCGAGTACGATCGCGCGCGCCCCGATGGGCGGCGCCACGCGTGGCTTGCCGCATGGGGGCGGAATGATCGCGCCGATCACACCGAGACCGGCTGGTTGCTCGAGGGCCGCAGTGACTTCACCCCGCGTGACACCGCATACGGCAGGGTCGAACTCGTTGACCGCTTCGTCCTCGTGGACTTCGACTATGCCGTGGCCACCGGACGCGAGCGCCATCTCCCCTCGTCAGTGGCGGCGCTCACGCTTGGGTACGCACGTGGCCTCGCGACCGTGAAGCGTACGCACCTCGCGTTGGGCGTGGATGTGACTGTGCACCACGTCTCGAGCAATCTCCGCGACACCTACGGCCGCCCAGTCTCCTGGCACATCTTTCTGCGCTTCGCCGCGCGCTGAGCGTGCGCGTTCCCCCAGGACCCGAATTATAATCTACGTATTGACATTGGTAGATGTTAGTAATATCCTCGCCTTGCTCGCCCGTGTGGTGAGCGTTTATCACGAGTGGTTGAGGGATCAGGCCCGACGACACCACAGCAACCAGGCGCCATCGCCCAGGTGCTAATTCCTGCCCGACACCGGGGGAGATAACACGAGGCCGTTCGCGTCCGCGCTCGGCAGTCACTCTCGTTCCCGGGTTGGCTCGTGAGAAGGGAGGCGTGTGTTTTCCGTGAGTGTCACAAGTCGCGTGGTCGTCAAGGTAGTGCGAATTGGTTTGTTGGGGTGCGGAAGCGTCGGGCAGGCCATCGTGCAGGCGCTGTCGACGTCTGACGGCCGGCTGTCGGAAGCGGGTCTGACACTGACGTGTGTGGCCGCGCTCGTGCGTGATCCGAGTCGACCGAGGGCGGTGACAGGTGTGCCGCTCACGAGCGATTCGGACGAATGGCAGCGACACGAGTTCGATGTGGTTGTGGACGTGCTCGGCGGCATTGAACCCGCGCGCACCCTCGTGGCTCGCGCGCTGTCAGCAGGCATCCCGGTTGTCACCGCGAACAAGTCCCTGATGGCCGCTCATGGGGTGGAGTTGCAGGCGCTCGCGTCGACACATGGCACGGCGCTCTACTTTGAGGCGTCCGTGCTTGCTGGTGTGCCGTGCGTGAATACGCTCGCAAGACGACCGCTTGCGTCGGGCGGCGGAGCGTGGGCCGGGATCGTGAACGGGACGTCTCACTTCATCCTCTCTGAAATGACGAAGGGGCGTTCGTTTGACGACGCACTCGTGGAGGCTGTGGCGCGCGGGTACGCCGAGCCTTCGAGCGACGCGGACATCAGCGGTCGTGATGCGGCCGAGAAGCTCACCGTCCTGTTGCACCTGGCCGGCCACGGGGATGTCGCGACAGGCGATTTTCCCAGGCGAGGCATCGAGGGCCTGGAAACCTGGCACATCGAGTTCGCGAATCGCCTCGGTGGCGTGATGAAACCCGTCGCGCTGGTCGACACCGGCCGGAACGCCGGCGCCTGGGTCGGGCCGGCGTTTGTACCCCGGTCCCATGCCTTCGCGCAGGTGGAGGGCGTGACGAACATTCTGTCAGTGGGTCGCGGTGCGTCTGCGGTCATGTTTTCAGGTCCAGGGGCCGGTCCTGGTGTCACTGCGCTCACGGTAATCGATGACGTCGTGGAGGCTGTGGCTGGTCGTGGAACGCGTCTCCTGCCCACCCCGGAGGTCTCCGCGCCCGTGGCGGATCGCCTGCGCACACCGCGCGCGGGTGCGTGGTGTCTGGCGCTTGATGGTGTGACCTCAGGCCCTGGTGAACTGGCCGAATTTCTGGCCGCGAATCATCTGCCGGCGGTGGCGCTGACCGGGGAAGCCGGACGCCATGCGGGGATCACAGCCAACGCAACGTATGCCGCGCTCTGTGCGGCTGTTGACGCGATAGAGGCGACGGGCGTCCGCGTGGCGTGGTGGCCAGTGTTGGAGGTGGCTCGTGGCTGATGTCGCCGTCTTCAAGCTCGGTGGGTCTGTCCTGAACGGCACCGCTTCCTACAAGCGTGCAGCGATCTTCCTGCGCGACGAGGTCGCGCGCACCCGCGCGCGCTTGGTGGCTGTCGTCTCCGCCGAGTACGGGCACACCGACGTGCTGTGGCGCGAGGCCACGGCAGTCGCCGATCACGTGGACGACGATGCGCGGGATTTGTTGTGGTCAACCGGCGAATTGCGGTCCGTCGCATTGCTCACGCTGGCTCTGCGGGCGACGGGGCTTTCGGCGGCCGGACTCAATGTGCATGAGACCGGTTTGCGCGTGGAAGGTCGCGCGTCAGCAAGGGTTGATGGTCTTGTCTTGAATCCACTGCCGCTGCGCGCAGCGCTTGGACGTCACGACGTCGTGGTCGTGCCCGGATTCCTTGCCACGTGCCGGCAGCAGGTGGTGACACTGGGACGCGGCGGGTCGGACTGGTCGGCGGTGGCGTTGGCTGCCTCACTGCAGGCGTCACGCTGCGAACTCATCAAGGATGTGCCCGGCTATTTCACGGCCGACCCGCAGACCACGCCCGGTGCGGCCCTGATTGACGCACTCGACTACACCACTGCTCTGGAGATGGCCGATGCCGGCTGTCCCCTGGTACAGCGGCAGGCGATTGACCACGCCCGCCGTTTTCACTTGCCGCTCATCGTCCGGAGCTACGACAGCCTCGGGACGCGAGTGGCGTAATCGAGTTCTTTTTCTTGGGGAGATGACAGATGGAATTTGGTACACGCACGATTCATGCAGGACAATCGTCAGAGCCGCACACCGGCGCTGTTGTGGCGCCGATCTTCCAGACGACCACCTATCAGCAGGTTGCACCGGGGGAGCACCACGGCTTTGACTACACCCGCACGTCGAACCCTACCAGGCAGCGGCTTGAAGCCGTGCTGGCGGACCTTGAGGGCGGAAGACAGTGCGCGGTGTTCGGGTCAGGGCTGGCGGCCGAGAACGCCATTCTCCAGGCCTACCTGAAGCCGGGCGACACGATCGTCGTGCCGGTAGACGTGTATGGCGGCACCTTCAGGTTGCTGCACAAAGTGTTCGAGCCGCTCGGCGCCGTGGTGCGGCACGTGGACTTCAGCGATCTGGCGGCGCTTGAGCGTGCGGTGGCCGGGCGCCCGAGGATTGTCTGGCTCGAGTCGCCCACCAATCCGCGACTGCTTGTGTACGACATCGCGGCTGTGGCACGCATCGCTCATGCGGCCGGCGCCATCGTCGTCGTGGACAATACATTCGCGACGCCGTACTTCCAGCAGCCCCTGTCGCTCGGCGCCGACCTGGTGATCCAGAGTGTGACGAAGTATCTCGCGGGGCATCTCGATGTGATCCAGGGGGCCGTGATCGCTCGCGACGAGGCTGTTTTCGAGCCCGTGAAGTTCCTGCAGAACGCCCTCGGCGGTGTGCCGAGTCCCTTCGACTGCTGGCTGACGTTGCGAGGAGTCAAAACGCTGGAGCTTCGCATGGAGCGTCACGCGCAGAATGCCGCGGCGATTGCGGATGTTCTCGTGCGGCACCCCAAGGTCACGCGTGTCTACTATCCGGGCTTGCCGGATCATCCGGGACACGAGATCGCGAAGCGGCAGATGACGGGCTTTGGAGGCATGGTGTCGTTCGAACTGGATGGCACCATCGATGACGCGTCGGCGTTTGTGTCGTCGCTGACGTACTTCGCGCTGGGCGAGAGCCTGGGCGGCGTGCGCTCCCTGGTGTGTCTGCCGTGCAAGATGACGCACGCGTCGATCCCGGCCGAGACTCGCGCCGAACTGGGCCTGTCTGACACCCTGATTCGACTGTCTCCAGGCGTGGAACACCCCAGGGACCTGGTGGGCGACCTCAAGGCGAAGCTCGACGCATTGGTCGCCGTGCCCGAACTGGCCACTGCGCGCTGACCCCAGGACCCCAGGACCCCGATCCGGTGTCCAATAGCCCATGCGCAGGGTAGGCATGCTTTTGCTGCTGGTATCGGCCGGTTGTGCCTCGGCACCGATCAAGAAGGCCGACGCACTGAGTCTTGTTCAGGCCCAGGTGCGCGTACTCGAGGGCTGTTACCGGTGCCTGATCGAGGCCCGCGATGTGTTTGAGCGCATCGCGGTGGGCAAGGCGCGGCCCCTGGTCATCGCGAGGCTGTTTGAGACCTACGTCCTCATCGGCCTGCGCGAACAGGAATTGGCGCTCGACAGCCGACAGGCTATGGCGAAGGCACGCGCGTTGGCAGGCGAGTTGCCTCCGACGTACGCGGCGCAGTCGTATGTAGACCTTGCGGAAATGATTCCGCCTGATCCTGGTGGCACACCCCGCACAGAACTGACCCCGTTCATGCAGCGTGCACCGTCTGCCGCGCGGCTGGCTGAACTCAAGAACGCGCTGGCGGCCGGGGAGGGCAGCGAGCCGTTCCGCGCGTACCTGTCCGCGAGTGTGGACTGCCTGGCGACATTCGCGAATCGTCGCGGCGCAGGCACCGATGCGGCCCCGGTGCCTGAGGGCACACCGCCGCTCGTGAAGTACCGCCTGGGCACTTGTCGGAGCGTCCGTGACGCGGTCCTTGGACAGTTGCTGAGTGAAACGCCGACGTTTGTGGAAGCCGGGCTCTTTCTGGGACGCCAGCGTCCACAAGTGTTGACCGCTTCCTGGGTCAAGTACTCGCGCCAGGTGCTGACAACGGCGTACGAGGTGTTCCCACGCTCGTCGTCGGTGACCTATGCCATGGGCGCAATGCACCAGATCCTGGGGGATTGCACCAGGGCGGTGAGGTTCTACGAAGACACCATCGCGCTGAAGGAACGTCATGAGGATGCCGCGTTGCAACGCGTTGTGTGCCTGGGACACGTCGGGCAGTTTGTTCCGGCTATTGAAGGGGCCACCCGGATCATCGATCGCGGTTACGACAATCTGGCGGACGGCTACTACTGGCGCGCCTGGAATCACCATCGGCGCCTCGAGCTCGGGCAGGCCCGCACCGATATCGACCTGGCTCGCTCATTGATGGTCAACGTGCAGGTGCTGACGCTGGGCGGTGTGATCAAGTACGACCAGGACGACCTGGTGCTGGCCGAACGAGACTTGAATGAGGCGCTCCGGATGGATCAGGGACAATGCATCGCGCATTGGTACCTGGGCCTGGTCACGTTCAAGAAGGAGGCGTGGTTGGAGGGCGCCGCGCGGTTCGGCGCGAGTGCGGCCTGCTATGAAAAGTCAGCGAACGACAATGCCGGTCGGTTGGAGGTCATGCGGAAGTCGGATTTCGAGGAAGAGTTCAAGGCCAGCCAGATCGCCGGCTTCGAGGCCGTCATCAAGGAAGATCGCGACCAGCAGTGGGCGGCGATCCTCAATGCCGCCAATGCCTTTGCCCGTGCCGGGCAGTCCGAAACCGCCCTCAAGTGGATCGATCGGATCCCGGCTGACGCCGTGCTGGCCTCAAAAGCCGCGGAACTCCGCAAGCTCATCATTGGGAAGTTTTAGCGACGCACCAGCTACAATGACCCTCTATGTTGAACCCCGGCCTGTACGCGAAGTTTGAAACCACCCTCGGCAATTTCACCGTTGAGCTCTTCGAGGACAAGGTCCCGGTCACGGTTGGCATCTTTGCCGGGCTGATCCAGGGCACCAAAGAGTGGAAGCACCCCAAGACAGGGCAGACGCACAAGGACACGCCGTACTACGACGGCATCGTGTTTCACCGTGTCATCGAAGGCTTCATGATCCAGGGCGGCGACCCGCTCGGTATGGGTCACGGAGGCCCGGGCTTCCAGTTCGCCGACGAATTCCACCCCGACCTCCGTCACGACCAGGCGGGCGTGCTCTCGATGGCCAACGCCGGCCCGAATACCAACGGCAGCCAGTTCTTCATCACACTCGCAGCCACGCCCCACCTTGATCGACGCCACTCCGTGTTTGGCAAAGTTGTCGAAGGGCTCGACGTGATTCACGCGATCGGCCGAACGGCGACCGATGGCCAGGACAGGCCCAAGACACCAATCGTGATGAACAAGGTCACGATTAGTCGAATCTGACATCTACGAAGATATTCGTTGACATCTACGAATAGATTCGTATGATGTGGGCATGGCTCAACTCCGGCTGCGGCCGACTGATGCGGAACTCGCGATTCTCCAGGTGCTCTGGGATCGTGGCCCCTCGACTGTCAGGCAGGTGTTTGAGGCGCTGGCCGGCGAGCGCGAGACTGGTTACACCACCACGCTGAAGCTGATGCAGATCATGGCTGAAAAGGGCCTGGTCCTGCGCGATGAGTCGTCCCGGACGCACGTCTACGAGGCCAGAGCCTCTCGCGACGTGACGCAGCAGCGACTCGTCAGCGATCTGCTGGACCGCGCGTTCGGCGGTTCGGCCGCCACGCTCGTCATGCAGGCGCTCAGTTCGCACCCAACCTCGGCCGAGGAACTCAAGGACATCGAGCGGCTCATCGCTGACTACAAGGGGAAGAAGCGATGAAGGATGCCCTGGCTCTAGCTCTGGTCCACTTCATCTGGCAGGGAGCCCTGCTCGCCGCAGCGGGATGGGTGCTCATTCGGGTGTCGAAGACTCCATCGATTCGGTACGTCATCGGCATCGCGACGATGGGGGCGATGCTGTCGGCGCCGGCGTTGACGTTCGTCGCGGTGACTTACCCCGGCCTCCTCGTCGACGACACCAGGAGCCCCTCGCAGATATTCCAGCCGCAGGGTGCTG
>CAZAZR010000041.1:0-8214 GCA_964489685.1 uncultured Solibacteraceae bacterium | reverse complement strand
GGGTGCTGGGGGTCGTTCTGTTGTCCCTGCGTCTGGTGGGTGGTTGGGCGGTGGCTCGTCGAGTGGCGGCGCAGTCGCTGACGCCGGTGGGCACCGACTTGCAGCACCTGGCCGCACAGGTGGCGGCCCGCTTGAAGGTGCGCCGGGCGGTGCGCGTCTGTGAGTCGGCGTCGGTGGCCGTCCCCATCATGATTGGCTCGTTGCGTCCGGTCATCGTGTTGCCTGCGGCAGTGCTGGCCGCGTTGCCTCTGGTCGCAACTTGAGGCACTCCTTGCGCACGAGTTCGCGCACATCCGTCGACACGACTACCTCGTCAACCTCCTGCAGTCGGTGGTCGAGACGATGTGTTTCTACCATCCTGCGGTGTGGTGGATGTCGCGCGAAGTGCGCCGGCAGCGCGAACAGTGTTGCGACGACATCGCCGTGGGTGTGTGCGACTGCCTGACGTATGTGTCTGCTCTTTCGGCGCTGGCCTCGATCGCGCCGCCGCGGTTGGCGCTTGCGGCCACAGGGGGCTCGCTTCGTGACCGTGTTCGGCGCCTTGTTGAACCTGCTCCTCACTCATCAGCCAAAGGAGGCTGGATGGCCATGCTCCCAATGCTCCTCGTTGTATCGTTTGTCGCTCCTCAGGCCTGGGGTGTCCAGGTTGTTCCGCCGGTGCCACCGCCGCCAGCCATCGTCATTGAGCAGGCGCAGGCCGTGCCCGTCACGGTTCCGTCGGCACCCGTTCAGGTGACCCGACGGCCGTCCGTCCGCGTTGCGCCCAGCATTGTGGTGGCGCGTCGCTCGGTGGACGTCGTGGTTCGCGGGCTGGCTGACATGTCTCGACGCGCGCAACTCGCCTCGCTCGAACTCCGCCTTCGTCAGGAAGAGATGCAGGTCGCGAGGCAAAAGGAGCTGGTCGAAAAGGGTCTTTCAACCCGGGATGCGGCCGCTGTCGCGGAACTGCAAGTTGATCAGACGAGGGTGGAGATCGAAGCTCTCAGGAAACTTCACGTGCTCAATGTACGTGACGTCGTCGTGAGGAAAGAGTTGTCGGCCCTGGACCCGGATGCCATCGTGCAGGCCCAGGATCACGTGACGATCGCGGTTGCTGGCGAGCCGGACCTTCCCACTGGGTTCACGGTAAGCGACGATGGCGCGATTCGGTTTCCGTTTCTCGGCAGCATCAGGGTGCAGGGGTCCACGGCCCGTCAAGTGCAGTCCGTCATCCAGAAGCTGATCGCCGACAAGAAGCTGGCTCAGAACGCCTCAGTGACCGTTTCCGTGAGGCGTGCGCGGGGGCGGTAACACCCCGGTCGCCGCCAATCCAACTGCTGTCTTCGTGCGTCTAATGCCTATGCTGACGAGGGAAGCACGATGACGATGAGACTCCGGGCGGCTGCCGTTCTGGCCCTGGTAGCGACGGTGCCCCTGTGGGCACAGGTGCCGGTGCCCAAGCCTCCGGCCGAGGCGGGTCGCGATACTCAGGCCCAGGCGCAGGCTCCGGCCACCGCGTTGATCATGGGCACCGTGGTCACCGGCACCGGTGGACAGCCAGCCGATGGCGTTCGACTGACGTTGTCCGGCGCTGAACTGCGCGGTTCACGCTCCACCCTGACCGACGACAACGGCAAGTTTGCGTTCCTGGCTCTGCCGCCAGGTACCTACACCCTTCGGGGCGTGAAGACGGGCCATGTCAGCGCCACGTTCGGTCAGAAGTCTCCGGGTCGTCCTGGCACGCCAATCGTCCTCGCCGTGGGGCAGCAGCTGAAAAACGTGTCGCTCGAAGTACCGAAAAGCGGCGTCATCTCCGGGATCATCTACGACGAGAAGAGCCGTCCGGCCGTCAGCACTACCGTTCGCGTAATGCAGTGGTCCATGCAGTCCGGCGAGCGGGTGTTGAACTCCGCCGGCACTGCGACCACCGACGACCGCGGCATGTATCGCGTCTTTGGGCTGGCCCCCGGCGAATACATCGTCAACGCCGTCCCGAGGAACACGACGACGACGTTGATGACGGGCGAGGACCTCCAGAGCCTTCAGCGGATGGAGGAGCTGACCCGCATGGGGCTGGCATCGCCGGTTGATCTGGAGCGGCTGGCCCGCGACGTCGCCACGACGCCCAACACGACAAACGACCCGGTGTCGGGTTACGCGGCCGTCTATTATCCCGGCACCGCACAGGCCGGCACGGCCCAGTCGGTGAAGATTGGCGTCAGTCAGGAACTGCTCGGCATCGACTTCCAGTTGCAGCGTGTGCCACTCTCCCGCGTCACCGGGCAGGTCACTGTGCCCAGCAACGTCAATGTCACCGGCGTGCAGGTGCGTTTGACCGACCGGACGTCGCCGACGCCCGGCCAGGGGATGTTCTCGGCGCGGCCCGACCGCAACGGCGTGTTCACCATCTCGTCGGTACCACCCGGGCAGTACGAGGTCAGCGCGACAGTCGCGGTACCGGTGGTACGCCCACCGGTACCGTCCGTGCCAGGGGCCGATTCATCCCAGGCGGCCCGAGAAGTGCAGATGCAGATGGACATGCAGATGTCGGGTGGTGGTCCCAGACTGTGGGCGTTGGCCGAGGTCACGGTTGACGGCGGCTACTCGCCCAGCGTCACGCTGTCACTGCAGGAAGGCATGACGGTGAGCGGCAGTGTGGCGTTTGATGGCACGGCGGCGCTCCCGGCACGACTCAATCAGGTACGAGTCACCTTGTCGCCGCACGGCATGGTGATGTCGTCGAGCGGTGTGAGCACGCTCAACGCCACGGCTGACGCGAATGGGCGTTTTACCTTTGCCGGTGTGGTGCCTGGCCAGTATCGGATTCGTGCGTCCAGCGTTGCCGGGTGGAACTTGAAGTCCGTCGTCGCGGAGGGCCGGGACAGCCTCGACTTCTGGGTGGACGTGAGGCCGGGAGAAAACGTGTCAAGCGTCGTCGCGACGTTTGGCGACAAGGCCACCGATCTGAAAGGCATGTTGCAGAGCCAGACCGGACAACCCACCGCCGACTACACCGTGATCATCTTTCCGTCCGACAGCCGGTATTGGGTGCCGTTGTCACGACGGGTGCGTTCCGCTCGACCGTCCACCGACGGCAAGTTCTCATTCGGCGGCCTTCCAGCCGGAGAATACCGGCTGGCCGCGGTGACGGACGTGGAATCGGGCGCGTGGTATGACCCGGCGCTGCTGCAGCAGTTGCAGCAAGCGTCTGTGTCGGTACGCCTGATCGACGGGCAACCCGTGATTCAGAATCTGCGTGTCAGCGGCAGTGAGACGCGACCGTAGGGCGTGGCTTCAGCCGCGCCATGACGGTCAGGCCAGCGTCGGGTGCCGGTCCTTCCACTCCGTGGCCTGCTCATAGCCGTGCGCGATGCGGCAAATCGTGGCTTCGTCGTAGAGGCGCCCGGTCACCATCAACGGCTGCGGCAGATTGCTGACGAAGCCGCACTTGAGCGCAATGGCCGGATGGCCGGTCAGGTTCGTGGCCGCAAGTCCCGCGTTGTTCGATGAAATGAACGCGTCGTACTTGTCCATGAATGTGTCCCACTCACGCATCAGGAGCGTTCGGATCCGCTGCGCACGCAGGTACTCCACGGCCGGAACGAAGCGGGCCGATCGGAACGTGGCGCCCCACGTGCTGTTGCTGGCCGTCATCAGGTCGGTTCCCCGTGACCTGGTCAGGTCATCAAACGCCGCTGCGGCTTCCACGCTCAGCACGAAGCTCAGGGCGTTGGCGGGATAGTCGGGCAGGTCCACGGGTTCGAGTGTGGCGCCCAGTTTCTGGAGCGTCGCCATGGCGTCCTGAAGATTTTTCAGTCGCTCCGCCGCGGCAGCCTGCTGCTGGCCCGCATTCGCGTCGCCCCCGCGTCCACCCCCCGCACCGGCGCCACGCGCGCCGCCACGGCCGGCCGGTGCCGCTTCGAAATCGCCTCGGACATAGCCGATGCGGTAACCCGCCAGCGGCAGGTCCGCGTTCCACGTGAAGGCGGCGTCGGCCACGCTTTCATCGCGGCCATCGGGGCCGTAGATGGCGTTGAGCACCAGGACACAGTCTTCAACGCTGCGGCACATCGGCCCAATCTTGTCCATCGTCCACGACAACTCCATCGCGCCGTAGCGGCTGACGCGACCGTACGTGGGTCGCAGGCCCACAACGCCGTTGACCGCTGTGGGCGAGATGATCGAGCCGCGTGTTTCGGTGCCGATAGAGAAGCCGACGCACCCAGCGGCCGTGGCAGACCCTGGGCCTGCCGACGAGCCGCTCGAGCCTCCCTGCGGGTTCCAGGGATTGCGCGTGCGGCCGCCGAACCACTGGTCGCCCTGCGCAAGCGCGCCCATCGTGAGCTTCGCCACGAGGACCGCGCCGGCATCGCGCAGGCGCTCGACTACGGTCGCGTCATAGTCGGGCACCTGGTTCATATACGGTTCGGCGCCAAACGTTGTCGCGATGCCCTTGGTGGCCAGCAGATCCTTCGCGCCCCAGGGAATGCCGTGAAGCGGTCCTTTGTACTTGCCCGATGCGATGGCCTTGTCCGCGTCGGTCGCCTGCTGCAGGGCCAGTTCCTCGGTGATCGTGACGGCGAAGAGGAGGGTGGGCTGATAGCGCTTGAGCCGCGCCAGGTACATCTGCGTCAACTCGGTGGACGACACCAGCTTGCGTTCGAGCAACGCGGCGAGTTTCGTCACGGGCCAGAAGGCGACGTCCTCGAGGTTGGCCGGCCGCTTGATCGACCCAATCGCCGGTTTGCTGTACCGCACGATCCGGCCTGGCGTGGCAGGCCCCTTCGGCTTCTCTCCTGGCAGGTAGGGCCGGAACGTCAGCGCCACTTCCGTGTCGTGGGGAATGTCGATCTGTCGCAGTTGCTGATAGGTGGAGAGGTTGGCGTTGAGGCTGCGCGCAATCGCCTCTTCTTCGGCCGTGTGGAAGTCGAGTCCGGTGATGGCCTCGGCGCAGTCCACCGTCTCGCGCGAGATCGGTCCCACCGCGGCCTGCTGCGCAAGCGCCTTCGTCGCCACGGCACCAGCCACGGCAACTGGGACCGCCTTCAAAAAGGCACGCCGACTCTTGGTTTCGCTCATTTTTTCTCTTTCAGCCCGGCTGGAAGAGCCACGTCCGCATCGGACGCGGCCGTGTCAATCGACAGCGTCTCAATCGTCGAGGTATAGAGCAGACTGCGCTGTTCGGGCTTCTTGTTGCCCATCATCCGGCGCGCCAGCGCGCCGCTGAGTCCGCCACCGCTGGCCGGTGCCGCCGGCGCCTGAGCCATGGCCGCCGTGCTCTTGACCGTCTCGGTCTTCTGCACAACGAGCAGCGGCGTGCCGTCGAGCTTCTTCATCTGATCTTCGGTCTGGGCCATCACCTTCTGCAGGCTCGGATACATCGCGGCCATACTGGCGAACTGTTGTCCCATCGCCGACAGACTGTCGCCGTACACGGCCTTGATGAACTTCAGATCGAACTGTCCCACTTCGTTCAGCGCCGCAAGGCGCGGGCCCACCCAGGTTTCATTCGTGAGAACCATGCCCCCACCCTCCTCGAGGGTCTTGCCCTTTTCGTGCGCCGTGATCGTGACCACCATCTGTTTCGTCGGGTGGCCGGCAATCGTCCGGGTCTCGCCGGTGGCCTTCACGTCGACGCTCACTTCAATTTCTTTCCCCGACTGGTCCAGTTGGTCGCGATCCTCGGTCGGCATGTCCTTGGCGGCCTTGGCTGCGTCTGCCTGGGCCTTCTTGATCTGCTCGCGCATTTGCGCAAACGTCATGACCCGGTATTCCTTCTTCTTGAAGTCGATGTCGTAGACCTTTTCTTCGGTCAGGTCGATGATCTGTCCTGTCTGGTCATTCATCGTCGCTTTCCGGTTGCCTTTGACCGCGACGCTGGACGTTTGACCATCCTTGGCCGCCGATCCTCCGGCCATGCCCATCACCCGGCCCAGCATGCCCTCGAACTTCACTACGGTCTTCTCGCGCTTCTTGACGTCGGCATGCAGCAACGGCACAAGCGTGGTGGCCGCAGTCAAGCCCAGGACAACAAACGCGCAACTCAGGTTCTTTCGTGTCATAACAGTCCTCCCAACGGGGCTATTCTATGGCAGCGGAGGTCGAATGAGACACTTGGTCGCGGTGGCGGTGGCAACTGCGCTGTTTGCAGGTCAGGGAGCACAGACGATGGAACAGCGACGAGCGATTACCGCCGGAGCCCCCCCGATCGGGCCCTACAGCCCGGCCGTGGTCGCCGGTGGCCTGGTCTATGTCTCCGGCCTGCTCGGCACCGGTGCCGACGGCCAGTTGGCCGGACCGGATGTGGCGTCGCAAACGCGCCGCATCCTCGACCGGATGACCGAGATTCTCGAGGCCGCAGGCTCCTCGCTTGGGCAGACGGTGAGCGTCTCGGTGTTCCTGAAGAACCCGGGCGACTTCGAGGCGCTCAACGCGACCTACCGCGACTACTTCCGTGAGAGTCCCCCGGTGCGGACCACCGTTGTGGCTGACCTCCTCAACGGCGCCCTGGTGGAGATCGCGGCCATTGCGGTGCCCAAGGGCGCCACGCGTGAGGTCCTCCATCCGACCGGGTGGGCCAAATCCCCCCGTCCATATTCCTATATCGTCCGCACCGCCGATCTGGTCTTTCTTTCCGGGCTGGTCTCGCGGCGAGGTATGGATGACGCGCTCGTGCCCGGGTCTGTGGATGTCCAGACCACGACCATTCTTGATAACGCCGCCACATTGCTCAGCACCGCCGGTGTGGGGCTGGAGGATGTCGTCCAGTCGCGCGTGTTCATTACAGACAATGTGGTGTTCGACACCATGAACAGCACCTACAGAACCTACTTTCCAAAGGCGCCGCCGGCGCGCGCGACCGCCGTGGCCCGCCTGATGGGTAGTGATTTTCTTGTGGAGATTACGCTGGTCGCCACACGAGGCGAGAAAGAAGTGCTCGGCGCCGTGGTGTCGCCGAGCCTGCCGCTGTCCACGGCCGTGCGTGCCGGCAATCGCGTGTTCCTTTCCGGCGTGCTGGGCAATACCGATGCAAACATGGGCGACCCGGTCGCGCAGACGCGCGAGGTCATGACGAGGATTTCCCGGACGCTGACGGCTGCCGGTCTGTCGTTCGCCGACGTCGCGGACAGCACGGTGTATTTGACGGATCTCACGCAGTTTGCGGCGATGAACGGCGTCTATCGGGAGTTCTTCCCGAGCGCTCCGCCGGCCAGGGCCACCGTGGGTACTCGACTGGTCAGCCGGAACGCGGTCGTCGAGATCATGATGACCGCCGTGCGGTGATGGCCGCGCTCCTGTCCGAGGCCTCGCGCGTCGAGGTGCGATCGATGATGAGGCTGGCCGTACCGGTGGTGCTCGCCGAGATGGGCTGGTTCACCATGAGCCTTGTGGACACCATCATGGTGGGGCCGCTCGGGCCGGCGGCCATCGGTGCGGTTGGTACCGGCAGCATCCTGTTCATGACGCTGATGGTGTTCGGCTTCGGCACCTTGCTGGCGCTTGATACGTTCGTCTCTCAGAGCTTCGGCGCCGGCCGCATCGATGAGTGCCACCGCTGGTTGTTCGCCGGGGTGCAACTGGCCGCGATTCTTTCTGTGGTGCTGTTGGGCGCCTCAGTGGCAGGCATCGCGGCGTTGCCGGCTGTCGGGTTTCATCCGGATCTGGTGGGCGACCTCACGTCCTACATGGCGCACCTGGTCTGGTCGGGTCCGCCCTTGCTGGCGTACGTCGTCTTTCGACGCTACCTGCAGGCGATGAATCTGGTGAGGCCCATCATGGTGGCGCTCGTCGCCGCGAATCTGATGAACGCGTTTGTGAACTGGGTGCTGATTTTCGGCAACCTCGGAATGCCTGCGATGGGCGTCGCCGGTGCGGCGTACGCAACTGTCGTGTCGCGTGTGGTGCTGGCCGCCAGCCTGCTGGGCATCATCCTGTACAACGAGCGTGACAACCCGTCCGGCCTGCACGACGTGCCGTTCCGGTGGGAGGGGGATCGTGTGTGGCGCCTCTTTCATCTTGGCTGGCCGGCGGCGCTGCAAATCACCCTTGAGGTGGGCGTGTTCGCCGCCGCATCGGCGCTGGCGGCGCGGATCGGGCCACTGGCCTCAGCGGCCAATCAGGTCGTGCTGAACATCGCCGGGTTCATCTTCATGATTCCGTACGGACTCGGATCGGCGGCGGCCGTCAGGGTGGGGCAGGCGGTTGGGCGCCGCGATACGCCTGGCGTTCGCCGAG
>CAZAZR010000040.1:0-26974 GCA_964489685.1 uncultured Solibacteraceae bacterium | reverse complement strand
GTTCCAGAGCACGCGACGCAGGCCCGGCGCCTTGTCCACCGGCATCCGGCGCACCTGCTGGCCGCGAGCATCGGTGATCGTCAGCACCAGGTTGGTGCCGTCCGGAATCGACTGCCCCACCGAATAGGCAAAGTTCGCACCCACCGGCGTGTTCGGGCTGGCCACGTTGCCGCCCATCGTGGCGAGACCAGCTGAACCATCCTGCGCAATCCCGCCCAGCGTCACGAGCCAGGGGTTCTTCACCGGATACAGGCGCGCCTCTTCGGCCAGCGCCTGCGGGGTGATCTCTCGCAGTGGGCTGTAGTCGTCGAGGATGTAGAAGCTGCGGCCAAAGGTGCCGAGCACCAGATCGTTCTCGCGCTTCTGCACCTGCATGTCGCGCACCTGCGTGGTCGGCAGCCCGCCTTTAAGCTGCACCCACTGGCCGCCGCCGTTCACGGTCGCGTATACACCGAACTCTGTGCCCACGAATAACAGGTTGGGATTGACGTGGTCCTGAATCACGGCCCAGAGATTGTTCTTGGCTGGAAGATTCGACGAGATGTTCGTGAACGTGCGGCCACGATCGGTGCTCTTCACAATGTAGGGCTTGTAGTCACCCGTCTGCCAGTTGTTGAGCGTGACAAACACCGTGTTGACGTCGAGCGGCGAGGCAAACACGTCGCTGACGTAGGTCCATTTCGGTACACCCGGGAATGTATCCACTTTGCGCCAGGCCTTGCCACCGTCCTCGCTTACCTGGAACAGGCCGTCGTCGGTGCCGACGTACAGCAGGCCCGACAACAGCGGCGATTCATCGACCGCCACAATCGTGCTCAGCGTGGTCGTGGACTCGAGGAAGGCGATCGAATCGGCGGGCCACATCTTGCCCATGATCGGAATTTCCCGCGCATCCAGATTCCGGGTGAGGTCAGGACTGACACGCGCCCAGCTGGCCCCACGATCATCGGTGCGGTACAGGAAGTTGCTGCCCCAGTAGAGCCGCGTGCTCAGGTGTGGGCTGATGATGTAGGGCGCGTCCCAGTTCGTGCGGTCGCCGCCACCGCCGCCTCGCCCGCCTCCCGCGGCGCCACTCACACCGGCCGCGAGCGTGCCGCCGGCCGGTGGGCGAATCTGCTGTCCACGTCCGGTGCGCCGGTCGTAGCGCGACAAGCCACCGTTCTGTGACTGGGCGTACACGAAGTTCGGGTTTTCCGGATCGGGCCAGGCCTGGAAGCCGTCACCGCCGGCGATGTGGTACCAATCGCTCGTGCGGATGCCCAGCACATGCGCGGTGCCTGACGGGCCGCACATCGAGAAGTTGTCCTGGGTGCCGCCACAGACCGAATAAAACGGCTTCTCGTTCCCAATGCCGACCTTGTAGAACTGCGTCACGGGCAAGTTGGAGAACATGCGCCACGACAGGCCGTCGTCGTACGTTTCGTAGATGCCGCCATCGTTGCCGATGATGATGTGATCGCGATTGGTGGGGTCAAACACCACTTCGTGGTGATCGACGTGGACGGCAAACGCGCCGGACCCACGCTCGATGCCGACGTTGGTAAACGTCTTGCCGGCGTCCTTGGTCCACTGCATGTTGGTGTTGATCATCCACACGGTGTCGGCGTGACGCGGGTCAACGAAGATCTCGGAGTAGTACGCGGGGCCGCCGCCGCGCTCGCGCGACATGCGCTCCCAGGTGACGCCGTTGTCGTCCGACTTGTAGAAGCCGCGGCCGTCACCTTCTGTGGGAGGATTCATCGGCACTTCAGGCGCCTGGGCTGGCGGCGCAGCCGGCGGCGCAACGGGCGCACCAGGGGCACCAGGGGCACCAGGGGCACCGGGGGCGCCGCCGCCTCGTCCGCCACGACCCGCGCCTGGGGGCACCTTGGCGTCGATCAATGCGTAGACCCTGCCGGGCTTCTTGGGATCGGTGGCGAGCGCGATACGGCCGACTTCGCCTGGGGGCAGGCCCTTCGTCAGCTTGCTCCATGTCTTGCCGCCGTCGGTGGTCTTGAACACGCCGCCGTCGGGACCACCGCCGATCATCTGGCCGACGTGACGCATCCGCTGATAGGTGCCGGCAAACACGGTGTTCGGATTTCGGGGATCAAAGGCCAGGTCCGTGAACCCTGTGGTGTCGTTCACGTGCAGGGAACGGGTCCAGGTGGCACCGCCGTCTGTGGTCTTGTAGACACCGCGTTCGCCGCCCGCCGAAAACAACGGCCCCTGCGCGGCGACCCAGACGATGTTTGAGTTGTTCGGGTCGACGAGGATCTTGCCGATGTGCTCTGAAGTCGCCAACCCCGATCGCGCCCACGTTTTGCCGGCGTCAGTGGACTTGTAGAGGCCGTCGCCGAAATGCGCCGAACGCTGGCTGGCATTCTCGCCGGTGCCGAGCCAGACAATGTTTGAATCCTTCGGGTCGACGACCACGCAGCACATGTTGTGCGCCGGGTAGTTGTCGAAGATCGGCTCGAAGGTGATGCCCCGGTTCACCGTCTTCCACGCGCCGCCGAACGCGGTGGCGACGTACCAGATGTTCGGGTTCCTGGGGTCAATCTCAATGTCCTGCACCCGCCCGGAGACCACGTTCGTGGGCAGGCTGCGGAACGCCAACGCACTCAGCCCATCGGCCGTCATGCCTGTTGCCGCGACCTGGCCTGCTGCCGGGGCCTGGCCTGCGATGGCCGTCGGTCCGCCGGCGCTCCAAAACACAGCGACGAACACAGCGGTGGCCACACATCCCAAAAGTCGTTTCATCATCCTGAATTCTCCGGTTCTGCGGTGAGCGTCTAGCCGGGTCATTCTCGCACTGTGGCGAACGCGGCGCAATACGCTAGAATCGCGCGCATGCTCCGCCCGCTGCGCATGAGCGCCGTCCTTGCTATCGTCTCCACTCTTGCTTTGTTGGGGGCGTGCGCCCCCTCGAACAATCCGCCCGCGCCAGGGGGCGGCGCCGCAGACGCCCTCTCGCCGGCTGTCGTTCGGGCACGCACCGAACTCGAATGGTCACTCAAGGCCGACAAGATGCGGCGGCATCTGCTGCCCCTGATGCGCAAACACGGCGTCGACCTCTGGGTCATCATGAGTCGCGAGAACGCGGTGGACCCGGCCCTCGAACTCTTCGGCGGCAACGGCATCACCGGTTGGTACGGTCACCGCAACGCCTACCTGTTTTACGACCGGGGAGACGCCGGGCTCGAAACGACGGTGTTCGGCACGCACCTGTCGGGGCATCTCTCGCGGTTCTACGACACCGTCCAGAGCTACGGCGAAACCGGCGTGAAACCGCTGCTGCAGCAGTACCTCGAGGCGCGCGATCCCAGACGCATCGCCATCAACCAGTCGCCGACGATCAGCATGGCTGACGGACTCACGGCCGAACTCAAGGCGTACCTGGTCGACGCCCTCGGCCCCGCACGCGCCACGCGTCTGGTATCGTCCGAACCACTTCTGGTGGACTATGTGTCCGTCCACACGCCCGAAGAACACGTGGTCGAGGAAGAGGCCGCCAAGGCGACCTACGAGATCCTGCGGCGCGCCTTTTCCAACGAGGTGATCACCCCGGGCTCAACCGCGTTGATGGATGTGCACTACTGGATCACGGCCGAGCGAAAGCGGCAGAACTTCGAGTTCAACTTCGCCGCAAGCCTCGGCCTGCAACGTTTCAAGGACGGCAGGGTGGTGTCGCTCGATGACGCGGAGAACCCCGTGATCGAGCGAGGCGACGTGCTGCACGTGGACTTTGGCGTGCGTCTGGCGGGCCTGGTCACGGACCAACAGAAAATGGCGTACGTCCTCCGCGAAGGCGAGTCGGCCCCGCCGGCCGGTCTCGTGAAGGCATTTGCGGACTCCGTCCGCGGCGCGCAGTTGCATGCCGCTGAACTGGTGCCGGGCCGCACCGGAATCGACATCAAGACGCGATCAGAGGCCGCCGGCAAAGCCGCCGGACTCGACCTGCTGGTGTATTCGCACGTGCAGGGCTACTGGGTGCACGACGCCGGTACCTGGACCGTGTTCGACTGGCCCGAACGCTACGGCGCGCACCCGCGTACGCCGCTTCAGGCGGGTGTCTGGTTCTCGCTGGAGTTCCGCACCCGGACGGCCGTTCCCGAATGGGGCGGCGCGCTGGTGTCGATGCAGCGCGAAGAAGACATGATGATCCCGGCATCGGGCGCCCCACGGTATCTCGCCGGGCCGCAGACCGATCTCTGGGTGATTCGCTGAGACGGACGACCGGCGGGCACCGGCAGCCGCCTGAATCCGCGCAGCATCACGCGATCGTTGATACGCTGGCATCATGAAGACCCTGCTTGCATGCCTGTGGCTGGCTGGTGTCGGGTTCGCGGCCTGCAACGCCAGACCGGCCGACAGCGCCGGACACGCAGATACAGGCATTGTCGCGCCTCCGACCCCGGAGCTCCCCCCGATGGCCATGTCCAGGACCGGGGCAGCCACCACCGCGCTGACCGGCCCGGCGCCGCAGTCCGCCGCAGTCCAGCCGACTGCAGTGCCTCCCGGTGGCCTGTCTATTGCCGAGACGTGGGCGAAGCGCGCCTCGCTGTCCGGCACAGCCGTCACGGTGCGCGGCACCGTGGTCAAAGTCAACAACAACATCATGGGCTCCAACTGGTTTCACCTGCAGGACGGTTCCGGCACAGCCACGGACGGCACCAACGACCTGACGGTGACGACCGACGCGGTGGTGAAGATCGGTGACGTCATCACGGCGTCTGGGACGCTGGCCACCAAGAAGGACTTCGGCGCCGGCTACGTGTATGAGGCCATCCTGGAGAAGGCTTCGATCAGGCGATAGTCGTCGCCTGTCGCGCGTGGGTCAGGCGTGCTTCATTTGACCGGCGCGGCCGTCGTCAGCGGCGTCTTCGCGCCTTCCAGGAGCGGACCGTTGATCGCGCGAAGCATGAGGATCATTTTCCTGGCGACGGCCTTCGCGGGCCGCGCATCAGACGCGAAATCGAACTTGGAGAGGTCGTTCCCTTCGCCGACGTGACAATGTTCACACCGGACGCCCAACATGTGGCGATCAGGATTGTTCGCATCCGTCGATGATGCGCTCTGGGCGCGCATGCGTCGAGCCCCTGTGCGCTATCGGACAGCGAACCTGGCGATCTGCCCGCGACCCCCGGCGGCCCACCCCACGCCGGTGCCGCGCGCGTGGCTGTAGGTGTGCAGGCCGCGCGCCGGTGTGGGTATCGCGGTCCACGTCCGGCCATCGTCAGATGACAGGTCCGACCCCGACGGTCCCACGGCCAAGAGCGCGAGGCCGGATGCTGCCGGGATATATGTGACCGCCGACCGGAAACCTCCCACACCCGGGGCGAGCCGCCACGTCGTCCCGCCGTCGTCGGTCATCGCCACGTTGTCGAGGGCAAGATCCTCTTTCGCGTAGTCGCCACCGACCACGATGCCGTGGTGCGCGTCGCGAAACGCAATGGAGTAAATACCCGCAGACGCGCCGCCTGGAATCGGCGTGTCGGCCACGGTCCACGTCCTGCCGCGATCCGAAGAATAGATGACGCGCGCTCGTGCGGCAGCCCCGGTGCCGATCCACACGTGCCGGTCTCCCCATACGGCGATATTCGTGCCGCTGGCGGCAAAGGCGCCTTCGTTCTCCAGAGCCGGCGGCAGACCCGCAAGTGGCACACGCGTCCACCTGCGTCCGCCATCACTCGTGGTGATGATCCGGAACTGGGCATTGGCAGAGTCACTGAACGCGATGCCGTGGTCGCCGTCCCAGAACGCCATGGCGTCAAAGAAGGCATCGGCGTCCGGGCTCGTGAACTGCGTCACCCATGTGGCGCCGCCGTCGGTGGTCTTGAGGATGCGCGACGCGTCACCGTTGCCGATGCTCAGAATGTAGGCCGTCATTCTATCGATGGCGTCCACGTCACGAAAGTCCAGGGCCAGTGGGGGCATCGGTGAGACGTTCTGCCACGTCGTGCCGGCATCGAGCGTACGCAACACCGTGCCGCGCGAACCGCTGGCCCACGCCACGTCGGCGCTGACTGCGCTGACGCCGCGAAGTGTCACGTTGACGCCACTCGAGCGCGGCGTCCATGCACCTTGCGCCGCCGCTGCCGCCACCGCTACGGCTACCGCCATCACACCGACCGCGACTGCTGACCTCATGAATACCTCACCTGCAGAAATACCACACGCCCACCTGTTGGCCTCCCGTGCAGGGAGATTCCTGTATACGAATCACCGATGATCCTGCAGCGGCCGCAAGCGACTGGTATTCGGCAATACGAACGACGTCGGTAGAAGCCACTTTGATGCGTTCGCCACTGAGGAACGTCAATTTGTAGGCGCGCCAGTACGGCGCCGCGGCAACCGACACGCCGCGGGCATCCAGCGCCTCCACCAGTTCGCGCATCGGGTTGGGCACCTGTCCAGTCGCGTAGCGCTTGAACTGTCGCCAGTTGTCGCTTCCGGCCAGGAGAGCCCAACCCAGAATGAACACCATCACAGCGCGCTTCACGACACGGCGTGGTTCCAACCTCAGCCAGACTGCCGACAGACCCACCGGAATCAGGAGGCTCAACAACAGATACCGTCGAACCACGTCTTCGGCCGGCCGAGTCGCTGAGTACGCCAGCACCGCCACCACGCCCACGCCCAGCACGTACCACCCAAACGACATGACGGGGAGGGATGGCCGATGGCGAGCCGCCAGAACACCCACGCGTCCGATCGCGCCGACCAGGACGATTGCCAGCACGTATCCAAACCAGCCGCGTCCCTGCGGCGCCACGGCGTCGCTCATCGGGTGACCACCCAGAAGGCTTGCGACGTCGCGTGTGATGATGGTCCAGGCTCTTGCGGGAAGGCCCGGGAGGTCCACCTGCAGCCGTTGGGTGAGGTTCTCGATTTGCGATCCACGCGCCGCCATGGCGGCGGCCCCGCGCGTCCCCGGTCCCATGACATCCGACAGGGGCTCCAGAGCGCGTATGCCCTGCCAGACGGCAAGGAATGCGACGAGCGCAAACAGCCACGCACGGACGGTAGTCCGCTGGAAGAGCGCACCAGACCAGGCCTGACCGGCCAGCAGCACCGGAACGGCGTACAGCACGAACTCGCGATTCAGGAAGCCGACCGCGAGGATCGATCCCAGCCAGAACGGACGCTCGCGCACGAACCACAACAACAGGATCCACAAAAACGGCTCGACGTTGCCGCCTTGTGCCTCAACCAGGAACGCGGTCGTTTCCGGAGGCGGAAATGTCACGAAGAGCGCGGCGATCAGCGCTTGCAGCGGACGAAGGCCGCACTGGTGGAGGCCAAAAATGAGCAGGGTCACCACACCGAGATTCGTCGCAATGATCGAGGCACGAAGCGCCGCGACGGTGGCACCGCCCACCCAGAAAAACGGCACGGCCCACCACGCTTCCACACCCAGCATGTACGACTGCCCATAGAAGAAGAGTGGAAACGCGCGCCCCTCGCTCAGGTGTTTGGCCATCAGACCGACGATGGCCTGGTCTGAGTCGAAGTGCGCATGTTCGTAGAGCACGAACACGAGGCTGCGGGTGATCACCAGCAACCAGCTCACGAGCAGCGCGACGCGAAGTTCTGGCGCGCGGATGAACCAGCGCATGGATGGCCGCATGCTAACATGCCGCGGTCGTGGGAAGTTCCATCGCAGGCTGGGCGGCGGTCTCCATTGCGGCCGGCGTCGGCAGCCTGCTGGTCCTGCGGCATCCCGTCACACTCACAGATCCCGGCGCATGCGCGGGCCTGTTCGACTTCGTCGCGATCATCGCGGCCCGTACCTGGCGTGATGTCGCGCTTGGATCGATGCTCGGTGTGGCAAACGCCACGGTACTGGCACTTGCCCTGGCGTGGCTGGCGCGCGCCGTGTATCGCATCACCTCCGAGGTCGGCGTCACCATCGCCATCACGGTGGCCGCGTCCATGTCGCCGGTCTTTGCGGTGGCGCTGGCACCCTCGCCGGCCGCGCACGTGCTCGCCACCCTGGCGGCATGGACTGCCGTTCTTCGCGCCATTGAGCGCCGATCGCACGCGGGCTCGTGTGTTGTGGCCGTCGCACTCCTCGCCACCCTTGCTGCCACTGTCACTCCACTGACGGTTCCGGCGGCGGTGGTCGCCGCGTGGCTTGGATGGCGACAAGCCGCCTCGGCTTCGATCGCGCCACGCATCATTCGGACGATCATCGCGGTTGGCGCCGTGCTTGCGGCGGCATTCGTGATCCAGATGGCCGTGCCACGTGAGCTGTCCTGTGTGATTCCACATCGCGGGCTGGCGACTCTGGGCAGCGCAACCAGGGCGGTCGGCGCCGTGTTCGTTGAGAGTCCGCTGGCGGCCGTGCTCGCGGTGCTGGGGCTCCTGTCGATGGCGCGCCTGCCACGACGCCTCGCATGGTCGTTGGCGGCGTTGGCGTTTGTGTCGTTCACCGGCTCGTTGGCGGCCTTCGCGATCGCGTTCTGGATCCTCGCAGCCATCGGTCTGCGTGATGTCTGGGAGGCCGCGGGCCACACCGCACCCGGGAAGGTGGGAGCGGCGGCGCTGTCCCTGACACTGGTCGTGTTGCAGGTACTGCACGCCAACACCCGCACTCCTGCGGGCCGGTCGCCTGATGGCCATGACCAACTGACGTCGGCGATGATGGGGACCCTCGTCGGTGAGATTCCGCGCGGCGCCGGCCTTGTGGAAGAAGACGCGACCACCGACCTGCTCCTGCGCGCGCTTCCGGCCAGACTGCGGTCGGCCGACCGCCTGCACTTCGTCGGCCGTGACAGGGACGCCGTGGCCGACGAACTGGCCACCGGGCGCGTCTTTGTGTTGCCGCGGTCGCAGCGAGTCCTGCAGGACCTGGGCCTGGAGTTGACGCCTGCAGGGCGCGGCGCGGTCACCGGCCTCGCCGAAGTGCGATCGGCACACGCCTGCACGGCCGGGCTCAGCGATGCAGCCATCCCCCTGCCCCAGCTCGACGGACGCACGCAGACCGCGCTGGTCGCCGCCGACGAATTATCACGGGGCCCGGTCGTCGTGGTGCTACCGGCACCGGTGCCGCTGTCCATGCTGCCCCTCGAATGGCCACCCGAAGCGATTCGCGGCTTTCATGGGCGGACATTCGATTTGACGATCCCCGCCGACGAGCGAGATCTGGCGCAAGAGTTGCGCCACTACGGGCTGCCGCCGCACCCGCAGCCGTCGCCGACGCGCTTCGTGAGCCGAATTGAAATGTGGAGGACGCCTGGGGCGCCGCTGGTGCTCCCGATGTCACTGGGCGGCAGCGCCGGCACTGGCACCGCGCGCATTCTGGGCACCACACCAGGCCAGCACCTTCACCTCTGTCCTTCGTTGCCGTTCGATGTCCAGCCCTTGGTGCGGCGCCGCACATCCTGATCCACAATCGCGGCATGCGAATGCGTACTCTTGTTGCGACCCTTGGCGTGGCGGCCGTCGCCGCCTGGCTGGCCGGCTCCGGCGTCCTTCGGGCCGCGCCACAATCGACGGTGGGTTTTGCGCCCGACCTCTTCAAGGCCATGGCCTGGCGCAACATCGGCCCCCAGCGAGCCAGCCGCACAAAGGCGGCCGCCGGGGTGCCCTCGCAGCCACACACGTTCTACGTGGGCGTCGTCAACGGCGGCGTCTGGAAAACCAACGACGCCGGCCGTACCTGGCATCCCATCTTCGATGACCAGCCCACCGGTTCGATTGGCGCCATCGCGGTGGCAGAGTCTGACCCGAACATCATCTATGTCGGCAGCGGCGAGGGCATGCCGCGACCGGACTTATCGACCGGCGACGGCATGTACAAGTCCACCGATGCCGGCCGCACCTGGACGCACCTGGGTCTGCGCGATGGTCAGCAGATTCCGCAGATCGTGATTGATCCCAGGAACCCGAATCGCCTGTTCGTTGCCGTACTGGGGCATCCCTATGGTCCCAACACCGAGAGGGGCATCTACCGCTCCACCAATGGCGGTACCTCATTCGAGCGAGTGCTCTACAAGGACGAAAACACGGGCGGCATCGACATCGCCATGGATCCGGTGGACCCCAACACCATCTACGCGGTGATGTGGGAGACCCGCCAGGGGCCGTGGGAAAACGGTGTGTGGACCGGACCCGGCAGCGGTCTGTTCAAGTCCGTCGATGGCGGCACGACGTGGCGCCCGCTGACGCAGGGGCTGCCGTCGTTTGCCGACGGGCTTGGCCGCATCGGTGTGACCGTCGCCCCGAGCGATCCGCGGCGCCTCTACGCGGCCGTTGACGCAGGCCGCAACGGCGGCATCTTCCGATCGGATGATGCCGGCGACACCTGGACGCGCGCGAACAACGACTCGCGCGTGGTGGCGCGCCCGGCTGATGCCGCCGACGTGCGTGTGCATCCGACCAACCCCGATATCGTGTATGTGCCGACGATCGTGGCGTGGAAATCCGTGGATGGCGGACGCACGTTCACCGCCTGGCGAGGCGCTCCGGGCGGAGACGACTACCAGCGCCTGTGGATTCACCCCACCATGCCCGACATCATGCTCATGACCTCCGATCAGGGCGCGATCGTGACATTGAACGGCGGCAGCACCTGGAGTTCCTGGTACAACCAGTCCACGGCGCAGTTCTACCACGTCAATACCGACAACGCCTTTCCCTATCGCGTGTGCGGCGGCCAGCAGGAAAGCGGGTCTGCCTGCGTGCAGAGCCGCGGCGACGACGGGCAGATCACCTTTCGCGAATGGCATCCGGTGGCCGTCGAGGAGTACGGCTACGTCGCGCCCGATCCGCTGGACCCGGACATCGTGTACGGCGGCAAGGTCTCGCGGTACGACCGGCGCACCGGCCAGGTGCAGAACGTGAGCCCGCCGCGCGACCAGGGGTATCGGACGCTGCGCACCGCACCGGTGCTGTTCTCACCACTCGACCCGCGCACGCTCTTCTTCGCGTCCAACACGTTGTGGAAGACGGTCAACGGCGGTCGTGACTGGACGCAGATCAGTGGGGATCTGACGCGACCCACCTGGGACATCCCGGCCAGTGTGGGCGCCTATCGAGACCGGCCCAATGCGCGCGCGACCCAGCGCGGTGTCATTTACACCATCGGCCCATCGTATGTGGACATCAACACCATCTGGGTCGGCACCGACGACGGCTTGATCCATGTGACGCGTACAGGCGGCAAGACCTGGATCGACGTAACGCCGCCCGACCTCAAGGCCTGGGAGAAGGTCTCGATCATCGAGGCGTCGCACTTCGATGTGAACACGGCGTATGCCGCGATCAATACGCTGCGGCTCGACGACCTGCGCCCACGCATCTATCGCACTCGCGACGGCGGAACAACGTGGACCTCCATCACGAAGGGCCTGCCCGACGGCGCCACGATCAACGCCGTGAGGGAAGACCGGGCGCGTCGTGGCCTGCTGTTTGCCGCCAGCGAACTGCATGTCTCCGTGTCGTTTGACGACGGCAACTCGTGGCAGTCGTTGCGTCTCAACATGCCGGCCACATCCATTCGCGACCTCGTCATCAAGGACGATGACCTCGTGATTGGCACCCATGGCCGCGGCTTCTGGATTCTCGACGACATCACGCCACTGCGCCAGGTGACGCCGGCGATTATCCAGACCGACGCGTACCTCTTCCGGCCCACTGCCGCGTGGCGCTTCAGGTGGAACAAGAACACCGATACCCCGCTGCCGCCGGACGAACCCGCCATGCCGAATCCGCCGGACGGCGTCGTCATCAGCTACTTTCTCGGGACGAACGTGCAGGGGCCAGTCACGCTCGAAATCACCAACGTCGATGGTTCCGTGATTCGCCGCTACTCGAGCACGGATCCTGACGAGGCTCCGGTGGCCGCGCCAAACCTCCCCGACTACTGGATTCGCCCGCCGCAGAAATTGCCGGCCACGCCCGGCCTGCATCGATTCGTCTGGGATGTGCGCTACACACCGCCGGCGCTCTCGAGCTTCAGCTATCCGATCGCCGCGATTCTCAGGAATACGCCGAAGACGCCACAGGGCATCTGGCCCATGCCGGGCCAGTATCAGGTCAGGCTGACCGCCGGTGGCCAGACGTATCGCCAGCCCGTCCAGGTGCGACTCGACCCGCGCGTGCGAACGCCCATCGCGGACCTGACGTTGCAGTTCACACTGTCCAAGGCGGTTGACGACGCGCTTCGTGCGCTCGACGCCGCGCGGGCAGGCGCGACGCCGGATCGGCTCGCCGCGATCAACGCCGCGGCGGGGCCGCTTGGCGGCCTGCTCGCGACGCTACAGCAGGCGGATGCGCGACCGACCACCGCGACCGAGGCCGCGGTGGCCGCAGCGCTCGCGCGGGTCGCCGAGGTGCTGACGGGGACGGGTGTCGATCGGTGGAACACTCGCTGATCATTTCCGAGTGTTCCACCGATCGACACCCGTCCCCTTAGCCGAACGTGATGCCCTGCGCGAGCGGCAGTTGATCTGACCAGTTGACCGTGTTGGTCTGACGACGCATATAGGCTTTCCATGCGTCCGAGCCTGATTCGCGGCCGCCACCGGTTTCTTTCTCGCCGCCAAACGCGCCGCCGATCTCAGCGCCGGACGTCCCGATGTTGACGTTGGCGATGCCGCAATCCGACCCGCGGGCCGACAGGAACTCTTCCGCCCGGCGCATGCTCTCGGTGAAGATCGCACTCGACAGTCCCTGAGGCACATCGTTGTGCATGGCGAGCGCGTCGGAGAATGTGTCGTACTCCATGACATACAGAATCGGCGCGAACGTCTCCTGCTTGACGATCGCCGTCTGTGCCGGCATCCTGATGATCGTGGGTTCGACGAAGAATGGTCCGAGATCAAGCCGTCGCGTGGCGCCGCACATCACCTGCCCGCCCTGCGCTTTGGCGCTCTCGATGGCTTCGAACATCTGATCGACGGCCGGCATGTTCACGAGCGGCCCCATCAGTGTGCCGGGCGCCAGCGCATCACCAATCGGCACCTGGCCGTAGGCAGCGACCAACCGATTGACCAGTGCGCTGGCGATCCCTTTCTGCACCAGGATGCGGCGCGTCGATGTGCAGCGCTGTCCCGCTGTGCCCACGGCCCCGAACACGATCGCGCGTGTGGCCAATTCAAGATCGGCATCCTCGGCGACGATGATCGCGTTGTTGCCGCCAAGTTCAAGAATGCTCCTCCCGAATCGTCCGGCCACAGCCTCGGCCACGTGACGGCCCACGGCGGTCGACCCGGTAAAGGAAATGAGCGGGACGCGGGCGTCGCGCACCAGGCGCTCTCCCACCAGGCTGCCCTGACCGACGACGAGCGAGAAGATGCCGGTGACACCATGGTCGGCCATCACGCGATTGGCGATGTGCTGCACCGCAATCCCACACAACGGCGCCGGCTCGGCAGGCTTCCAGATCACGGTGTCTCCGCAGACCGCGGCCAACGCCGCGTTCCACGCCCACACCGCCACCGGGAAGTTGAACGCCGAGATCACACCCACCGGCCCCAGCGGATGCCACTGCTCCATCATCCGGTGCCCGGGACGTTCGGACGCCAGCGTGAGTCCATACAATTGCCGTGACAGGCCGACGGCGAAATCGCAGATGTCGATCATTTCCTGCACTTCGCCATGGCCTTCGCCACGAATCTTGCCCATCTCGAGGCTGACCAGGTCCCCGAGTGGTTCCTTCATATCACGCAGCGCGTTGCCGAGATCCCTGACGAACTCACCGCGTTTGGGCGCAGGCACCTCACGCCAACTGCGAAAGGCCTCGGTGGACGCGGCCACGACGCGATCACAGGTGGCCGCTGACGCCATCAACACACTGGCCAATGGCTCTCCGGTCGAGGGATTGATGGAGACCACACGGCCGGTCTCGTCGCCATTGCGAAACCAGTGGTCGTGGCCTGAACTGGCGCCCGCGTTGACGTCTTCAATCCGGAGTGTCTCGAACAGCGCTTTGATGTCAGCCATTGGTGCCCTTCTGCTTGCGTAACCCAACCACTAAACATACCTCATTCGTTAATGGGGCAATGGGCGAATGGGCGAATGGGCGAATGGGGGGAAATGAGACAATGGGAACTTATGCGTCTGGGTTTCCTTCGCGTTCTTGCCGTCCTCGTCTTCCTTGCTCTCGCCTCGCCGGCATCGGCCCAGTGGTACGGGGCGCTGTATATGGGTGCCAATACCACCAGGCCGGCAGACGTCACCGTCAAGGGTGACGGCTATGACCTGACCTTCCCAGGAGTGAACTTTGAGGCGCAGCCGTTCAAGTCGCCGCAGTACTACGGCTGGCGGCTGGGTCGGTTCCTGACCGACACCCGGCGCGTGGGCCTGGAACTGGAGTTCATCCATCTGAAGGTCATCGCCAATCCGGAACAACTGCAGCCCGACGTGCAGCGCTACCAGATGACCCACGGCCTCAATTTCCTGGTGGCGAACGTGACGTCGCGCATTCCGCTGGGCCGATCGGCCTACGGCGACGCACCCTTCGCGCTGGTGAGCCGACTGGGCGGCGGCATCACGGTGCCCCATGCCGAGACCACGGTGCGGGACGCATCGCTCGAACGCTACGAATACGCGGGGCTGGGTGCGCACGCGGCGCTGGGCCTGGACGTCCGGCTGAAGGGCCGCCTGTCTCTGCTGACGGAATACAAACTCACATACGCCAGACCCAGGATCACGACCGCGAACAACGGCCACGGACAGACGACGACGCTGTCGCACCACATTGCGATCGGCGTCGCCTTCGGTCTGTCGCGCTGATATCCTGCGCGGGTGCTCACCTTCCTCTGGATCGCTCCGTTCGTGGTGGCCGCGAACGCTGCGGCGTCGCCGCAGGCCACGCCGCCACTCCCGGTTGCGGATCGTCCTCTGGCGCATCTCTTTCAGAATCTGGGCCGGGATTTCGTCAGCCTCGGGAAGGCAGACACGGTTGGCATCCTTGGAGTCGGTGCACTGGCAGCCATCCTTTCGTCGAACTCGGATCACCGCGTGGATCGCTGGACGATCGACCACCCCGCGCCGTCCATCACCGGCGTCGGTCGCATCGGCGGCGATGGGTGGACGATGGCCGGCGCCGCGTTGGGCACATGGGCGACGGGCGAGTGGCTCGATCGGCCGCTGCTGGCCCACGTGGGCAGTGACCTGATTCGCGCGCAGGTGCTCAACGGCGTGATTACACGCGGGCTGAAGATTGCGGCGAGCCGTCAGCGCCCGAACGGCGGCGACCACGCGTTTCCCTCCGGCCACTCCTCCGCGAGCTTCGCATCGGCGGGTGTGTTGCAGCAGCACTTTGGCTGGAAGGCGGGCGGGCCCGCCTACGCCGCGGCGGGTTTTGTGGCCTGGACGCGCGTGCGGGACCGCGCGCACTGGGTGAGCGACGTGGTCTTCGGCGCCGCCCTTGGCCTGGCGTCTGCGCGCGCCGTCACCCGCGGGCACCAGTCGCACACATGGTCGGTGACGCCGGTGGCCCTGCCTGGCGGCGGCGGGATCGTGTTCACGCGACGCTGAGACAGGTCGCCGGGTCTGAAGACCCGGCCTCCGAAGGCAAATCATCCGCGAAAGTTGTACCATCTTCGGGCGCGTGCCGTTCCCTCGGCCGCCGCAGGAGGCCTCATGTCCAGATTCACGACCGTTACACTCCGGGCCGGTTTGGCTCTGGTGCTCGTCGCCGCGATGGCGCCGCTCGCCACCCCGGCCGCCCAGTCCCCGGCTGCGCCCCAGCGGCTGTCCACACAGAAAATCGATGAGCCATACACCGCGCTCATCAAGCAGCACCTCACCGATGCGCGCATCAACACCGAACTGGTGGACCACCTCCCGGCCTCCGACAAGGTGCCGACGCCGCTGAAGTTCCCGGCCGTGGGCCACATCGCGGGCCAGCCCGGCGTGCTGACCTACGCCAGGGACATCCACGCGTACATGAAGGCCATCGCCGACTCGGGCACCGGCCGCGCGAAGTTCTGGACCATCGGCCAGACCGAGGAGGGCCGCGACCAGATCGTGCTGGCCATCGCGAACGAAGACACCATCAAGAATCTCGACAAGTACAAGAACTATCTGCAGGCGCTGACCGACCCGCGCAAAACCACCGAAGCGCAAGCGCGCCAGATCATCACTCAGGCCAAGCCGATCTACTGGCTCACAAGCGGCGTGCACTCCACCGAACGCGGCGGGCCCGAAATGCTCATGGAACTGGCCTATCGCCTCGTGGTCGAGGAATCGCCCTTCATCCAGCAGATTCGCAATAACGTCATTACGTTCATCACGCCCGTGGTCGAAGTGGACGGACGCGAGCGCATCGTGGACACCTACTACTACAACGCCAAGCGCGCGGCCGAGGGCCTGACCGGCCAGCTCGGCATCCCCTACTGGGGCAAGTATGTGGCGCACGACAACAACCGCGACGGCATGGGCCAGTTCCTGTCCATGACCAAGAACATCATGAAGGTCGCGACCGAGTGGAAGCCCACCGTCCTGCACGACCTGCACGAGCAGGCCCAGCTGCTGTACGCCTCCACCGGCACCGGCCCCTATAACGAGCAGCTTGACCCGATCACCATCGGCGAGTGGTGGATGTTCGCGCAGAACGACGTCATGGAGATGACCAAGCGCGGCGTGCCCGGCGTCTGGACCTACGGGTTTTATGACGGCTGGACACCCAACTACATGTTCTATGCCGTGCATACCCACAACGCGACCGGGCGTTTTTACGAGGTCGGCGGCTACAACGTCGGCAACCCGACAACGTATCCGGGTGCGCCGCCTGCAGCCGCTGCTGCAGCACCAGGCGCCGGACGTGGGGCGCGCGGCGCAGGACCAGGCGCGGCGCCGGCCGGCCCGCCGCAGGCGGGTCGCGGCGGACGCGGGAACAGCCGCGAATGGTTCCGTCCGAATCCCGATCCGGGCAACGTGAATTGGGGCCCGCGCGCGCACGTCAACATGAGTCAGTCGGCCGTGTTGTTTGCGTTGAGCTTCACCGGCAAGGACAAAGATCGCTGGCTCGAGAACTACTGGATCAAGAACAAGAACGCGGTGGCGAAGGGCACGAACGGGCCGACGTTTGGCTGGGTCGTTCCCGCGACGCAGACAAGTAAAGCCAACGCGGCCGAAGCCGTCAACGGTTTGATGGCGCAGGGTATGGAAGTGCACACGGCCACGGCCGCGTTCACGGCCGGAGATGTTCAGGTCAAACCCGGTGACTGGATTCTTCGCGGCGACCAGCCGTATCGCACGGTGGCCGATATCTATTTCGAGGTGCAGGACTACTCGATGTCCAACCCCAGCCCGTATGACGACCTGGGCTGGACGTACCCCATGATGCGCAACCTCGTGATGACGGCCGTCACCGACAAGGCGCTCCTGTCTTCACCGATGGCGCCCGTCACCACGCCGGTCCGCGCGCCTGGCGGCGTGACCGGCACCGGCTCCACGATCGTCGTCGAGCACTCGGGCGACAACCTGCTCGCGCAGTTCCGCTTCCAGTTCGCGAGCGTCAAGATGGCAGCGGCGGAAAGTGCGTTCGAAGCCGACGGGCACAAGTTCAGCGCCGGCTCGTTCGTGATTCCCAACGCCAATCGCGCGCAGATTGAACCTGTACTTCGCGACCTCGGGCTGTCAGGCTACGCGGTGGCTGCGGTGCCGGCGTCGGTGAAGACGCATGACCTTGATGTGCCGCGCATTGGCTACATCCACAGCTGGGGCAACACGCAGGACGAAGGCTGGGTGCGCGCCGCGCTCGACTACTACAAGATTCCGTACACCTACTTCGGCGAGAACGAAGTCGTGAAGCGCGACCTGCGCGCGCAGTTCGACGTCATCCTGTGGCCGCATGGCGGCGGCGTCGGACAAGACGCGCCCACCACCGGCACCCCGGTGCCGTTCAAGAAAACGGCCGACTTCCAGGCGCTCGGTTATCCCGATTCCACCGAAGACACGCGCGGTGGCCTCGGCCAGGCGGGGCTCAGGAAGCTGTATGAGTTTGCGCAGGCTGGCGGAACGATCATCACTGAAGGCGGCACGTCCGCGATCTTCCCGACCAACTACCTGACACCGGGCATCACCATTGATCAGGCGCAGGGTCTGGTGGCGCCGGGGTCGATCTATCGCGGCGTGGTGGCCGACAGGACCAGTCCTATCGTTTATGGTGTGCCCCGCAATCACCTGCCTGTGTACTACAAATCAGGCGGCGGGCCGCTCTTCAGCGTCGCCGGCCAGCCGGGCCCCCTGGCAGAAGCACCGGCAGGACGTGCCGGTGGCCGTGGGGGGAACTACCAGAACACTGCGCCGATGGGGGCGAGCACGAACGTATTCGGGACGTGGAATCCTCTGGTGGACTGGACTCCGGGCGCCCCGTCGGCGGGCGCGGCGCAAGGGGCTGGCCCCGGGGGCGGACGCGGCGGCGGCGCGGCCTTCGGCGGTCGCGGCGGCGGACGCGGCGGTGCAGGAGGGGGCGGGACCCTGATGGACTTCATGCGTCCGCGCGTCATCCTGCAGTTCGGACCGGACGCCAGCGACATGCTGCTGTCGGGCGGCGTGCTCGGCGCTGAAAATCTTCAGAGCCGGCCCCAGGTGATCGACGCGCCCATCGGCAAGGGGCACGTTGTCATGTTTGCCATTCGGCCCTTCTGGCGCTGGCAGACACAGGGCACGTTCATCCTGGGCTTCAACACACTGATGCACTGGAACGACCTGGACGCCGGCAAGTAACACGTCGGCTCATACGGAGCCCTGGGGCTTGAGCCCTGGGGATTCTGTTTTCTCCTCGCGTTCGCCCTGGCCTTCGGCGTTTCAGCCGAATCGCGTCAGGACACGGCCATCGAGATCACGTCGGGTGATGGGAAAATTGCCGGCCGGCTGGTGATGCCGCGAGGATCCTCGGGCAAGATCCCCGTCGTGGTCTTCGTGTCCGCCGCCGACGAAATAACGAGAGGCGGGGTGCGAAGCCTGAGCATCGCCCTGGCTGCCGACGGCATCGGGTGGTGATCGGGGATCCTGCCGGGGCGTCAATCGCAGAGATTGCGGCGCGAGTCGCACGCGCCGACAATTTCGCTGCTGTCTCAGAGCCGAGTGTTCCGCCCGTGACAAAGGCGGTGCGCGACCTGGACTTGCCTGGCGTTGTCCTTCCGCGTCGCAACACGGGCCAGCGCGGCAGCCTCCGCGACACGATGACCACCACTCACTCGTTGACGTTCGGCACTCTCATCGTCCCCAGGGGCGACTACACCATCTACACGCAGCCCACCGAGGATGTGTCACACTGATCATCAGCAGGGTGACGATGGCCAAAGAGACCGCGACGCCGGCCGCCGAACGGCTCACGTTCGTCATCGAGCCACGACAGGGCCGTGCCGGCGTCCTGAAACTGATTTGGGATGACCGCGCCTACGTTGCGCCGTTCGTCGTAGGGCGCTGATCCGTCGTCAGCCGGTTGATCCAAATCCCCCGCGTGACGGCGCGGTCGCGCCGTCCCCATCTTCAAGTTCCACACGCGCGAAAGGCATCACCACGCCTTGCGCCAGGCGATCGCCAACCCTGACCTCGACGACGGCTGATGTCACGTTCATCACCTGGATTTTGAGTTCGTCCGTTGGTCCGCAGTAGTCGCTGTCGAGGACACCCACGCCGTTGGCGACGATGAGGCCCTTCTTGAGCGGCGTGCTGCTGCGCGCGAAGATTCCGAGGAAGTGACCGGGCGGAACTTCAACGACAAGTCCGGTTGACACCAGCACAATTGCGCCAGGGGGCACGGTCACGTCCGCACTGGCTGCAAGGTCGAACCCCGCCGCGCCGGCCGTCTGGTAGGACGGCATCGGCACGGCGGGCGACAGACGATGGATGCGCACGTGGGCTATTTGCCCGCGGCCGCGGGTGCCGGCTTGTCGCGCTTGAACATCCCCAGGACGTCGCGCGTGCCCCGCTCGAGGAACGGCACGCCCTTGGCCATCCACTCCGGCTTCGGCTTGCCCAGCAGGTAGTGGTCGAAGAATTCATCCTGGTGCACCGTCCAGTGCTTCATGTTGTCGCGGCTGCGCAGCCCGTGAAATTCGCCGTTGTAGTTGAAGAAATACGCTTCCTTCCCCAACCGCCGCAGCGCGGTGAAGAACTCAATCCCCTGATACCACGGCACGGCATCGTCGGCATCGTTGTGAATGGTGAGGTACGGCGTCTGCACCTTCTCCACCCAGAAGATCGGGGAGTTCTCGATGAATTCGAGCGTCTTGTCCCAGGGCGGAGCGCCAATGCGGCTCTGTGTCTTTTCGTACTGGAACTGCCGCACCATGCCCGTGCCCCAGCGAATGCCGCCGTACGCGCTGACCATGTTCGACACCGATGCGCCGGCCTGCACCGCCGCGAACATGTTCGTTCGCGTGATGAGGTGGGTGATCTGGTAGCCGCCCCAGGAGTGCCCCTGAATGCCAATGCGCTTCGGATCGATGTAGCCCTGCGCAACGATTGTATTCACCGCCGGGATGACACACTTTTCAGCGGCTTCACCTGGGAAACCCGTCTGGTAAATGATGTCGGGCCGAAGGACGACGTAGCCGTTGCTGGCGTAGCGGGTGACGTTCACACTCGTTCCCACGTTGGGGGCCGAGTACCCGTGCAGGCCCTGGGTCAGCCCCTCGTAGATGTACACCATCATCGGATATTTCTTCGTGGGGTCGAAGCCCTCTGGCTTGGTCAGGATCGCGCGCAGCTTGATGCCGTCGGCGTTGATGTACTCCACCAGCTCCGACGTCCCCCAGACGAACTCCGACTGCTGGGGATTCGCATCCGACACCTTCTGCATCTGGCCAAAGTTGCCGTCGCTCACCCAGAGATTCGGGAACTCCTCAAAGCGCGAGAGCGTGAAGACCAGACGGTCTGCATTTTTTGCCTTGGTCACCGCGCCGAAGGCCTTGTCGAGCATCACGACCTTCTCAGGCGTGGTGGACCCGGTCAGGCTGGTGCGATAGAAGCCCGACGCTTTGGTGGCGTCGTTCGTGGTGGTCAGAAGCACCGGAGCCGCGGCAGGAATCGCGCGCTGCTCCGGATCGAGCGACCGGTAGCGGAACACCAGGCCCTGTTTGCGCCCTTCGCCGCCGGTAATCATGCGGGCGTTGGTACCGTCGGGGCGCATTTCCCAGATATCGAACTGGTCATAGAGCAACACGGTCTTGTCGCCGTCGGTCCACCCGGCCGACCCGTAGGCACCGGGCATGTCGGGCGTATCGTGGTCTTGCTGGTAGAACTTCACGGGGAGCCGTTCGGTCAGGTTGACCTTGAGGCCGTCGGAAATACGATAGCTGGACCAGTGCCCGGTGAATTCATCAAACGACAGCAGGTAGTTGCCGGCGGGCGAGAGTGACGCCGCCTGCGAGGCCTTCTCCATGATCTTGCGGCGCTGCCCGCTCTTCAGATCCACGAGGTATACATCGTTGTAGCTCTGGTCCCACGACACGAGCTGCTGATACGGCAGGTCCGAGGTGCCCACGGCGCGCTCGGGATGGGTGCCGGGATTCACGGTCGGCATGTCTGCGGTCGCCAGCTGCACGAACCGCTTGTCGCCCACGTGAAACACTGCGCGATAGCTGCGGTTGCGATCCTGCGTCGCCCGAACGCGCTGCATCGGCTGCAACTGCGCGTCCTGATAATTCCACACGTCAACGTTGATCGGACGCTTTGCGTTGGGGTCGGCCGGCGCGGGGGGCGGCGGCGGCGCGGTGTTCAGGAAGAGCTGCTTGCCGTCCTCAGAGAACCGCGGCGCACTGTCGTGCACGACCCTGCCGGCCGGCACTCCGCGCGTGGTCGCCGAGACGAGTTCTGCAGCCGAGGCATCGTTGGCCTTCCAGTAGTAGAGACGGTACGGGGCGACGGGCTTTTCGTACTCCGCCTGGTCGCTCAGGAATGCGAGCTGCGATCCGGCCTCGTCAAATGCGAAGCTCTTGTAGTGGCCTTTGCCGGTGTGCAGCGTCTTCACGCTGTTGTCCGACAGCTGGCGCGCGAACGCGCCATCTTTCGCCGCGTCGGCGGACGAGACGGCATACGCGAGCCACGACCCGCCCTTGTTCCAGGCGAATTCGTTCACGTCATTGATGGTGAACTCGGCGCCGGTCGAGAGGTTCCTGATAATGAGGTCGCTGCCCGCGTCCTTGCGCTTCTCAGGAGGCGCTGCGGGTGTCGCTGGTGCGCCTGCTTGTCCTGAAACCTCTGGAGTCGCCGCAGGCGGCGTCGCCGGGGGCTCGACTGCCGCAGCGCCACCCGCTCGTCCAGCACCGCCAGCACGCCCGCCGCCAGCCGCGCCTCGTCCCCCACGCCCGGCAGCGGCGGGTGCACGGCCCTTGTGCAGCGCGACCCACACCGACGAGTCTTCGGCGAGCCGGATGGTGCTGATCTGTTCGACGACGGTGACCTGGCCCGAGGGCAGCGCCATGATGCCGGCAGAGTTGCGCGCGGCGGCGGCGGCCCCGGCGCCTTCGGCGGCTTCTCCACCGGCGCCCCCCGCACGGCCAGCCGCGTCATCGTCGGCGTTGGTCTTCACAGGAACGATGGTGAAGAGGACGAACTTTCCGTCGGGCGTGAAGACCGGCGTCGTGCCGCGCGGGTGCTTCAGTTCCTTGCCCGACGCCAGGTTGCGTACGATGAGCTCGCCATCGTCGCCCTGCGACGAGAGTGCGTAGGCCAGCCACTGGCCGTCGCCCGACAGGCGTGTGCCGCCTATCGAGCGCCAATAGTCCATCGTGTCGTACGAGATGGGCCGCTTGGCGGGCGCCTGGGCGCCCACCGGCAGACCGGACCAGCTGGCCACCAAGGTCAACACACACACCGCGCTCAGTACTTGCCGCCGCAACCGCAATCTCATAGAAACTCCTTCGGGGGAAAACCGGGACTATTATCGGGGTCCAGGGGTCCTGGAGTCCAGAGGTCCTGGGGGCCTGGGGTCCTGGGGGCCACGAGGAGTGTTTGAATGAGACACCAACGAATAGTGGGTTTGGCGGTGACCATCGTGCTCGCAACGGCGGCCGTGTCGGCGCAGGTGCGGCCCCGAGCCCGGGATATCGGAATCACTCCTGGAGCGGGGACGACCGGGGCGCTCAATGCGATCACGGATGTGGCCGGCGTTCGCGTCGGCCAGACGACTCTGATCAGCGGCGAGAACGTGCGGACTGGTGTCACAGCCATCCTTCCCCATGCGGGGAATCTTTTTCGCGAGAAGGTGCCGGGCGGTGTTTTCGTGGGGAACGCGTTCGGCAAACTCGCCGGGTCCACCCAGGTGCGGGAGTTGGGCACGATCGAGACCCCGATTGTGTTGACCAACACGCTTGCGGTAGGCACCGCGATGGACGCGGTGGTGCGCTGGACCCTCGGACAGCCCGGCAATACGAACGTGCGTTCGGTGAACGCCCTGGTTGGCGAAACCAATGATGGCGGG
The DNA here is from genome assembly GCA_964489685.1 of uncultured Solibacteraceae bacterium. Taxonomy (GTDB): domain Bacteria; phylum Acidobacteriota; class Vicinamibacteria; order Vicinamibacterales; family SCN-69-37; genus SYFT01. The sequence continues at coordinate 3,600 of CAZAZR010000040.1, read as the reverse complement.
CTGAACGACATTCGCGGCTTGCACGTGACGCGCGACGATGTGCTGGCGGCGTTGACGAACGCACGCGGCGGCGCGGTCAATGAAGGCGCCGTGGGCGCGGGTACCGGCACGATTGCGTTCGGCTGGAAAGGCGGCATCGGCACATCGTCTCGCGTGGTGGCGCGAGGAGCCTCGGAGGCAGGCACGGCCGACCGTCCATTCTGGACAGTCGGCGTCCTCGTCCAGAGCAACTATGGTGGACGCCTGACGATCGCCGGAATCCCGGTGTGGCAACGCGTTTCGCCGGTGCCCGGTCGAGGCGGTGGAGCTGGAACCCCAGGTGACGCCGACGGATCCTGCATGATCGTGGTGGCGACCGACGCGCCACTCGACGCGCGTGATCTGGAACGCCTCGCCGCGCGCGCGATATTCGCGCTGGCGCGCACGGGATCCACCTACTCGAACGGCAGTGGCGACTTCGCGATCGCGTTCTCCACAGCGCTTGAGAACCGCGTGACCGCAACCACCGGTCCGCAGCCCCGCAGCATTCTGCCCACTGACGCGGTGTCCGGCCTCTTCGAGGCGGTGATGGACGCCACAGAGGAAGCGGTCTACAACTCGCTGCTGCGCGCCACAGACATGACCGGCAACGGGCGCACTGTGCGTGGGCTGCCGCTGGATTGGTGGAACTTGAAGAAATGAGGCAGTGGGCCAATGTCAATGAGACAGTGAGGCAATGGGCGAAATGGGGTCAATGTTGGCAGTGAGGAGATTGGGGCGAATTGCCCCACTGACCCCACTGGCTCAGTGGCCACACTTCACGCATTGCCTCATTCTCTTCAACGAATCGCCACCGTCTGTGACACCACGCCGCCGCGGGTGGAGCCGACCGTGACCGTCACAGGGCCGGCGCCGCGCACCGTCCACGCGAGGGTCTTCGTCTCGCCCGGCTTCAGCCAGCCGATGCCTTCGGCCGTGCGCCGCCGCGCGTTCGGATCCGGCGCCGCGCCACCGCGGCCGCCAAAGCCCGCGCCACGTCCGCGGCCCCCAATCCCAGGCCCGGCGCCCGCCTGACCGGCGCGGCTGACCGACTGCGTCGCCGCGTAGTCGATGGCGACCGTGTCTTCCTGGACGATCTTGACGCGCTTGGCAATCTCAAGCGCCGTGGGCAGCGCGCCTTCGTTCGTGACCACGACGGTGAGTTCCACGGCACCGTCGGTCGCGGGCTTGGTGGTCGCCGACACAATCTTCACCTGCGCCATCTGCTGTGCGAGATAGATGTTGAACATCGCCTCGTTGCGCGCCCACTGTTCGAGCATCTCTGGCGGGGGATTCTGCGACCAGAACTTCGGGTTCCATCCGCCCACTTCCACCTCACCCAATGTCGGATGGGTCGTCTTCGTCCACGGCTGGAAGTCATTTTTGCCGGGCCGGTTCTTGTCGAGCCAGTTCAGCAATTCCATGTCATCGGTTTGACCGTCGGCGTTCGCGTCGGCCTCCTTGAGGCGACCGCCGTTCCAGATCTCATTGCCGTACCAGACGGCGCCGTAATACAGATAGCCGAAGTCCGGTCCGTGGCCGAAGAGCGGTGTGCCCGGCGCATCGGGCGATGGCTGCGCGCCGCCACGCCCGCGATTCGCATATTGCCAGAACACGTCGCCGGCCCACGGATACCCAGTGATCTCCAGGCCCTTCTGGTCGAACTTCTTCAGGTAGACCAGGTCCTCCGGGAACACAGATTCCTCAGACTTGCTGGTGGACGGCCCGCGCAGGATCATCGGCACCGACGTGTCGAGTGACTGCACGATGCCCACGTGCGGGTGCCGCATCAGGAACGAAAAGACGGCCATCGTTTCGGGTTCCGAGAGCGGATATTCGCCGGCACCGCCCTGCGTGTAGCCGCGGCTGCTCTCTTCGGTCATCGGCCGCCAGTTTTCGGGATAGTTGCGGTGCAGGTCGAGACCACCGATACCATCTTCGTTCACGCGGCCATCGCCGTCGTTGTCGTAGCCTTCCTGATACATGACGTAGTCGCCCTGCCCCATCGGCACGGTCTGCATCAGTCGCCCGGCCGCGTCACGCTTGTCCACAATCGCCGAGCCCTTGCCCGCGCCGACGAACTTGCGCATCTGCCGGGTGAAGCCGTCGCCATCGAGATCCTCAGCCGAATCTTCGTCTACAAGCCCATCCTGATCGCTGTCGTACGGCCGAACCGTGGAGCGCAGCGTCTGGGCGGTGTAGTGATACACCGACGCACCGTCGGGGTTGTTGTGCGGCTTGGCGTAGAAGGTCTTGGTATCGACCAGCTTCGTCATCGCGGCGTCTTGGCCGTAGCTGGTCAGCAGGTGGTTGGCGAAATAAAGCGTGGCCTCGATCCCGGAGATCTCGCCCGCGTGCCGTCCGCCTTCGATGAACATGGCGGGTTTGTCGGTATGCCGCCCGGTCTTCTTATTGGTGATGGTGATCTGCCAGATCTCGCGGCCCTCAAGCGACCGGCCCACGGAGTAGAGTTCCACAAGGTCGGGATACTCCCGCGCCCATGTGCGGAGGATGTCGGTGGCTTCTTCGTAGGTGTGGAAGTGCTTGAAGTCCACCTGCCCTGGCACGAGTGGCTTCATCTGGTCGTACTTCACCAGGGGGAAGGCCGAGGCGCCATCACGCGTACCCCCGCCCACGCGATACGTTTTGCCGTCCGGACCGGTCTGGCCCGCCGTCACTGACGCCTGCTGCGCGCCCGTCCGCACACCCGCCGCCCACACCACAGCCGCAGTCACGGCCACACTTCCGACAATCGTCACTACTCGCTTCATCGCCGATCACCCCTCCCAGTTGCCCGCCGCGGCCTTGAGACCCAGGCCGCGCTACGAACACTCTCAGTTCCTATGCGGCTCCCTCAAGCAGCGCCTCGATCCGTTCCAGCCGCGCACCTTTCTCGTCACACACGGCGTACGTGCTGGCCGCAGTCGGCGCATAGAGTGCCACCCCGGCGTGCTCACCCTTCGCATTGAGGACATAGAAGTTGACGTTGAAGTTCGGCAGGCCGCGATCGTTGAGCAACCGCTTCTCGATCGTGTTGTGTTGAATGCGACGGCAGGCCTCGAGGCCGGCATCCTTCGGGCTCTTCCCGCGTCGCATCTCCTCGACGATCAGCATCGAACACTGGCTGAACAGGTTCGCCTCGCCGCGGCCGGTCGAACCGGCGGCGCCCACGTCGCCATCCACGTAGAGACCCGCGCCCAGAATCGGCGAGTCGCCGAGCCGGCCAGGGATCTTCCAGGCCAGACCGCTCGTCGTCGTCACACCGCAGATCTCGCCTCGGGCGTTGACGCCATTGCAGTTGATCGTGCCGTAGATGTGGTTCTCGTTGATGAACCCATCGGCCACCATGCTCATCATCACCTCGCGAAGTGCGGCGTCGCGACGGTTCGGATCGAGGTAATGCAACGGGTCGCTGCGCCGCTTCCATTCCTGCCACGCCTTGCGCGACACGTCACTGTTGATATCCGCCTCAATCGTAAACCCCATGTTCCGCGCAAACGTCTGCGCATCTTTGCCCACGATGAGATGGTGGTCGGTCATGTCCATGACCGCCTTCGCCACAAGCGACGGCGTCCGCACGCC
>CAZAZR010000039.1:0-27198 GCA_964489685.1 uncultured Solibacteraceae bacterium | reverse complement strand
ATTTCCCCTATCTCATCCAAGAACACGGTGCCATCGTCTGCCTGCTCGAGCAGGCCGCGTTTCTGCTGTCTGGCGTCGGTAAACGCGCCGCGTTCGTACCCAAACAGTTCTGACTCGAGCAACGTCTCTGCCAGGGCCGAACACGTGATATTGAGAAACGGCCGCGCCGCACGATGGCTCGAATAATGGACGACCTTCGCCAGCAGGTCCTTGCCGGTGCCGCTTTCTCCGGTGATGAGCACGGTGGACCCTGGGCTCGTCGCCACTTTCCGGACGAGCGCCTTGGTCCGCTGCATCGGCTCAGACTCGCCGATGATCGAAGCGGGGCTGAAAGGGCGGGCCAGGCCCTCGCGCAGCGTGCGCAGTTCCCGCCGCAGTCGCGTCGCCTCCAGCGCCCGAGTCACGCGCAACGCCACGTCGTCCAAATCAAACGGTTTGGTGGCGTAGTCGTACGCGCCGGCCTTCATGGCCTCGACAACGGTTTCGACCCCCTTGTGTGCAGTCAGCATGACCACAAGGATGTCCAGGTCGAGATCGCGGAGCTTGCGCAGCACCACCAAACCGTCGTCATCCGGAAGTCTGTAATCGAGCAGCACCAGATCCACGCCCCGCTCGGCGCGGTCAATCGCTTCGGCGGCGGTCCCCGCCTCGGTGACGACATGCCCGTCGGCGCGGAGCCGTTCGGCGAGCGACCATCGAATCAGGGGTTCATCGTCAACAACCAGCACTCGTCGAACAGCCATGCAGCGGTGAGTATAGGGCCACGAGGCCTCCTCTAGCAGGCTGCCGGTGTGGCGGCGGCGTCAACCAGGGCCACCATTTCGACGAGGTCGAACGGCTTGACGACAAATGAGTGGACGCCCACCTCTCGGGCCTGGGTTGCGTCGTCGGCGGTGCCATGGGCGGTCATGACAATCATCGGGACATCGGGACGCAGCGCGCGCAGTTCACGCACCAGGGAGAGATCAGAGACGTCCGGAAGACGCAGGTCCATGAGGATGACAAAAGGCTGCCGGTGAAGCGACTGAACGGCCGACCGCGCCTCGGCGCCCGAAGCCGCCTGCCGCACGGTCCAGCCGGCGTCGGTCAGTCCTTCGGACAACGACCAGCGGATCAACGCCTCGTCGTCAACGACGAGCACCGTTCTGGGCACTATTCGGCGGCTCATGGGGAGAATTTCCTGCACATTCAATCGGCCATCACAAAAATTTCCAGTAAATCCGGCCTCGATTGCAATCCTGATTCCCACTATATTCAAGGCTTGGGCCATGACTGACTCCACCGCCAACCCTCCCGAGTCGGACCACGCTCTTCGGCGATCGATCAAGGACCTGGCCGACCTGAAGTTTGCGCTCGACCAGTCGGCCATTGTGGCGACCACTGATGTCGAAGGCACCATCACGTTCGTCAACGACAAGTTCTGCGAGATTTCAAAATACCCCCGTGAGGCCCTGATCGGCCAGAACCACCGCCTCCTCAACTCCGGCCTGCACCCCATTGAGTTCTTCCGCGAGATGTATCAGACCATCGGACGCGGCAAAGTGTGGCACGGCGAGTTGCGGAACCGTGCACGGGACGGCAATGACTACTGGGTCGATACGACGATCGTGCCGTTCCTCGACGAGCGCGCCAAGCCCTACCAGTACATCGCCATTCGCTTCGATATCACGGAGCGGAAGCGATCTGAGGCGGCGCTTCGCGAGCAGAGCGCGCTCGCCCAGGTCGGCAAAATGGCGGCCGTGGTCGCGCATGAAGTTCGGAATCCGCTGGCCGCGATCCGTGGTGCCCTCCAGGTCATCGGCCGGCGGATAGACCCGGCCAGCCCCGAACACGGAATCATTCGCGAAGTCATTTCGCGCGTGGACGGGCTCGACGACATCGTGCAGGACCTGTTGATGTTTGCGCGGCCGAGGCCGCCGGTGCTGGCCCCGGTGCCTGTGCATGACTTGCTCGAGAGCACCCTGTCGCTCGTGCGGCAGGATCCCATCTTCGCAGACATCGTGGTCACGGTCGCAACCTCTGACGGATGCGGCGATGTGATCACGGCCGATGTGCAGCAACTGCGCCAGGTCTTGCTGAACCTGCTGATCAACGGCGCGCAGGCGATGGAGGGACGCGGCGAGATTCGGATCACCTCCGATGCCGCGCACGACGGCTGCGTGATCAGGATTCACGATGAGGGACCCGGCATCAGCCGTGAGGCGCGTGACCACTTGTTTGAGCCGTTTTTCACCACAAAGCACCGCGGCACGGGCCTGGGCCTGGCCATCGCCCGCCGAATTATCGGCGCACACGGTGGCACGCTCACGCTCGAGTGCCCACCATCGGGAGGCACCGTGGCCGTCGTCTGGGCGCCAAGGGGACGGGTACAAACTTTGCTGTGATGACAGGAGAAGGGTCCAATGATCGCCATCCGACACATCCTGGTTCCGACCGATTTCAGTGAGCCCGCCAGCGCCGCGCTCAGCTACGCGCGAACCCTGGCGACAGAGTTCGGCAGCCACCTGCATCTGCTGCACGTGGTGCCCGAGCCTTACGTCTATCCGTGGGGGACGGAAATCTCCACACTGCCCCTCGTCGATCTTCTGACGCAGTCAGAGGCGCTGGCCAGTACTCGGCTCGGCGAACTCATCCCGGCCGATCAGGCGCCCAGCGGGGGCCTCACGACGGCCACGGCCATCGGCACACCGGTGGACCGAATCCTGGACTACATCGACACGAACCACATCGACTTGGTGGTCATCGGCACGCACGGCCGGGGCGCGGTCGGCCATCTGCTGCTCGGCAGCGTCGCTGAGCGCGTGGTGCGTCGGTCGCCGGCGCCGGTATTGACGGTGAAAGGCACCAGAGAATTGGCACATCAATAAGTAATTCGCCTCGTCTTTGCCGGTGGTCGGCTGGCGCCCACCCGCACGCGGATATCCAGGGCGTGCGCGCCGCGCGTCAGCACCCGCAACGGATTGATGTCCAGTTCCTGAATCTCGGGGCAGACGCTGACCAGCGCCGAGACGCGCAGGAGGGCGTCCCGAAGCGCTGGCACATCCGCAGGCGCGGAACCGCGATGGCCCTTGAGGAGAGCCGCGCCCCGCAAGGACGCGATCATGTCATCGGCGTCACGCGCGGTGAGCGGATGGAGCCGAAAGTCTGCGTCGTGGAGCAACTCCGCCAGGATGCCGCCGCTCGCGCACACCATGACCTGGCCGAAGATCGGATCGTCGGTCACACCGACGAGCATTTCGATCCCACCGCCGATCATCGCCTGCACCAACCCACCGGTCATGGTTCCGCCGTGCTCGGTCCGGCCCAGACGCCCGGCCATGTCTTCCCACGCCTCGCCCACCGCAGCGTCGCCGATCAGGCCCACGCGCACGCCTCCCACCTCGGTCTTGTGCAGGATCGTCGGCCCAACGGCCTTCAGCACCACGGTGCCACCAATCTTTCGCGCCGCAGCCACGGCGTCATCCGCTGAATGCGCCAGGACCGAAGGCGGAACAGCGATGCCGGCAGCCACCGCCAGTCCCTGTGCTTCTTCGGGCGTCAGCCATCCCCCTCCACGCGCCAGGCCCGCGTCGACGAAACGACGTGCGGCCGCACGGTCAATGTCAGGAAACTCGGGCGGTGGCTCCAAGGGGCTTCTCAGCCACGCGCCATATTTGGCGGCCCTGGCCAGCGCGACGGCCGCGTTTTCCGGAAATTCGAAACGTGGAATCGGGGCCAGCAGGCCCGTCGCACCCTCCGCTGACATGAAGATGCCAAGCACGGGTTTGTCTGGCGCAGCCAACGCGGCCGACCGCACGGCGCGCGCCACATCTTCCGCGTGGGTCACGAGCGGCGGGATGAAGATCACAAGCACACTGTCAACGCGATCGTCGCGAAGCACTGCCCGCAACGCCCGGCCGTAACTCTCGGCCGAGGCGGACGCAATCATGTCCACCGGGTTTCCCACCGAAGCGGCGGCGGGCAGGAACGACCGGAGTTCGGCCACCGTGGCATCCGAGAGCGGCGGCAGTTCCAAACCCTGCGCCTCGCACGCATCCGCCGCGAGAATGCCAGGCCCTCCCGCGTTGGTCACGATCGCCACCCGGGACCCGCGCGGCACCGGCTGATGCGCCAGCAACGTGGCCACGTCGAACAACTCCTCCAGCGTATTGGTGCGGATGACGCCGGCCTGCGCAAACAACGCGTCCACCACCGCATCGCTCGACGCCAGCGCCCCGGTGTGCGACGAGGCGGCACGCGCGCCGGACACGGACCGGCCGGACTTGACGGCGACGATCGGCTTGACGCGGGCCACACGCCGGGCAATTTGACTGAAGTTTCGCGGATTGCCGAAGCTCTCGAGGTAGAGGAGGATGACGCGGGTATGCGGGTCGTCGGCCCAATACTGAATGAGGTCGTTGCTGGACACATCGGCCTTGTTGCCCACAGAAACAAACGTCGAGATGCCAAGGCTCAACTGACGCGCGTAGTCGAGGATGGCCAGCCCGAGAGCGCCACTCTGCGTGGACATCGCCACGCCGCCCACCGGCGGATACACCGGGGAGAACGTGGCGTTGAGTCGCACGGCCGGATCGGTGTTGAGCAGGCCCATGCAGTTCGGGCCCACCATGCGGACGCCCGCCTTCCGTACGGTGTCGAGGAGTGCCGATTCAAGGGCACGCCCTTCAGCGCCCACTTCGGCGAACCCGGCTGAGATGACCACCAGTGCTTTGATGCCTTTGCCGATGCACTGCTCCACCACATCCAACACGAACGCGGCCGGCACGACCACCACTGCCAGATCCACGATTCCGGGGATGTCGCCCACCCGCCTGAACGCCTGCCGCCCCTCGATCAGCCCTCCGTCGGGATGCACCGGATACACCGGCACCGCGCAATCTGCGGCGATCAGGTTATGGAAGACTTCGCTCCCGATGCGCCCTCGTTCACGGTTCACGCCAATGACCGCCACACCCAGAGGGTCGAAGAACGAATGCATGGACGCCGCTGCGGCCTCGCGCGCGCGCGCCGCACTCCGATCCAGGAACGCCGGCGTCGGCCCGATCCCGAGCGACACGCACAACACGTCCGCGTCGGCGTCATCGCCCTGGCTGACTTCAAAGCCCGAGGACGCGAAGAGATCGACGACGGTGCGATCGCCGCGCGGCACCCAGGCCTCAAACGTCCGCACGCCCTCTGCGCGCGCCTGGGCTGCCAGCAACTCAAGCGCCCGAGTACCGATCCCGCGCCCCTCGAAGCCCGGCGCCACAGCCATGGCGACCTCGGCCCGGTCGTCGGCCCGGCCTGGGGTCTGTCGGTATCCAGCGATCACGTGCAGCTGTCCCCCGACCTCGCCGACGATCACATGCCCGCGGGCCGGCGGGTCGACGGTCAGGGCACTCAGCCAGTGGCCGTGTGATTGGACCTGCAGCAAGAAGGTGGCGGGCAGACCAGCGCGGTCCGCTGTCACGGCAGGTCGCATGTGCAGGGTACTGCCGTCTCGAAGCACAACATCAGCGGTCATGGCTACAGCGTATCGCTTGACGGTATCCGCGCGCCGGAGGACACTGGGTATTCATGACGGGTCCTGTCGTCTGCGGCGTCGATTTTTCGGACGACTCGACACGCGCGTTGCGCTGGGCCGAGCTGATGGCGCGGCGACTGGGGCAGCCGCTCATCATCGTGCACGCGGTCGAGCCTCTGCTCGCGAACGCCGCCAGCCTTGAGTACGGCGCCGATGCCCTTCACGCCACCCTTCAACCCGAATTGAACGCGTTTGTCGCAGCCGCCCTTGACGACGGGTGGCGCGGGCGGACCGAAATTGCCACCGGCGAGCCGGCCAGCCTCCTGAACGGGACGACGCGCGCGGCTGCCGCCGGGCTCATCGTCGTCGGCACGCAGGGTTTGGGGCAAGCCGGGCGCCTGTGGTTCGGATCGACCACCACTCGCCTGTTGCGCGAAGCCGCCGCGCCCGTGTTGGCCGTGCCCCCGGGCGCCGCAGGGCGATCCGAGGCGGACCTGCGCGTGGCCGAAATCATCGTGGGCACCGACTTCGGGGACGCGGCTCGGGCGGCCATTGAAGCCGCCGACGACCTGGGGCGGCTCTTCGATGTTCGGGTCACCGGCCTGCACGCGGTGCCGGAGCTGGCGGCGCCGGCTGGGTGGAACGCGCTGGTGGCTCAGGTGATGGAAGGCGCGTTGCGCGATGCACGGGTGCAACTGGAGGCCAGCGTGCCAGCGCATTGGCGGAACGATGTGCGCACCGGAGATGCGGCGCGGGTGCTGGTGGACGCCGCCGCCGGGCGTGACGCCCTGATCGTCGTCGGCTTGGGCGGAACCTCTGCCGCGCAGCGCCCGGGCACAACGGCCTATCGGGTGTTGCGTGATGCGGATGCGCCGGTGCTGGCCGTGCCGCCGCGCTGAAGTCCCCGTTCGCCCAGCCACCAGGCCGGTTTGCTGACGCGCCGCAACCCGAATGGACTGACCGTAAAGGTCTCAAGGTGCGCGATCGCCTCATCGAGGTCGTCGGTCACTTTCAGCAGTTCGAGATCTGCGGCTCCCATCGCGCCTTCGCGCACCATTTCGCGCAGGAGTACGAGATAGGGCTCCCAGTACTGGGTCCCAATCAGCACCACGGGGAAGTTGGCGACCTTCTTTGTCTGAATCAGCGTCAGCGCTTCGTTCAGTTCATCAAGGGTCCCGAGTCCACCGGGCAGCACGACGAATGCGTACGAGTACTTGAACAGCAGGACCTTGCGCACGAAGAAGTAGTGGCACGTCACCCACCGATCCAGGTACTTGTTGGGCGCCTGCTCGAAGGGCAGTTGGATGTTGCAGCCCACCGAGAGTCCGCCCTGGTCGTGGGCGCCGCGATTGGCGGCCTCCATGAGCCCGGGACCACCCCCGGTCATGACGGTGAACCCCATCGCGCTCACCCGCCGACCCACTTCGCGCGCAAGCGGATAGTACGGATGGGATTCGCCAAAACGGGCCGACCCGAAGATCGCAATGCAGGGACCCACAAACTGCAGGCGGCGGAAGCCACGGACGAAGTCGGCCACCGCGCGGGCCAGCAGCATGAAATCACGCCGCCGCGAGTTGGGCCCCTCAAGCAGGAGCCGATCTGGCCGTTGCGTGTCGTCTATGGGAAGAGCCACGTGCTGGTCCAATCTTCGCCGGCGCGGGTGAATAACCGGCGCTCGTGCAAACGCCCGGTACGGGCCGCCCAGAACTCAATGCGGTGGGGCACCAGACGGAACCCCGACCAGAAGGGTGGCCTGGGTACGGGCCTGGCGACATATTTTGCGGCGACGGTCGCCACACGCGCCCACAGCGTGGCCTGATCGGCCAGCGGCTCGCTCTGCCTGGATGCCCAGGCCCCGATCTGGCTCTCGCGCGGGCGACTCGCGAAATACCGATCCGCCTCGTCGTCGGGCACCGGCACCACGTCGCCCTCGATGCGCACCTGGCGATCGAGCGGCCCCCAATAGACGCACAGGGCCGCATGCTGGCACGCGGCCAACTCATGCCCTTTGCGGGAGCGAAGATTGGTGAAGAACGTAAAGCCGCGAGGGTCCGCGTACTGGATCAGCACCATCCGGCCCGACGGGCGGCCATCGTCACCGACCGTGGAGAGGCAGGCGGCCTTCGGGTCGAACCCGCCCCGAGAGGCCGCCTCATCAAACCATTCTCGATAGTGTGCGATCGGATCAGTCACACCTTGACGTATATCACTTCCGCTTCACTCCGAGTTCGCCGAGCTTGCGGGCTAGGTCGTCTCCGGCCGTCCCGGTACTGACTTGTTTGTCGATGAACAGGATCTTGCCGTCAGTCCCGATATAGAAGGTCCACCGGCGCGCGGCGGTACCCGCCGGATTCAGGACACCATACGCGGCCGCCACAGTCTTTTCTGAATTCGAAAGGATGGGAAAGTCCGCTTCGTGTTCTTTCGCAAAGCGGGTATTGGTCTCAAGGTCGTCGAGGCTCACCATGAAGTAGGCGACATCAAACTGCCGAATCGTCTCGCCGCTCGCACGGAGCGACTTGCACTCGGCGGTTCAACCACCGGTGAAAGCCTTGGGAAACCAAGCCAGCACCACCGCCTTTCCCTTAAGCGCCGACAACTTGTAGGTCTTGCCGTCCGATGCGGCCAGCGACCAATCGGGGGCGACGTCACCGACTTTCAATTCCACGGCCTGGGTCGTAGGAGCCGGGGCCGGGGTCTGAGCCTGGCTCACCGAGGCCAGACCTGTCACCATGAGTGACGCGGCCAATCCAAACAAAGTCAACTTCCGCATGCTGCACGCCTCCTGTTCGCGCCTATCTTATCCCTACTATGGCGAATTTCTTTGAACGCTTCTCGGACGCTGCGGGCCGGTTCTCATCACTGCCGGCCATCGAACTCCAGACAGCCGACCAGCTCCTCAGCACCACCTATGGCCAGCTCGCGCACGAGGCCGCCACGTTCGCGGCGTGGCTGCACGCGCAGGGTGTGCAGGCAGACAACCGGGTGGCGATCCTCGGCGACAATGACGCCCGGTGGATCGCCGCGTATCTCGGCGTTCTGCGGTTGGGCGCCATCGCCGTCCCGCTGGACACGGCCTACAAGGCCGCGCAGGTGCGCACCGTCATCGACAACTCGGGTGCCCGGCTCATCTTCACAACGGCGCGCTACGAGGAGACGGTTCGCCAGGCGGTGGAGGCCTGGCCGGGGTTTGTCGTCAGCCTGCTGAACGATTTCCCTCCGACAGGAGGCGCCCCGCCGCCCGGCGAGCCACCCGCAGTGGCCGAGCGCGGCCCGCACGATGCGGCCGTCATTCTCTACACCTCCGGAACCACGGCGGACCCCAAGGGCGTGGTGCTCACACATGCGAACCTCGACGCCGAGCGGCTGGCGGCATTTTCGGTGGTGGATGTCACCGAACGCGACGTGATCCTTGGCGTACTGCCGCTCTTTCATTCTCTGGCGCAGATGGCGAACCTCCTGTTGCCGCTCGCAGTGGGCGGACGGGTCGTCTTCCTCGAGACCGTCAGTTCCACGTCACTCCTGCAAGCGCTGCAGACGCGCGGCATCACGATCCTCGCCTGCGTACCGCAGTTCTTCTACCTCATTCACGAGCGCGTCATGGCGGAAGTTGCCAAGGCCAGCGCGCTGCGCCGCACGCTCTTTCGCGTGCTCCTGCGCACGAACGACTGGTTGCGTACCCATACGGGCATGAACCCTGGACGCCGGTGGTTCGCCAAAGTCCACCGCGTGCTGGGACCGAACATGCGCGTGCTCGTGACAGGAGGCTCGAAGTTCGACCCCACGGTCGGACGCAACCTGTACGGCCTGGGATTCAACCTGCTGAACGCGTACGGGCTGACGGAAACCTCCGGTGGCGCGTGCATCATGCGACCGGGAGACAAGTACACCACGTCGGTCGGCCACCCCCTCAAGGGCGTCGAGGTCCGGATCGCTCCGCGTGAATCGGGTGAAGAAGCCCGGGAGCACGAGGATGGCGAGATTCTCATCCGCGGCCCCATCATCATGCGCGAGTACTTCAACCGGCCTGACGCCACGGCCGAGGCGTTGCGCGACGGCTGGCTCTACACCGGCGACCTTGGCCGTCTCGACGCCGATGGGCGCCTCTACATCACCGGACGGAAGAAGGAGATGATCGTGCTGGCCTCGGGCAAGAACCTCTATCCCGAGGAGATCGAAGCCCACTACCGCGAAGCGCCAGTCATCAAGGAACTGTGTGTCCTCGGCTTCAACCGCCATGACGACGCGTCGGGGGAGCGGCTGCACGCCGTGATCGTGCCCGACGAACAGGTGCTGCGCGAGCGCGGCGTCGTGAACGTGCAGCAGTTGGTGCGGTTTGAGGTGGAAGGCCGGTCGGTGCACCTGCCGCCGCACAAACGCATCCTCACGTATGACATCTGGATGGAGCCGCTGCCGAGGACGACCACCGGCAAGATCCGCCGGCATCAGATTGAGAAGCGCCTGCGCGAAGCGGCCGTGACGACCGAAGCGGCCGAGACGCGGCCATTGTCATCCGAGGAAACGACATGGCTGCAGACGCCGGCCCACGCGGCGGCGATGGCGACCATCAGCGCGCGCGTGCCGCAACGGGCCGTGCGGCCCGACGCGAATCTGGATCTCGACCTGGCGCTCGATTCGATGGAGCGCGTCGAATTGCTGACGCTCATCGAACAGCAGCAGGGACGCCGGGTCGCGCCCGAGGCGCGCGCGACGATCTTCACCGTGCGCCAGTTGGTGGACGCCGTGCTCGCCGCAAAGCCGTCGGTCGGCGCGGCGGCCGACCCAGCGCGCGACCAGGCCGACCACAGCAACCAGATGTGGGAGTCGTTACTCAACCAGCCGCCTGATCCGGAACTGGAGGCGCAATTGCGTCGATCGACATTCGGACGAGCGCTGCTCTTCTATGTGCTGATCCGGATCATTCGACCGTTCTTCCGCATGCGGGTCTCCGGGCTCGCCCATATCCCCGCGAAGGGGCCGTACATCCTGAGTCCCAATCACCAGTCCTACCTCGATCCGTTCCTGATGCTCGGCGCCGTGCCCTTCCGCGCACTCCGTCAGACGTTCGCGGTGGGCGCGGCGGAGTACTACAAGACGCCGTTCATGAAACGGGTGGCGCGATTCACCAACGTCATTCCCGTGGATGCCGACGCCAACCTTGAGAGCGCGATGCGCGCGGGCGCGACCGGCCTCCGAATGGGCAAGGTCCTGATTCTGTTCCCCGAAGGCGAGCGCTCCATTGACGGCGAGCTGAAGGCGTTTCGCAAGGGTGCGCCGATTCTGTCCGCGCACATGAACGCGCCTATCGTGCCCGTGGCCATGGACGGCCTCTTCGAGCTGTGGCCACGCAGCCGGTCGTTTCAGTGGCGGCGCCTGCTGCCAGGCGGAGGCGCGCGGGTGGTGATGCAGTTTGGTGAACCGATCACGGTGGCGCGAGGACAATTTGCCGAGGGCACCGCGGCACTACGGGCCGCCGTGGAACGCATGTTGCTCGCCATTCGGCGAGCCAGGCCTCACGTCCAGGGCTGAAGCCGGCTCTAATCCTGCGGCGCGTCCACCAGGTGCCGGGCTGCGATCTGGGCGCGCCGACGCCGACGGGTCAACTCGGCATACATGTCCTTCTGCATGAGTCTGATGCGGTGTGGTCCTTGAACCCTGGGCGTCGCGACCCGGAAATTCGACCCCGGGACTCCAGGACCCCAGGACCCCGACCTTTCCGTCAGTACCAGTTGCCTCGCCGCCGTGCCGTGGAATCGCTGCATGTGTCCCTCCATGCCCCCGAGTCTGCGGCCGGGGTAGGACAGGGTGGGACATACCGGCTAGAATCCGGCGCATGGCTGTCCCGGTTCGGTTTCGCGAGGTGTCACGGCTCGAGGCATTTAGCGATGCCGTGTTCGGCTTTGCGCTGACGCTCCTGGTGGTGTCGCTTGATACGCCCAGCACCACCGCCGAGCTTCGGCAACTGGTCGGGGGGTTCCTGCCATTTGGCGTGACGTTTGCGATGGTCTCGTGGATCTGGTACCAGCACAACGTGTTCTTCCGTCGGTACGGCATGCAGGACGCGTGGACGACGGCACTGAACTGCATGCTGCTGTTCGTCGTGTTGTTTTATGTTTTTCCGCTGAAGTACCTGACGCTGACGCTCATCGGCCCCCTCACGATGAATCGGGCCGGCCTGCCGCCCCTGTCGGAGCTGAGCGGCCCGCTGGTGCTGGCGGTTTACAGCACGGGCGTGCTGATGATTTTCGGACTGTTTGTTCTGCTGCACCTGCACGCGTGGCGGCTTCGAGCGCAGCTCGACCTGACTCCGCTTGAAGAGGTGGTCCTGCGCTACGGCTTGCGTGCACACCAGTACAGCGCCGCGCTGGCCGTGGTATCCCTGATCCTCGTCTGGCTCAATCCCACCAACACCTTCTTCGCGGGAGTCATCTACGTGCTGATGGGGCCGCTCCACGGATGGAACGGATACCGGAGTGGCGTGGCGCAGTCGAAGGTCATTGCTTCGGCTGAAGCCCTCAAAGACACTCAGCCCACGAAGGAATAGCACGTGCGCAACGCCGAGGTCATCCGTCAATGGCAGATTCTGCGGGCGATCGAGTCGTCACGCACAGGCGTCACGATCCACGATCTGGCCGCCCAGGCCGGTATGACGACCCGTACGATTCGGCGCGATCTTCAGGCGCTGCAGGAGGCCGGGTTCGCGATCTACGACGAAGGCGAAGAGCACGAGACAAAACGCTGGAAGCTGGACGCTCAGCCGTTTCGGTCGGTTGAAGCGGGACTTGGGGTGCAGGACGTGGCCGCGCTCTACCTCAGCCGGTCGATCGTGGAGGCGTTGTCGGCGTGGCCGCTGGCCGACGAACTGCGTGGTGCGCTGGCGAAGATCGAGGGGGCGCTGAATCCACGGATGCGCGAGTTTCTCGCCACCCTTCCGCAGGTCGTGTCGACGAAGGCCGCCCCTGGCGCCGGGGGCGCGCGACGCGAGCTGGTGGACGTTACTCGAAGGTTGTTTGAAGCCGTGCGGGACCGCCGCCTCATCGAGATGTTGTACTTCTCAGCCACCAGCCGGCGCGCGAAGTCGTACACGTTGCAGCCTTATCGACTGGCGCTCGCCCAGGGCGGCGTCTACCTGGTGGCGTGGGTGCCGCACTACTCGGAGTTCCGGACGTTTGCCGTGGAGCGAATCGAGCGCCTCTCTGTGCACGAGACGACCTTCCGAAAGACCCGTGAGCTGCCGAACGACATCTTTGGATCGTCGCTCGGTGTCTTCTCGGCAGAACCCGAACGCATCGAGATCGAATTCACCGCGCGCGCCGCCCCCTACGTGCAGGGCCGTACCTGGCACGAGTCGCAGCAAGTCAACCTTCTGGCGGATGGCCGGGTGCGGATGACGCTGGACGTGTCGAACGACTGGGCCCTGCGTTCGTGGCTGCTTGGTTTCGGCGCGGACGTGCGGGTCATCGCGCCCCAGACGCTCGCTCAGTCGCTTCGCGACGAGCTCATACTGGCGGCGGAGCAATACAGGG
The DNA here is from genome assembly GCA_964489685.1 of uncultured Solibacteraceae bacterium. Taxonomy (GTDB): domain Bacteria; phylum Acidobacteriota; class Vicinamibacteria; order Vicinamibacterales; family SCN-69-37; genus SYFT01. The sequence goes on along the minus strand of CAZAZR010000039.1, from coordinate 14,169 downwards.
GGACGGGTGTGTTTTCCACAGATTCGGGGAAAAAGGGGACAGGCCTCGGCCAGGACTGAAGCCGAGGCCTGTCCCCTTTTTCCCCGAATCTGTGGAAAACACACCCGTCCCCCTCTATTCCGCGAATCCCAGTCTGGTCAGCAATGTCTGAATGGCTCGGTCGAGCTGGGTGTCGCGGCCGGTCGCGCCCTCGCCAAGCGGCCGGGTGGCTTCAACATCGACGCCACGCGGATGCATCTCCATGTCCGAGCCGTCGGCGGCGCGAATGCGCATGCGGGGGAGCCGAAGTGTGGATCCATCCACGAGCCGTTGGTTAAACGTGTAGATAATCCAGCCGGCTGTCGGCTCTCCCACGACGGGGCCGAGTTTCAGGGTGCGGTACCCTTCGGTGAAGTCCTCGGCGTCAGACAACGAATGCTGATTGACCACGAGGACGGTCGGCAACTCCAGCGCGCGCTGGCCCAGGACTGTCCGCGCCGGCGATTCGGAGAGTCCCCTCAGTGACATCTTCAAATACGGCTGACGCGCGAACACATCCAGCGCATACGCGTTGACAAATCCCCCGTTGTTGTTTCGCAGGTCGATCACCACACCATCGCGTTCGTGATTCTCCGCATCCAGGTCGATGTGCAACTGGTCAAGCGCGGCGGCACTCATGTTGACCATATGCACGTAGCCCAGCCGGCCACCACTGGTCTTGAGTACGTATTCGCGATTGCGCTCCACCCATTGGCGGTACAGCAGCGCCTTCTCCGTATCGACATCGATGGGCTTAAGGACCACCTCACGGGTTAACGCGTCCGCTGCGGGCGACACGGTGATCACCACCCGGCGGTCAACCGTATACGCCAGCGCTTCGTCCAGGCTGAACCCAGCGACCACCGGCCGGCCCGCCACCGACCGCAGGTAGTCTCCCACCTTGATCGCTCCCGACACGGCCGCGGGGCCAAGCATGACGACTTCTGTCACCCGCAGTTGGCCCCGGTCCTCAAACGCCCGTCGGTCGAACCGAAGTCCCAACTGACCCACCACCAGTCCGTCGTCGGCCGGGCCGGCAAGCCCCAGGTGCGACGCATTCAGGTCGCCAATCATCAGGCTCATCACCCGTCGCATCTCATCGGGCGTGGCGGCCGCAGCGACCAGAGGCCCGTAGCGTTCACGTGAGGCCTCCCAATTCACGCCGTTGAACGCGGGATCAAAAAAATTGTCGCGCAAGAGCGACCAGGCCTGTCGAAAGACGTCAAACTTATCTGAAGCAAAATCCGTCGTGAACTCTGCGGTGACGGCCAGTGCACGCGATTCACGGCGATCGATCGTGGCGATCTGGATGCGTCCGGCGTCAAGGTAGTACACCTCCCGGTTGTCGGAACTGAACTGTGCATCGGCCTTGGTGCCCGCGGTCGTGGTCAACTGGCGGGCGACCGGTCGCTCACCGAGTTCGTCGAGCGGATACGTGTAGAGATTCGTTTGCCCCGCCGCCGCCGCTGATACAAGCGCGAGCTTTCCGTCTGGACTGACCGTCACATTCTGTACGTCGAGCCCCAGGGGCAGCAGAGACAACCGACTCCGGATGCCTTCCATGACGGGCTCAGGTGGAACTGACGGCACTGACGGTTTGTCTGCCGCAGCTCCGGCAGGAGCAAAGGCGGAAGCTGGCGGAGCTGGACGCGCGGGGGTAACAAAGAGGTCGCGGAACAGGTCTTCGCGGAACTTCGGTGTGCGCAACGTCAGGTCCACTCTGGCCAGGCGGCCCGGTTCGGTGCGCTGCCGCGTGTCGAAGAATATGGCGCGTCCATCGGGTGACCACGCGAGCGTATTGGCGAAGACGTTTGAGAGAAAGCTGACCGGACGAGGCGGGCCGCCCGGTGCGCCCGTGGGAACCAGACTCACATTCGTGAAGGACTTTGCCCCAATCGCCAGGATGGCGATCCACTTCTCGTCGGGCGACCAGATCGGACCGGGCGCGCTGAGCGCATCGCCAAACGGGCCTGTGGCCAACACGCGCTCGGTCGCAGTGGCGATTGTAAGCACCCGCAATTCCCGCCGATCGCGAAGGAACGCCATCTGCGAACCGTCGGGCGAAAAGACCGGCGAGAGGTCGACGCCGGCTCCTCGCGTGAGCGTGGTCTCCTGAGTCGACACAAAGTCGTACAGGTAAATGCGCTGGGCGCCTTCACGCGCCGCCACATAGGCCACGCGCCGGCTATCGGGTGTCCACACCGGTTGCGACACAATGCCCGGTACCGTGGTCACTCGCGTGGCGTCGCCGGCATCTTTGGCCGACGCCGCAAACAGGATGCCGCGGGCGACAAATGCCACCTTTCGGCCGTCGGGCGACAGCGCCAGGTCTGAGAATCCGTTGGTGACGCGCTGACGCTCGGAGACCGGAGTCGCGGGTGTGCCCTTCAGCCGAATCGGCAACCGGCGAGTGACCCGGGTCGCCGGATCGAACGTCCACACGCCGAAGTCGCGCTCGAACACCAGGGTTTTGCCGTTTGCCGACAGCGACGGAAACAGCACCCGGCCATCACCGAACGTCGTCACCTTCCGCCCGGCATCGAGCGGGGCACCACCTGACGCGGCGGGCATGGTGCGCATCCAGATGTTCTCCGCACCCCCGCGGTCGGACACGTAATAGAGCGAGCGGCCGTCACCAGTCAACATCGGCCACACCTGGCGCGCGTCTCGCGGCGTCAGTTGGCGATAGCTGGGCGTGCCGTCCAGTCCAGACAACCACCACAACTCCGACTGGTCAATGTGGCTGCTTCCGCGGCGCCACCACTGTGCAGACGCGATCCCGCGCGCGGCGACGACGAGGGATGTCCCATCGGTCGAAGGCGCGACGTGAAACTCATTGACGTAGCGTTCATCACTCACGGGCATTGGCGTGCCGCCCTCGGCGGACACTCGGTAAACATCGTTCATCCCGGCAATGTCGTGGTTGGTAGCAGAGAGATAGACCCAGCGGCCGTCTGCCGACCATGCTTCCAGTGTTTCCTCATCGTCGTCAGCCGTGAGTCGGCGAAGGACACCGGTATCAAAGCTGAGCACGTAGATGTCTCCGCCGCCAGTGCGCGTGGACATGAATGCGAGGCGACGGCCATCGGGCGAGAACAGGGGACGCCGTTCGGTGGCTGCATGTGAGACGAGCAGTCGTGCCTCACCACCGGCGGACGGCACGGACCAGATATCGCCGCCAGAGACAAAGGCGATCTCCGCGCCGTCCGGGGAAATTCCCGGTTCGGCAGTCACGAACAGGGGCCCTTGCCCCTGGGCTGTGAGTGGCGGCCCGATCGTCACTCCGGCGAACGACGCGAACAGGACGAGTAGCGAGGCACGAACAAGGAGTCGATCCATGGCGCGCACAGTACATCAGGAATGCAGTCGCCAGCGAACTGGCGAGGGGTCACAACTTATGCGGAGCGTCCCCCGTCCAACCCCCGACATGACTCGACGGATACTGACGCCGCTGGCGGTGGCTGCGCTCCTCTTCGGATCCTGGAGTTCGGCCACAAAGGCGAACGGCGCAGTGCCGGCCATCGCGGCGCTGGCGCTCGGGCCCGAGACGACCGCGCTCCGCATTGATGGCGAACTGAACGACGACGCCTCACCCTCCGACTGGGTGTCCATTCATCGGGACTCTTTTTGTGACCGCCGGTCGACGTATGAGTTCGGCGTCAACGCCTCCGGCGTGAAGTACGACCGTTGCTGGTTCAACGACACGAGCGAGGACCGAGGGTGGGACGCCGTGTGGGACGTGGCCGTGACCCGGCATGCGGGCGGATGACGCCCGGAGTTCAAGATTCCCTTCTCGCAGGTGCGTTTCAACGCCGGGACCGACACCGTGTTTGGGTTCGCGGCAGCGCGCACCATCGCACGGCTGAACGAGACATCGACCTGGCCGCTGCTGTCGCGCAATGCCAGCGGGTCTGTGTCGTCGTTCGGGGATCTGACGGGCCTCAACCTGACAGGCGGACAGAAGAAGTTCGAGGTCATGCCCTATGCCCTCTCACAGGTGACCACCGCTCCGGTCGGCGCGAACGATCCACTGCGGCGATCGCCGGACTCGAGTGCCACGGTCGGCCTGGATATGAAATACGCCGTGGCCCCGGGCCTGACACTCACGGGCACTGTGAACCCGGATTCTGGCCAGGTCGAAGCGGATCCGGCCGTGGTCAACCTCTCCGGGTTCGAAACGTTCTTTGCAGAACGCCGGTCTTTTTTTGTGGAAGGGTCGGGTTCCTGCCCGAATCCGCGATCACCGGCGGCATCGACGGCGATTGGCGCCTGGGCCAGCGGTACAGCATCAACGGCTTCGTGGCCGGCAGCAGCGTCAAGGGCTCCGCCGACGCGATCGCCCGCCTCGAGCGCAGTGCGGTGCACAGTTATCAGCGGCCCGACGCCGACCACCTGGAATACGACCCGACGCGCACGTCACTTGCCGGCCACGCAGGCCTGGTGTCGTTCAACAGGATCGCCGGCCGGAACATCCGCTTCAACGTGTACGCCAACGACAAGTCACCGGGCTTCGACATCAACGACCTGGGCTTCCACCAGCGTGCCGACGAACTGGGCCAGGGGGCGTGGTTCCAGTACCGCGAAAACACCCCGGGCAAGTACGTGCGCGACTTCAGCCTCAACGTCAACCAGTGGAATGGCTGGAACTTCGACGGTGACCGGCGCTTCTGGGGCGGCAACGTGAACGCACCATGACGCCGGCGTTGTCCCTGCAGGTGTACGCACAGCCGTTTGTCTCGGGCGGGCTCGTCGATCTTCGTCGTGTGGCAGCAGGGCCGCGACGACTTCTCGTCGCTGGGCGACTTCCAGTTCGGCCGAAATGTCGGCGACGTCTTCGACGCGCCGTCCACCAGCACGTTCCTCGTCAAGTTCAGCCGATGGCTCAACTCTGAAGTTGATCGCGGGCTTGAGACCCAGCCCGCGCTACGTACGGCGCCGCTTTAGCGCATCGCCCTGACCGGATCGACGCGCGCGGCTCCCTCGGGCACACGCTGGCGCTGCAGGTGCACGGACAACACGCCCATCACCGAGGTGTCGAACCCGGGCGAAGCCGACTGCTGCCGGCGCAGGCTTGTGGTCAGTAGCGACGCCAGCATGAGCAGCACCACAGATACGCCCACCTGCACGGTCACCATGGCGCGACGGGCGCGGACGCTCCGGCGGCCGCCGGACGCATTGCCGCCTTCCTCTTTCAGCGCGTCCACCGGCACCTGACGCGCGGCGCGCCACGCACTGCTGGCCCCGAACAAGAGCGCACCGAGCATCGACACGCCCAGGGTGTACAGGGCTACGCGCCACTGGAGCGTGGTATCGAACGAGAGATCGCCCAGGAGCTGGCGCGGCAGCTCAACAGCTCCCAGCGTTTCGGCAGTGAGACGAGCGACGACAAGGGCAGCCACGCCGCCACCCAACGCAAGGAGTGTGCATTCGGCCATCCACTCCCACATCAGGCGCAGGCGGCCAGCACCGAGCGATTGGCGCACCGCCAGTTCCTTGCGTCGTGCGGCCACCCTCGCATGCATGAGTCCTGCGAGATTCGCGCAGGTGGCGATAAACAGTAATCCCGTGAACGCAAATGCGGTCAGCAACACGGGCGTGAGGCGCGCCTGGTCGCCCACCGACAGTGCGCTCACAGGCTGAACGCCATACACCAGTGCTCCGGCAGGCGTCGAGGGTGGGAATGTGCGGTTGAGGCCGTCCGCCGCCACCGACAGCGCGCTCGGCGTCGGCACGTCCATGGCCTGGTGTGAGCCGACCAATCATCCACAACCATCCCCAGCTACGACGATCGATCGACATCCCCCGGGGCCGCACGTGCTGCTGCATCGTGATGGGCGCCCACACGTCCACGCGGTGTGCGGCGAACGGGCCGTTGAAACCAGGGGGCGCGATGCCGACGACGTCGAATCTGGCCCCGTTGATATACAGCGGCGCGCCGATGACGTCCGGACGGGCGCCCAGTCGTGAGCGCCAGAACCCGTCGCTGATCACCGCCACGGGACAGGCCAGCTCCGCCCGATCATCCGCGACATTCAGGAGCCGCCCGGCCTGCGGCACGAGCCGCAGCACGCGGAAGTAGTTGCCCGACACCACTTCGATCGGCCGCATCGGGCGGCCCGACCAGCGCCATCGTCTGCGTGTGTGCCGCCAGGTCGATGACGGCACGTGACGCGTCGCGCCCATCGCGATAGTTGGGATACGACGCGAGGTCGACGCCTCCCGCACCACGGTCTTGAGACACCCGCAGCAGTTCGCCAGGCTGCGGCACAGGGAGTGGCGCGATGAGGAACGCATCCACAAAGGTGAAGACGGTGAGGTTTGAGCCGAGCCCGAGCGCCAATGTGAGGACGACAGCGGCCGTCAATCGGGGCTCGCGCCAGAGGCGTCGAAAGACAGTCACGAGGTCACGGACTATGGTGCCCTTTCTGAGTGGGCCCCAGCTCGAGCGCCGGTGGCCTGAAGATGGAGTGAAGGCGGCAAGGCGGCGGCATTCGAGCGCCGCCAGAAGGACGCGCGCCCTCAGGCGCGCCCCGTCCATCACGCGCCCGACCGCGCGGGGATGCCGCGACAGGCAGGCGGCGTGGAGGAGATCTTCGGCCGCGGGATCAAACGCGTCGGTGCGGAGCGGCTCGAGCACGAGCCGGCGACACCAGGCCACCCAGCGATCAGGCATGAGACCTCTTGCGCAGGAGGCGCGCTGACGCGAGGCGTGCGACATAGAAGTTGCGCGTGGTCTCGACTGAACGTTCGCCCGCCTTGGTCAAGCGGTACCGGCGTTCCTTCACGTTCTGGCCCGACACCAGCTTCTGGTCGTACCACCCTTCCACCAGCGCTGACGCCTCAAGCCGCGCCATCATCTGGTAGAAAGCCGGAGCGGAGTTGCGAACGCCATAGCCCGCCAGCAGATCGCGCAGGTCGCGTCCGGCCTGTTCAGCGTCGGCCAGGGCCTCGAGCACCAGGAACTGGAGGTGGGTGACGGGGGGCAGGGCCTTGGACATAACTAGGCATTATGTTATGACACGTTATGTCCATTGGCACGCTGAAATCCGGAATCACCCCGTTCGCCTATCTGGTAATCTGGGCGTGACGCGAGAGTGGCGGAACTGGCAGACGCGCCGGACTTAGAATCCGGTGGCCGGAAGGCCTTGGGGGTTCGACTCCCCCCTTTCGCACCATCTCAGCCGCAATGTCGCGACACCTATACAATTGAACTACTGATGAAGATCGAACTGACCGAGGTCACCGAGACCCAGAAACACCTGCTGTTTGAAGTGCCGCCCGACGCCGTGGCGTCCGAAATCCAGAAAGTGGCCCAGGGCTACAGTCGTAGCGCCCGGGTGCCAGGATTCCGCCAGGGCAAGGTGCCCATGACCGTCGTCAAGCAGCGCTACAAGGATCAGATCCTGTATGACGTGGCCAACGCGATGATTCCGCGGCTGGTGGACGAGGCGCTGCGCGAACGGGGCCTGAGGCCCGTGGCGACCCCGGACATCAAGGACGTCGTGCTCGATGAGGGGCAGCCGCTCACATTCCTCGCGGAGTTTGAGACCGTGCCACCCATCGAGCCGGGTGAGTATACGGGTATTGCGCTGACCAAACCCCCGGCGATCCTCGAGGTGGGCGCGGTGGATCAGATGTTGGAGCAGTTGCGACAGCGGGCGGCGAAATGGCATCCGGTGGAGGACCGCACGGCCACCGTCGGCGACGCCGTGCTGATGGACGTCACGCGGACGGTCAAGAAAGACGACGCGAAACCGGAGCCGATGCAGAACGTGTCCATTGAACTGGGCGCCAAGGGCAATCCGCCGGGATTTGATGAACACCTGAGCGGCGTGTCCGCAGGTGACACGCGAAGCTTCTCGGTGACGTATCCCACTGAGTATGAGGTGGCGGAACTTGCGGGGGTCTCGGTGGATTACGAGGTCTCGGTCAAGGGCCTGCGCCGCAAGGAGTTGCCCGAACTGACTGACGAGTTCGCGAAGGAAGTGAGCGACGTCGAGTCGATCGAGGCGTTGCGTGACCGGATTCGGCACGACCTGCAGCACGAAGCGGAGCACGAGGCGGAACACAAGGTGCGGCACGACCTGCTGCAGGACCTGGCGGCCCGTATGCGCGCGCCGGTGCCGGCCGTGCTCGTGGATCGTGAAATCGACCGGCGGCTGGAGGAATTTGTGCGGCGGCTGATGGACCAGGGGATGGATCCGATGAAGGCGGGCATCGACTGGCAGGAGTTCCGTGAACGGCAGCGGGGTCCGTCGGAAGAGACGGTCAAGAGCACGCTGGTGCTGGACGAGATTGCGCGCCGCGAGGGCCTAACCGCTGGGGAAGAGGATGTGGCCGCCGAGGTGGAGAAGTTTGCGGAACGCACGGGGCGCACGGCGGCGGCCGTCCGGGCGAGGCTGGAGAAAGAAGGCGGGGTCGGTCCGATTGAGTCGGGGATTCGGCGGGAAAAAACCGTGGCGTGGCTGATCGAGAAAGCACAGGTCTCTTAGATGGTGACTCCGAAATCACAACTCGTGCCGATGGTCGTCGAGCAGACGAACCGTGGGGAACGGGCGTACGACATTTTTTCCCGGCTGCTGAAGGACGGGATCATTTTCATCGGCACCGAGATCGATGACGCGATTGCGAACCTGGTGATCGCGCAGATGTTGTTCCTCGAGGCCGAGGATCCCGAGCGCGACATCCTGCTCTACGTCAACAGCCCAGGCGGATCGATCACGGCGGGCCTGGCGATCTACGACACGATGCAGTTCATCAAGCCGCAGGTGCAGACGTATTGCATCGGCCAGGCGGCGTCGATGGCCGCAGTGCTGCTGGCGGCCGGCGCCAAGGGCAAGCGGTTTTCCCTGCCGAACGCACGCATCCTGATCCACCAGCCGTCCATGTCGGGCCTGCGTGGCCAGGCCAGTGACATCGACATCCATGCCCGCGAAATACTGCGCATGCGTGCGCAATTGAATGAGATTCTGGCCAGGCACTCCGGCCAGCCCCTGACAAAAATTGCGCAGGATACCGATCGCGACTACATCCTCGGCGCGGCCGAGGCAAAAGACTACGGTATTATCGATGATGTCCTCAATCGCCGCGCGTAGCGCTGGCGGACCGTCCCGTGGAAGGATCCATGACCAAAAAAGCCGGTGACACCGACGTCCTCCGTTGCTCGTTCTGCAACAAGGACCAGAACGACGTCCGCAAGCTGATTGCCGGGCCCACGGTCTTCATCTGCGACGAGTGTGTCGAGGTCTGCAACGACATCATCGCGGACGACAACAAGTTCGACAAGAACACCGCGCGCACGGGCCTGCCGACGCCGATCGAGATCAAGAAGTTTTTGGACGAATACGTGATCGGACAGGACCAGACGAAGAAGAAGCTGGCCGTCGCGGTGTACAACCACTACAAGCGCCTTGAGATCGCCAAGCAGTCCAAGGGCCGCAACGACGTCGAACTGACCAAGTCCAACATCCTGCTCATCGGTCCGACCGGCACAGGCAAGACGTTGCTCGCCCAGACGCTGGCGCGCCTCCTGTCGGTGCCCTTCACGATTGTTGATGCCACCACGCTGACCGAAGCCGGATACGTCGGGGAAGACGTCGAGAACATCATTCTCAAGCTGCTGCAGGCGGCCGGCGGCGACATCGAGAAAGCGCAGCAGGGCATCATCTACGTGGATGAGGTCGACAAGATCTGCCGCAAAGATGAAAACCCCTCGATCACTCGCGATGTGTCGGGCGAGGGTGTGCAGCAGGCGCTGCTCAAGATCCTGGAAGGCACGGTGGCCAACGTGCCGCCCCAAGGCGGACGCAAACATCCGCACCAGGAGTTCTTCCAGATCGATACGAGCAACATCCTCTTCATTGTGGGCGGGGCGTTTGTCGGACTCGACAAACAGATTGCGCGCCGCATCGGCAAGAAGACCCTGGGGTTCAAGGCCGACCTCAAGGCCAACGTCGACCCGTCAGTGACCTTGATTGAACAGGTCGAACCTGGTGATCTGATCAAATACGGACTCATTCCTGAGTTTGTCGGCCGTCTGCCGGTGGTCGGCACACTGCACGAACTTGACAAGCCTGCACTCATCCAGATTCTCACCGAGCCCCGCAACGCGATCACGCGGCAGTATCAGCGGATGTTCGACTACGAGAATGTCAAACTTCGCTTCACTGACGACGCCCTTGAGGCGATTGCGGAGCGAGCGCTGCAGCGGAAGATTGGCGCGCGCGGCCTGAGGATGATCATTGAAGACATCATGCTCGACCTGATGTACACCCTGCCCGGCCAGAAGAAGATTCGGGAGTGCGTCATTACACGCGAGGTGGTAGAGTCGAAGAAGGAACCGATTACAGTCATGGAAAAAGCGGGATAGATACCCGTTTGAGATTGCAGAGTCCAGATTAAACATGGATCAGTACGAAACGCTCCCTATCGTCCCGCTTCGCGACGTCGTGGTGTTTCCGCACATGATGATGCCGTTCGTCATTGGACGGCCGTCATCGACGCGCGCCCTTGAACACGCACTGACCACAGACAAGCGGATCTTCCTGGCGGCCCAGCATGACGCGGCCATCGACGATCCGCAGCCTGCCGACATTTATACGATGGGCTGCGTGGCGAACATCGTGCAGTCGCTCAAGCTTCCGGATGGCAACATCAAGGTGCTGGTGGAAGGCGTTGAACGCGCCCGCGCCGTCGAATGGAAAGAAGACAAGGGCTTCTTCCGGGTCACCGTGAAGGTCCTGCCGAAGAAAACCGAGGCGCCGGCCGATGCCGAAGGCGTCATGAGCCGTGTGGTGACGCTGTTTGAACAGTACGTGAAGTTGTCGAACACGCTCCAGTACGACGCGATGATTGCCGCAGTGCGGGTGGACGACCCGTCGCGCCTGGCCGATACGATTGCCGCGCACCTGCAGGTGGGCATCGAGGAAAAGCAGAACCTGCTCGAGATTGTCGCGCCGCTCGAACGCCTCGGACGCATCGTGACCGTACTCGAAGCCGAAGTCGACAAGCTCCAGGTGGATCGCCGAATCCAGTCTCGCGTGAAGAAGCAGATGGAGAAGGCCCAGAAAGAGTACTACCTCAACGAGAAGATGAAGGCCATCCAGCGCGAACTGGGGCGCAAGGATGACAAGGGCAACGAAGGCGACGATCTGAAGAAGAAGATCGCCCAGGCCCGCATGCCGAAGGAGGTCGAGAAGAAGGCTGTCGACGAACTGAAGCGCCTTGACGCGATGCCGCCGATGTCAGCGGAAGCGACCGTGTCGAGAAATTACCTCGACTGGCTGATCGCGATGCCCTGGCACAAGAAGTCCAAGGAAGGGCGCGACCTCAAGCGGGCCGAGGCGATCCTGCACGACGACCATTTCGGTCTTGAGAAAATCAAGGAACGGATCATCGAGTTCCTGGCCGTGCGTGTGCTGGTCAAGAAGCCGAAGGCCACCATCCTCACGCTGGCGGGCCCTCCGGGCGTCGGCAAGACGTCGTTGGCCCGGTCGATTGCCCGGGCGATGAACCGCAAGTTCGTGCGCCTCTCGCTGGGTGGCGTGCGCGACGAGGCCGAAATTCGCGGTCATCGGCGCACCTACATCGGGGCATTCCCGGGCCAGATCATCCAGATGATGAAGAAGGCCGGCACGATGAACCCGGTGTTCCTGCTCGACGAAGTCGACAAGATGTCGATGGACTTCAGGGGCGACCCGTCGGCGGCGTTGCTCGAAGTACTGGATCCCGAACAGAACGGGACGTTCCTCGACCACTACCTCGACGTGGAGTACGACCTGTCGAACGTCATGTTCATCTGCACGGCCAACGTGCTGCACTCGATTCCGCAGGCGCTGCGCGATCGGATGGAAGTGCTGCAACTGGCCGGGTATACCGAGATGGAGAAGCTTGAGATCGCCAAGCGCTTCCTCGGTCCCAAGGCGGTGGAAGGCACCGGACTCACGGCCGCCAACATCGTCTTCAAGGACGAGGCGTATCAGACGATTATTCAGCGCTACACCCGCGAAGCTGGCGTGCGCAACCTCGAACGTGAGATTGCCTCCATCTGCCGGAAGGTTGCGCGCAAGGTCGTGGTCCAGGGCGCGGCGTTCAGTGAACTGATCGATAGCACCAAGGTGACCGAGTACCTCGGCGTCCCCCGGTTCCGACCGTCGATGGCCGAAGAGAAAAACGAGATCGGCATTGCGACCGGCCTGGCGTGGACCGAAGTTGGCGGTGAACTGCTGGTCGCAGAGGCCACACTGATGCCTGGACGCGGCAAGCTGACCCTGACCGGAAAACTCGGCGACGTCATGCAGGAATCGGCGCAGGCGGCCATGAGCTGGGTGCGGTCGAAGAGCGAGGAGCTTGGAATCCCACGCGACTTCAATCGGCGCACGGACATCCACGTGCATATTCCCGAGGGTGCGATTCCCAAGGATGGCCCTTCGGCGGGCATCACCCTGGCCACGGCCATCGTCTCGGCACTATCGCGTGTGCCCGTACGACGGGACGTGGCGATGACAGGCGAGATCACCTTGCGCGGCAAGGTGCTGCCGATCGGCGGCCTGAAGGAAAAACTTCTCGCAGCGCATCGCGCCGGCGTGACAACGATCCTGCTGCCGAAGGATAACGAGAAGGACCTGTCGGAGATTCCGAAGAACGTGCTCGACACGATGGACGTACATCTGGTCGAAACGATGGAGGATGTGCTCCGGACGGCGCTCGAGGGGCCGCTGCCCGTGCTGCCACCGGCGCCGGAATCCGATATACCCGGACACGAGCTTCGCACCAGACACTGAGCCTGGCCCGGTCGGTAACACCTGCTCCCGTTGACTCCACACGCACCCACGCCCGCAACCGACCTCGCGCTGCTCAAGGAGACGAGCGTCGCCGAGTTGACCAGGATCGCGCAGGACCTGGACCTGCCCCATGCGACGGGCCTGCGTACGCAGGACCTGATCTTCCAGATCCTCCGCGCTCGCGCGGAAAAGAGCGGCCTGCTCTTCTCGGAAGGGGTGCTGGAGATCCTGCCCGACGGGTATGGATTCCTGCGCGCCCCCGACTACAACTACCTGCCCAGCCCCGACGACGTGTACGTCTCGCCGGAGCAGATTCGCCGATTCGACCTCCAGACCGGCGATACGGTCTCGGGACAGGTGCGATCGCCCAAGGAGGGCGAGAAGTACTTTTCGCTGGTCAAGGTGGATGCGGTCAACTTCGAGCCGCCCGACCACACGCGCAAGCGGGTGTCCTTCGAGAACCTGACGCCGCTCTATCCCAATCGGCGGATCCGCCTGGAGACCACCGGCGACAACACGTCAGCGCGTGTGATGGATTTGATGACGCCGCTCGGCAAGGGGCAGCGCGGCCTGATCGTGGCGCAGCCGCGGACGGGCAAGACGATGCTGCTGCAGAATCTGGCGAACAGCATCACGACGAATCATCCCGAGGTGTACCTGATTGTGCTGCTCATTGACGAGCGGCCCGAAGAGGTCACCGACATGCGGCGATCGGTGCGCGGCGAGGTGGTCGCCTCGACGTTTGATGAGGCGGCACAGCGCCACGTGCAGGTGGCCGAGATGGTCATCGAGAAAGCCAAACGCCTGGTGGAGTACGGCAAGGACGTGGTGATCCTGCTCGACTCGATTACGCGTCTGGCGCGCGCCTACAACACGATCGTGCCGACGTCGGGCCGGGTGCTGACGGGTGGCGTGGACAGCAACGCCCTTCAGCGGCCGAAGCGGTTCTTCGGGGCCGCGCGGAACATCGAGGCCGGCGGTTCGCTGACCATTGTGGCGACCGCGCTGGTCGAGACCGGTTCGCGCATGGATGACGTGATCTTCGAGGAATTCAAGGGCACCGGCAACATGGAGGTTCACCTGGACCGAAAGTTGGCGGACCGGCGGGTGTTCCCGGCGATTGATATGCAGAAAAGCGGCACCCGGAAGGAAGAGCTGCTGATGTCCAAGGAGGACCTCAGCCGCGTGTGGGTGCTCCGAAAGGTGCTGGCGTCCCTGTCGCCGCCCGAGGCGATGGAGTTGATGCTGTCGCGCATCACGAAGACCCGCGACAACGCCGAGTTCCTGTCCACCATGGGCCGGTAATCTCGTCGACCCCCAAAACGACCTCTGAGGTAGTTTTCGCGCCAACACCCATGAAAACTACCTC
>CAZAZR010000038.1:404-27483 GCA_964489685.1 uncultured Solibacteraceae bacterium | reverse complement strand
CCCGCGCGTCACAACACCGCTACCACACGACCCGCCCGTGCTCGCCGCGACTGCGCGGCCGGACAACACGCCCGGCGTCGGGCTGATCGTGTGGCGTGGCCCGACTCCGCCTCTGGCACTCGACGCAGCCACACAGGCGACCCTTGACCTGTTCAATGCGGCGCTCGACAAGGTGATCGACGCGATGCCCGTCTGGCGCCACGAGCGCATCCCGGACCCATGCAACCCAGTGACACAGCAGATCGTGGACCTCGGGCGTCGCAGCCTACCGTGGCGCATCTTACATCGACAAGTTGCGAGCGGTGCGGGCCGGTTGTTCAGCAGGGGCACTTGCTTGACCTGCCGTGTCGCACCCTGTCGTTATCGAATGGTCATTTTTTTTTAACAACCGGCAATTCAAGGCGAACGCTCTGTGGCTACCCGGCCGGCCCCGAGCGGAGTCCCCTAGAGTTAGGGTAGCAGGTCACTATTTCGAGTCGATTGCTCCAATTTCCCTTAACCGAATGCCCGATTGAGGACTATTCCCGTCGCCATCGAATTCCGGTGGGGACGCCATCGCGACAGGACGCCTAGAGACATGTGGCGGGGTCTTCCGAAAAGGTGACAGATAGAATCGATCCTACTTACCTGCTTCGCATTCCTTCGCGCTCTTGTATTGCTTGCAGGCTTCGGTGTCCTGAAGGATGAGTTTCTTCCCAGACCGCACCTCGACGGTTTTCATCAGCGGCCGAAATAGGTTCTTCCCGAGTTCAAAGACCGCCACCTGGTCCGCGCCGCCCTCGTCCTTGAACGTGATGGTGAAGTAGTGCTTTCGGGACTTCGAGAAGAGGGCGAGGGGGGAAATCAGGATCGCCGTGCCCACCCGGCGATTCGCTTTTTGTCCATACTCCAGCTCTTGAATGCCGGAGTACGGAATGCTGACGCGGCCATCCTTGCCAGCGTCGAACGATAGCTCGGTCTGTGAGGATGAGTCGAATTTCGCCTCGGCCTTTTCCTTGAGCGCCGTGATGGTGCCGCCGATGTACTGACCCTTGTCAGATCCGACCGCATACAGGGTGGTGCTGACGACGAGCGCGACGACGATCGTGAACAACGAGCGACATGGGCGAATGGTCATTGAGCGTGGTCCTTTGTTCTGAGCCGTTGATTTACGTCCGTGGGCGACGCCGGGCTGCCCGCAGTATGCGCTCCCAGCGCTTGAAAGTGCGCTTGCACTTGGCGGCGGCCTTTGTCGTCGGCAAATCACCGTGGCTGTATCGGTCGGCAGGGAAGCCTAGGGCAGGCTCCGATCGGCACCCCTATTGCACCCCTGAAGGATCTGAGTTGTGCAAACGTCTTCTAGTGCGCTTGTTGTAACTGACTGATTCTATTGGATTTATGTTGGTGGACGGCGCGAGGATCGAACTCGCGACCTCTGCATTGCGAACGCAGCGCTCTCCCAGCTGAGCTAGCCGCCCACGTAAGGAACCCTGAGTTTAGCGCGACTCAGGCAGGGTTGTCACGGCGGAACTTCGCCGGAATCTCGGTCCAGGTCCGCTGATCGTAGAACGCCACCGGCTTGACGCCGGGGTGCGCCCGGCGGAAGGCAAAATATCTGCGACGCAGGCGCTCCACGCGGGAGTCTGAGGACCGGATTTTCCGGTGAGGGATCTCGTACAACAGGCGTTCCACTTTCCAGACGTTGCCAGAAGTCAATCGCCAGTCGTAGTTTCCCAGCACCCGCAGATCCACCATGCCGTAGGCCGTCACGCGGCCGGTGGTGTCGATGAATGGCTCGAAGTAGGTCAGCGCCATCTGACGCAGGGACCGGAATACCGGCTTGCGTCCGAACAGCCCAGGGTCGCGCGACTTGGCCACCGAGCCCCACCCGGTGCGCGTGCGATAGACGAAGATCACGTGGTCCAGGCCATCCTCTGATTCGAGGCTCATGACCGTGGGCGGGTATCCGTGCTGTTCCAGAATCACCGCGGCGGTGAGCGCGGCTTCCAGGCAGTGGGCGGCGCGGGTGGCCACCACGCTGCGGAAGGTGCGCTGCTGCGGGCCTCCTGGCGGCGGCTCGGTGTTGTAGGTCAGCCCGTTCAGAAACGACTGCACCCCGTCCGGTGTGGTCAGCCGATCGATCACCCGCCGCTCGACTGGTGTGAACGCCGTGCGAGGCGGCGTGGCGCCTGCCGTGAAATTACTTGATGACGCCACGCGCGTCCGAGAGCACGGCTGATGGCGTCCACTCGCTGCCCGAGTAGATCTTGACGATGCGGCCGTCGGCGTCGATGAGGGTGGTTCGGAGATTGTGAACGACGTCGGTGGGGGACGCGTCGCCGCGA
The DNA here is from genome assembly GCA_964489685.1 of uncultured Solibacteraceae bacterium. Lineage (GTDB taxonomy): Bacteria > Acidobacteriota > Vicinamibacteria > Vicinamibacterales > SCN-69-37 > SYFT01. The sequence continues at coordinate 25,159 of CAZAZR010000038.1, read as the reverse complement.
ATGACACTGACGCCGAACTTCGCGGCAAGTCGATCGGTCGTGACCTGGTCGCCCGTGAGCCAGGTCCACACCGCAGGATCGGCCTGGAAGGTCTTCGCGAATTGCGCCAGCACCGCCGGCGTGTCGTGCTCGGGGTCAAACGACACGGAGATGAGCTTCAGGCGCCCGGCCAGCGCGGGGTCGGCTGCCAGGCTCTTCTGGATGGACGCAAAGTTGCGGTTCATCGCCGGACAAAAATTCGGCAGGGGACAGCGGGTGTAGATGAAGGTGAGGAGCAGCGGTGTGCCCTTCCACTCCGAGAGTGATCGACGCTGGTCCTGCTGGTCGATCAACGCGGCGTCCGGCAACGTGTCTCCCACTTCAAGGATGCCGTCCATCATCGCCACACTGTTGGTGTTGTCGGGCAGGGGAGCGGTGCCGACGTGCGTAATGGCGACGAGCCGGCCGACCAGGCCGTTCACTTCAAGGGTGGCGGTGACGAGTTCACCCGCCGTCCGGCCAACCATCAACGATTTTGTCGCCACCGGGAAGCTCATGGTCATCCCCGGCATGTAACCCGCAATGTCCTCGTGTTTGACCGCCAACTCCTGCCGCGCCTCGTGGACGGCAAGGATCTGACCCTTGAGCTCGTACTGTTTGGCCGGCGGCGCGCCACTACAGGCCGCGAGAAGGAGTGCGAGAGCGGCGACGAACCACATCAAGCCGTCGGCGCTCCAACCAGCCACCCGTCCTTGAGCTCGATGACGCGGGAGCCGTACTCGGCGTTGGCTTCCGAATGCGTGACCTGCACGATGGTGGTTCCGCCCTCATTGAGCTTGCGGAACAGCTCCATGATTTCGCGGCCCTGGCTCGAGTGCAGGTTGCCGGTCGGTTCGTCCGCCAGGACGATCTTCGGGTTGGCGATGACGGCGCGAGCCACCGCCACCAGCTGCTGCTGGCCGCCCGACAACTGGTTGGGATACAGGTCTTTCTTGCCGACGATGGCGAAGCGGTCGAGGATGTCGCAGACCATGCTGTCGCGTTCCGACTTCTTGATGTCTCGATACGAGAGCGGCACGTCGAGGTTCTCGTACACGGTGAGGTGGTCCAGGAGGTGGTAGCTCTGGAATACGAATCCGATCCACTTCTTGTGCAGGGCCGCGCGGTCTTTGGCGCTCAGCCGGTGTACCGGCTGGCCGCCGAAGTAGTACTCACCGGTCCAGGCGCTGTCGTGCATACCGAGAATGTGGAGCAGGGTCGATTTGCCGGCCCCCGATGGTCCCATGATCGAGACGAATTCGCCCTCCTTGATGTCGAGCGTGATGCGCCGCAACACCCAGGAGCGCGACGCGCCGAGCGCATAGGATTTCTCCAGCTGGTGCAGGGAAATCAGGACATCTGACGGGGCCAGATCGTCAACGGGACTGACCGGTTGGGGGGCTCGAGAGAAAAACGACATGGCCCGATTCTACCGGGGAACGCCCGCCCGTGTGCGGGCAGATCGCGCCGGCGCGACGTTCACCGACGCCCGGACGCCGCTGACCGAAACCCGGCGGCACCCGCGCGAACACCCCCGTAATCTTCCTGCGTGAGGACAGAGCGATGGCTCGTGAGCGTGGGCGTGGTGGGGGCGCTGGCGGCGATGGCCGCCGCCAATCTCTGGTGGACCCTGGTGACGGGAGGCTTGTGGTGAGAAACAACGGGGTGACCGGCGTGGTATTGGTGGCAGTGGGGCTGCTGTTTCTGGCCTCGAACTTCGACAGCCTGCCCAGGATGGACTTTGGACGGCTCTGGCCGTTGATCCTCGTGGTGATTGGCGCGGGGACGGTGGTGAGCCCGGGTGAGGACGGGCGTTGGGGCGGCGTGTCGCTGATGCTGATGGCCGGCATCTTTCTGGCACACAATTACGGCGTGCTCCGACTCCATGATTCCTGGCCACTCTTCATTGTGCTGGTCGGCCTGTCGATTCTGTTTCACGCGCGCAACTGCGGGGGCAGAGTGACGGGGCAGCAATCATGAACACGCATCCGTCGCCCTGGTCGTCCATGTCGCCAACGCCGGGGTTCCGCCTGACCCCCCAGGTCGTCCTTGGTCTGATGATCGTCGCCTTCGGCCTGATCCTGACCGCCGACAATCTGGGCTATGCCGACGCCGGTCACGTCCTGCGGTTCTGGCCGCTGATGCTGGTGGCGTTTGGCGTCTCCAAGTTCCTCCAGAGCGACACCACTGCGGGTCGCGTGTTCGGCGGTGTGCTCGTCCTGTTCGGCCTCGGGACGCTGTCGGAAGAGTTCATCGGCCTGTCCTTTGATTTCGACCGCTGGTGGCCATTGTTCCTGGTGGCCGTTGGCAGCCTCATCATCTATCGCGCGTTCAAAGGCGACGAATCGTGTGCCCCAAACGTGGCAGGGACCTCGGATGCCGTGTTCTCTGAAGTCGCGATCTGGTCGGGCAAAGTGCGGCGCAATACGTCTCCGGCGTTCCGCCGTGCCGACCTCACCGCGATCATGGGCGGGGTAGAGGTGGACCTGCGAGGCGCGTCCACGGGCGGCCAGGAAGCGATCATTGATGTCTTTGTCTGGTGGGGCGGCGTCGAAATCACCGTGCCGCCCGACTGGGCCGTCTCGAATCAGGTGGTGGCCATCATGGGCGGCGCCGACGACAGCAGTTCGGGCACACAGGATTCCAAACATCGGCTGATGGTGCGCGGGTTTGTCGTGATGGGCGGCGTCGAGATCAAGACGCAGTGACCTGATGCAGGCCATCCTCGGAAGTCCGCGCCGGCTTCAGCTTCACCTCATCGCCTGGGCGCTGGTCGGCACGTTGCTGGCCCTCCTGGCGCGCACCGGGTTTGGCGTCACCTGGCCCCAGGCGCTGGCGTTTGGTGTGCCGCTCGGCCTGCTGGCCGCGCCCCTCTCACTGTCTGCGTTGTTTCTGGCGCGCGCCATGCCGCTGACCCGCACCGCCACGTGGCGGGTGGGCGTGAGCGCGGTGGTGGCCTCGGTCATTGCCGCGTCGGTGTGGGCCAGCGTGGGGCGCTGGTGGTGGAAGGTGCTCGAGCGCATGGGCGTCCCGGCCGATGCCGCGTCCTCACCGTCCTTCATCAGCCTGCTGATGGGGTTCGGTGCGCTCGCGTACCTGCTGTCGGTCACCGTGCACTATGCGTTGCAGGCGGTGGAGGAATCGACGGCGTTGGCGCAGCGCGAACTGCAGTCGCAGATTGCGGCCCGCGAAGCGGAGTTGCGCGCGTTGCGCGCCCAGGTGGATCCGCATTTCCTCTTCAACAGCCTGAACGCCGTCTCAGGACTGATTGCGCCCGACCCTGAGCGGGCGCGCGAGATGGTGCAGCGCCTGGCGGACTTCCTGCGAAGCAGCCTGACCCTGGGGGCGGTGCCGCGGATTGCGCTGGAGCGAGAGTTGGCGCTGGCGGCGAGTTACCTGGAGATCGAGCGCGTGCGGTTTGGCGAGCGCCTGCGCGTGCGCATTGATGTCGAACCAGGGCTGGCCAACGTCATGGTGCCGCCGCTGCTATTGCAGCCGCTGGTGGAGAATGCGGTGAGGCACGGCATTGCCACCTGCCTTGAGGGCGGCACGATCGAAGTGGAGGCGCGGCGGCGAGGCGAACTGGTCTGGTTGACCGTGACCAACCCCCGGGACCCGGACGGAGGCCGTCGCGGCACCGGCTTCGGCCTCGACATTGTCCGCCGCCGGCTCAGTGGTGCGTATGGCACCCATGCGGCGCTGGCCGTGGAGCCGTCCTCTGAGTCGTATCGCGTGTCCATTACCTGGCCCGGCGGAGCCGGCCTGACGGAGCATGCGCCTGTATGAGGGTACTGCAGAGTCCGCTGCGAGTGGTGATCGTGGATGACGAGGAGCCGGCCAGGCTGGCCATGCGCCAGCACCTGGACACGGTGGGCGACATCGAGGTGGTATGTGAGTGCGCCAATGGTTTCGAGGCCATCAAGGCCGTGGCTGAGCACAAGCCCGACGTCGTGTTGCTCGATGTGCAGATGCCCAAACTCGACGGGTTCGAGGTGCTTGAGGTGATTGGCCGCGACGTGCCCGTCGTATTTGTGACCGCGCATGACGACTATGCGCTGCGTGCGTTCGAGGTGCACGCGGTGGACTACCTGCTTAAACCGTTTTCGTCGCAGCGCCTGCGCGAGGCGCTCGAGCGCGTGCGATCGCGCCAGGCGGCCGTGGCCGTGGCTCCCACCGTGTTGCGTGCGGCTGCGCGACGGCCCGGGATGCCACTTGATCGCGTCATCATCCGGGATGGCACCGATGTGCACGTGCTGGTGGTGGGGAAGATCGACTACGTGGAAGCACAGGACGACTACGTGTCGTTCCACACGGCAGGCAAGTCGCTGCTCAAGGAGCAGACGTTGTCGGAGCTGGAGACACAGCTCGATCCCCGCCGGTTCGTGCGCATCCACCGGTCGTTTCTCCTCAACATCGACCGGCTCGCCAAGGTGGAGTTATACGCAAAGGACAGCCGCGTGGCGATTCTACAGGACGGCACAAAGCTCACGGTCAGCCGGTCAGGCTACCAGCGTCTGCAGCAGCTGCTGTAACAGCGCGGCGCGGGCCACAGTTGACACGGGTGCCACAATTAACTAACCATTCAGTTAGTTATCATGCCCACGCCATTGAACGCCCCGCGACGGCCCCCCCGGATTCGCGATGCCGAGGTGTCACGAGCCAGAGTCTGGTCGGCAGCGGCCGACGAATTCGCCGCGCGCGGGTTCGACGGCGCCAAGGTGGACCGCATCGCGGCCACCGCTGGCGTCAACAAGGCGATGATCTACTACCACTTCAAGAGCAAGGCCGGCCTCTTCAACGCGATCCTCCACGACACGTTCGCCTCGATTGCCGACGCCGTGCGCGGCGTACGCGCCACAGGCGGCACGCCCGAGACCCAACTGAAGACCTACGTGCGGGCCATCGCCGGGGTGGCCACCGACCGTCCGTTCTTCCCTCGGATCTGGTTGCGCGAAGTGGCCGAGGGCGGACGTCATCTGGACCCCGCGGTCGCGCGCCATTTTCGAGAAGTTCTGAAAATGCTCGGGGAAATCCTGGCCGAAGGCGTGACGGCCGGCACGATGCGGCGCGTCAATCCCTTCCTGGTCCAACTTGGGCTGGTGGGACCGCTGACCTTGTTCCTGGCCAGTCGGCCCCTGCGCGAGAAATTTTCCCGAACACATCAGGATCTCGACGTCGCGACAGAGGACGTGGTGGCGCACCTGCAGGCCATGGTGCTCGGTGGCATTTCGAAGACAACAACGGTGAGGCATTGACGATGACTCGGATGTGGATCAGACGACTGGCGTGGTGCGTGATTCCAGCGATGGGGGCCGCCGCGGCCGCGTGTGGTGGGACGAGTGCCGATGTGACGCCGCACGCGTCAGGGTATGTGGAAGCCACCGAAATGCGCGTGGCGTCGAAGGTGCCGGGCCGCGTCATCACGGTGACCGTGGCCGAGGGCGATCGGGTGACCGCCGGGCAGACGTTGATTCAGCTCTCGTCCACCGACGCGGCCCTGGCGCTGAGCCGGCTCAAGGCAGACCGCGAACAGGCCGACGCCCAACTGCGGCTGCTGCGCGCGGGCTCGCGTGCTGAAGACATCACGCAAGCTGAAGCGCAGGCTGCGGCCGCCACCAGCGAGCGAGCGGCGGTGGCGACCGAACTGGCCGCGGCCAAGGTTGATGCGGAGCGCTTCGAACAACTCGTCCAGAAGAAGGCCGGGTCCGAAAAGCAGCGCGATGACGCCGTCGTGCGCCGCGTGCTCGCTGAGTCGAGATTGAAGGCCGCCGACGACCGCGTGGCCGCCGCCCGTGCCCAGGTGGCGCGGCTCACCGCTGGTGCGCGCAGCCAGGAACTCGACGCTGCGCGCGCCCGGCTCGCAGCCGTGGACGCGCAGATCGCCACCATCAACAGCGACGTGGCCGAGTCCACCATCACCGCGGCCTCCGACGGCGTCGTCTCTTCGCGCCTCGTCGAGCCCGGCGAACTGGTCACCCCCCGCGTCCCCCTCCTCGTCATCGTCGATCTCGACCGCGCGTGGGCGACGGCCTACGTGGAGGAGCCGCGCGTGGGCGCGGTGACGATCGGCCAGGCCGCCACGGTGATTACCGATGCGGGCGACCGGCTGCCTGGCAAGGTGACCTTTGTGTCGCCGCGTGCGGAGTTCACGCCACGCAATGTGCAGACGGCGAGCGAGCGCGCGAAGCTGGTGTATCGCGTCAAGGTGTCGGTGGACAACAAAGCGGGCACGCTCAAACCCGGCATGCCGGTGGAAGTGGACTTCGGGGGCGGGCAGTGACACCGGTCCTTGCTCTTGACGGGGTGGTGAAGTCCTTCGGCGGGACGCGTGCGGTAGACGGGCTCACGCTGGAGGTGCCGCCGGGTGAGATGTTCGGTCTTATTGGTCCAGACGGCGCCGGCAAGACCACCACACTGCGCATGATGTGCGGCTTGCTGAAGCCCGACGCCGGGCACGTGCGCCTCTTTGGTGCCGATCCCTTCCGCGTCCGCCGCATCTCGGTTGACTCGGTCGGCTACGTCTCCCAGCGCTTCAGCTTGTATGGCGACCTGACCATTGACGAGAACATCGCCTTCTTTGCGCGGCTGCATGGCGTGTCGCAGTTTTCTGAAAAGCGCACGAGGCTGCTGACCCTGACAGGCCTGCTGCCGTTTCGCGACCGGCTCGCCCAGAAGCTGTCGGGTGGCATGAAGCAGAAGCTGGCGCTGGCGTGCACCCTCGTGCATGAGCCGGCCCTGCTCATTCTCGACGAGCCCACCACGGGCGTGGATCCGGTATCGCGCCGTGAATTCTGGAAGCTGCTCAACGAGTTTCTGGCGCAGGGACTGACCGCCGTGCTGGCCACGCCGTATCTGGACGAGGCCGAGCGCTGCGGCCGCGTGGCGCTCCTGCGCGATGGCACACTGCTCGCGCTCGACACGCCCACTGCCCTGCGACAGATGGATCACACGGTGATGCTCGAGGTGATCGCGTCGCCGCCGCGGCAGGCGCTCCGCGTCCTCAGGGAAAAGCTGGGAGACAACGAGGTCTCGCTGTTTGGGGATCGGCTGCATGCACGAGTGCCGAGCGAAGCGACAGGGGCGGAGATCACGCGCTGGCTCGGTGAGGCTCAACTCGACGTCACGCGGGTGAAGACGATTGTGCCCACGCTTGAAGATGTCTTCATTGAACACGTCCGCCGCACGCAGCAGGACGCCGCGCCACAGACCCCGGGAGTTCGATCATGACGCCACCACGACGACCCTCGCCAGGCGTCCCTGAAGGGACGCCCCACGTCCGGACCGTCGGGCGTGGCTTCAGCCGCGCCGTCATGGCACTCGCCTTGATGTCTTGTCCCCTCGCCGCTGCGGCTCAGACGCCGATGCCGCTGACGCTGGCCGACGCGGTGGCTCGAGGGAAGGCGACCGCGCCGCGGCTGATGGAGGCCGACGCGCGCGAGGCCGCGGCTGTGGCGTCGCGCGAGAGCCGTGCCACGCTGGACAAGCCCACCGTGACTGCGTTGTCGGGTTACGTCCGCACGAACCACGTGCCTGAATACAGCATCCCGCAGGCGGGTGGCGGGTCCCGGGTGCTGTTTCCCGACATCCCCGACAACTTCCGCGTGCGCACGGAACTGCTGTGGCCGGTGTGGACGGGCGGACGCGTCGACGCACTGGTGACGTCTGCAGAGGCCGACGTGCGCGCCGCTCAGGCAGACGGCCAGGTGGTGGCCGCGGATCTGGCGATGGAGATCACGCAGGCGTATTGGGCGCTTGTGACCGGGCGCGAGGCCGTCACGGTCATCGACCAGAGCCTGGCGCGGACAGATGCGTGGGTGGCCGACGTGCAGGCCCGGCTCGACGCCGGCCTTGTCTCGCCACATGAAGTGCTGACCGCGCGGGCGAGGCGCGCGCGCGACCTGGTCCAGCGCATCCAGGCCGCGCATGCCGCGGCCACGGCCGAGCGTGAACTGGCGCGCCTTGTCGGGATGCCGGGACAGGCGATTGACCCTGTCTCGCCGATTGATCGGCCGTGGGAAGGCCTCGCGGCGTTGACGTCACGCCAGCCCGCCGATGTGGTGGCGCTCGCGCGTGAATCGCGCGCCGAGCGGGGCGCGTTTACGGCGAGGCAGTCGGCGTTCCGCTCGGCGGCCGACGCCGCGATGGCCGCCTCGCATCCGCAGGTGGCGGCCCTGGCCGCCCTGGAACCCGCGCGGCCCAACAATCGCTTCGTGCCGCGGCAGAACACGTGGCACGTGTCCTGGGATCTGGGCGTCACCGTCACCTGGTCGTTGTGGGACAGCGGCCGCGCCAAGGCCGACCGCGCCGTGGCCGAGGCTCAGGCGCGCGCCTTCGATCATCGCCTGGCCGAATTCGATGGACGCGTTTCGGTGGACGTGCAGCAGCGGCTTCAGGACGTGGAAAGCGGAAACGCGGCGATCGCCGCTGCCGGCGAGGCCGTGGCGGCCAGCGAAGAAGCGCATCGCGTGTTGCGCGAGCGCTACGCGGCCGGCGTCGCCACCAGCACCGAGGTGCTCGACGCCCAGGTGGCCGTGCTCGAAGCCCGGCTTGAGCGCACGCGCCTTCAGGCGTCACTGCGCGTCAGCGAAGCGCGCCTGCGACGGGCTGTTGGAGTTGACTGACGTGTCGTCGATCCCCGCCGGCGACGACCCGGTCGCCATTCGCGTTGAACATCTGACGCGGCGCTTCGGCGCCTTCACGGCGGTAGACGACGTGTCGTTTGAGGTGAAGCGTGGGGAAGTGTTTGGTTTCCTCGGGTCGAATGGCGCAGGCAAGTCCACCACGATCCGAATGCTCTGCGGCCTGCTCAAGCCCACCTCCGGGCGCGCCGACGTCGGTGGCATCGATGTGGGTCGCGACCCAGAGGGTGTGAAGCGCCGCATTGGCTACATGTCGCAGCGCTTCTCGCTGTACGAACTGCTGACAGTGGATCAGAACATCCGCTTTTACGGCGGGCTCTACGGTCTGTCTGGCGAGCGGCTGGCGCGCCGCCGGACGTTCACCCTCGAAATGGCAGGGCTCGTGGGGCGCGAAAACGTACTCACGCGGACGCTCTCCGGCGGGTGGCGTCAGCGCCTGGCTTTGGGTTGTGCGCTCCTGCACGAGCCGCCGATTCTGTTTCTCGATGAACCCACCGGCGGCGTGGACCCTGTGTCTCGCCGCGACTTCTGGCGCCTGATCGACGATATGGCACGGGCCGGCACCACGGTCCTCGTGACCACGCACTATCTGGACGAGGCCGAGCGGTGCGACCGCGTCGCCATCATTCACGGCGGCCGCATCGCCGCGATGGGGCCCACGCGCGAGTTGAAACGTGCGCTCGCGGCCCGCCGTGCGCGAGCCGACCAGGACGTACTGCCGACGCTCGAGGATGTCTTCATCGACGTGGTCACCGACGCCGCCGGCGCGGGAGCGACGACGTGAACCATTTCTGGGCTGTGGCCATCAAGGAACTGCGACAGATTCGGCGCGACCGCCGGACGCTGATGGTCATGTTGTTCCTGCCCGGGTTCTTTCTGCTTCTCTACGGTTACGCGCTCAACTTCGACATTCGCCACGTCGCCCTTGTGGTGCAGGACCGTGATGCGACCGCTGAAAGCCGCCGTCTCGTCTCGCGCTTTGTGGAGTCCACCTACTTCGAACTCGTCGGCACAGCCACGTCGGATGCCGAGATCGGGCGGGCCCTTGATTCCGGCGTCGCCCGCGCCGTGCTCGTGATTCCCGAAGGGTTCGGTCATGACCTCGCCCAGCGCATGCCGGTGACGGTGCAGGTGCTGCTCAACGGCGACAATGCCAACACCGCCACCACCGTGCTGGGCTACACCACGGCCGTGCTGCGGGAGGCGTCCATCCCCGCGGGCGCCAGTGTCACCACGCGCCTGGCGCTGGTGGAGCCGCGCATCTGGTACAACCCCGAACTGCGAAGCACGTTGTTCCTGGTACCTGGTCTCATTGCCTATCTGTCGATGATCACGGCGGTCGTCTCTACTGCGCTGTCGATTGTTCGAGAGAAGGAAAACGGCACGATGGAGCAGATTCGCATGGCGCCCATCTCGACGCCCGCGTTCATCATCGGCAAGGCTGCGCCGTACCTGGTGCTCTCGCAGATATCGGGCATCCTCGTCATCCTGGCGGCCATGGTGTTGTTCGGGTTGCCGATGCAGGGCAACTGGCTCACGCTCAACCTGGTGCTGGCGATGTTCCTCATTGGCGCCATCGGTACTGGCCTGCTCGTGTCCACGATCGCTGAAACCCAGCAGGTGGCGTTCCAGATTGGGAGCCTTGTCGCGTTCCTGCCCACGTTTGTGCTCTCGGGTTTCATCTTCCCGATCGCCAGCATGCCCATCGGCCTGCAATACGTCAGCACCGTCGTCCCCGCCCGCTACTTCCTGATTGCGCTACGGGGCATCGTGCTCAAGGGGTCGGACCTCATCACGGTGTGGCCGTCGGTGGCGGCGCTGGTGGTGTATGCGTTCCTGGTCATGGGCCTGGCGTCACTGAGGTTGGCGAGGCGATGATGGGCCGCGTCCTGGCGCTGATGTGGAAGGAGTTCCTGGAGCTTCGCCAGGACCCGCGGCTGGCCGGCATCATTCTGGTGGCGCCGATCCTGCAGTTGACGATGCTCGGGTATGCCGCCACGACGGATGTGCATGATGTGCCGATCGTTGTGGTGGATGGCGACCGGTCGTCGCAGAGCCGCGAGCTGATTGAGCGATTCGCCGCGTCGCCGTATTTCAAGGTTGTGGACGAGTTCCTGAGCCCGAACGAGGTGGATGCAGCGCTGACTCGTGGCCGCGCGTGGCTTGGGGTCATCGTACCGATTGGATTCGGAGATTCGTTGCAGGGCCAGGGGCCGGCGAGCGCTCGAACCGTGCAGGTGCTGGCCGATGGCACCGACGCAAACTCGTCGGGTGTCGCGCTCGCGTATGCCGCCGGGCTCGTCAGTGAGTTCAACGCGGCACTTGTGGCCGAACAGATGCTGATGGGCGGCGGAGGGGCACCAGGTGGAATCACCGGGGCGGTGCGCGTCTGGTACAACCCGGAGCTCGTGAGCAAGGACTTCATGGTGCCTGGCGTCCTCGCGCTGCTCCTGCTGCTTATCACCACCAACATGTCTGCCATGGCCATCGTCCGTGAGCGTGAACTTGGAACGCTTGAGCAACTGCACGTGACGCCGCTGGGCCGATTCGAGCTCATTCTGGGAAAGCTCCTTCCGTACGGCGTACTCGGATTCATTGACGTCCTCCTGGTGATGGCCGTGGCCGTGTTCTGGTTCGAGGTGCCCCTGCTGGGGAGTCCGGTTCTGCTGCTGGCCGCGAGTGCGGTGTATGTGCTGTGCACACTGTCGCTTGGGCTGTTTATCTCCACCATCTCGCACACCCAGCAAGAAGCAATGATGACCGCCATGTTCTTCTTTCTGGTGCCGATGATTTACCTCTCGGGGTTCATCTTCCCAATCGAGAACATGCCTGTGATGATCCAGTGGGTCACGACGGTGATTCCGTTGCGGTACTACCTGGTCATTGTGCGGGGCATCTTTCTAAAAGGGGTCGGGTTCGACCTGTTGTGGCCGCACTTCGCTGCGCTGGCCGTCTGGGGCGTGGCTGTGCTGGCACTGGCGACTGCCCGCTCACATAAGACAGAGTGAAGAGCGGGGTCCTGGGCGGTGTAATCTGTCCGCCATGGATATCGCCGTTGGCACCTCCGGTTATAACTACCCCGAGTGGAAAGGGACGTTTTACCCCGACCCGTTTCCTGCGTCGAAGATGTTTGCGTATTACGCGGAACGTTTTCGGACCGTCGAGATCAACTACACGTTCTATCGGATGCCCACGCCGAAGCTGACCGAGGGCTGGCGAGCCCAGGCGCCCGAGGGGTTCCGGTACACGCTCAAGGCGCCCAAACGCATGACACACGACAAGCGCCTGCTCGACTGCGAAGAGGCGATGACGATGTTCACTGAGAGCGCGAGGGGGCTGGGGCTGCATCTGGCATCGCTGCTGTTTCAGCTTCCGCCAAACATGCGGTGCGACCTCACGCGGTTCGAGAAGTTTCTGGCCATCCTGCCTGCCGACATGCGGTGCGCATTCGAGTTTCGCCACGACTCGTGGCATGCCGACGAGGTGTTCCGGCTGCTGGAGAATCACGGCGCTGCGCTCTGTATCGCCGACATGGGGGACAAGACGACGCCGCTCGTGGCGACGGCCCGCCACGCGTACTTCCGTCTGCGCGACGAGGGCTATCAGCCCGCCGATCTCGAGCGCTGGGCGAAAACCGTGCTCTCACACGAGGCCGACTGGAATCAGGTGTTCGTGTACTTCAAGCACGAAGACGAGGGCAAAGGCCCCGAGTTCGCAAAGGCGTTTGAGGGGATGCTCCTCCCGTAGGGCGTGGCTTCAGCCGCGCCGGGACGTTAGCCCGTCGCTTGCAAATGATGCAATCTGAGATGGTTCGTCCGCCCCGCCTCAGTGGTGTGTCCTGTCAGGGACCCGGTGCGTATGTCTGATGGTCGGCATCGGGGCGAAGGACCCTAGCGCAGAAGCGCCTCGCCTTTCGGACCCCGCGTGTGCCACCACGCCCACGCGATGAACACGGCCTGCAATGGCAGGCGCAGCCACAACCCCGTCGTCGAAAGTGATGGATACAGCTCTGGATGCAGCGCCATCTGTACGTTGGCTGGGAACACCGCCACGAGCAACGCGATGAGCCCCCATCCGGCCCACCCGGACCAGCGTCGGAGCAAGAGCAAGCCGCCCAGCCCAGCCTCGGCCACGCCGCTGATGAACACCAGCAGCGCATGCCACGGCAGATACGCCGGCATCATCGCCACATAGAACGCCGGGTTGACGAAGTGGTTCACGCCCGCCGCAATGAACAGCACCCCGAGCAGATATCGCGACCAGGTCTTCAGGTGCATGTGTTTCACCGCCTCAACAACACATAGACAGCGCCCGGACCGCCGTCGGTTGACGGCGCGTCTGTAAACGCCAGCACGACGGGATGTGTGCGCAGAGCCTCGCGCACGCGAGGCTTCAGCACGGCGACGTTGCCCGGCGACCGCAACCCACGCCCATGCACAACACACAGGCATCGCGGCCGACGGCCCGAGCCCGCGTCAAGCACACGCTTCACCTGAGCCACGGCCTCAGCCGCCATCAGGCCGTGCAGGTCGAGTCGCATCTCAGGCGGGTAGTCGCCTCGCCTGAGCTTCCGCAACTCCCGCCGGTCCACCCCCGGCGCCGCATACGAGTCCAACGTCGGAGCGACATCGTCATCCGGATCGGGCGCGCCGCGGCGGCCCCCCGTGGACTCAGGCGACCCCGGAACCCCGGGACTCCTCGACCCCGACACGCTCTCGCGCACGCGCTCCGGACCGTCCTTCGCCAGCCGCCGAGCGTCCGCCACTTCGCGCTCGAACAACGCCATATCGTCAGGTGACACCTCTGACAACGACTGGTCGTTATTGCGCGGGCGCCTGGTGACCATGGGGTTGGACGCATTGTGCCACGTTGGCACGATCTTTTTGCTTGCGCCCTCGCCGCCGACGATGGCACCGTCGTCGATACACGCAGGAAACGAGAGTAGTGATGCAAGGAACTGTGCTGAGACGAGTGCGACCAGAGGCAGGAGGGCGTATGACGTTGCGAGAGTACTTCGAGACACCGGAATCGGTGGTGCCGCAAGAGCTGATCTACGGTGCGATACGGGTGGCGGAATCGCCGACGCCGATGCACCAGGAGGTCGTGGGCGCATTGTTCCTGGCGCTGCACGAGCACGTGTCCAGACTGCGGCTGGGACGAGTCTGGCTGGCGCCGCTCGACGTCGTGCTCGACGCCCACGCGCCCCTCGTGGTGCAGCCCGACCTGTTCGTGATTCTCAACGGGGGAGCGGCGACAGTGAGCGAAAAGGTGTTCGGTGCTCCAGACCTCGTCATCGAGGTGTTGTCGCCAAAGCCCCGTATCGGCGATACCGACGAGCGTGTGGCTTGGTTCCGCGACCACGGCGTCCGCGAATGCTGGCTGGTGCACCAGCTCACCGGCCGCGTCGAGGTGCTGCACTTCGGAGACGGACAGGTGCGCCTGCGCACGACTCACGCCCGGCTTGAGCCGATCGCTTCCGGGGTGCTGCCGGAGTTCGAGCGCAACCTGGCGTCGATCCTCGGCTACGCGCGCTAGAATTCTCGGATGTCACACGCGGCCATTCCGCCCACCGATACCCGCGCGCTCTTTCGTCCGGTCGCCACTGAACTGGTTGCGCTGCTTCGCGGCCTGTCGCCGGCAGACTTCGGGAAACCCACCATTGCGGGCACATGGCTCGTGCGCGACGTGGTGGCGCATATTGTGGATTTCTCGATGCGCAGGTTGTCGTTCCATCGGGACGCGCTCGTGCCGCCGCCACCGAAGGGCCCGATCACATCCGCAGGTGCGTTCGTGGACTTCATCAACGGCATCAACGCTGAGTGGGTGGACGCGAGCCGCCGGTTGAGTCCACAAATCCTGACCGACCTGGCCGAGAAGGCGACCATCGAGCTGGCCACCTTCTTCGAGTCGATTCCGTTCGATGCGCCCGCTCTGTTTGGTGTCTCGTGGGCAGGGGAACAGACTTCGGAGGGCTGGTTCGACATCGGCAGGGAATTCACGGAACTCTGGCATCACCAGCAGCAGATTCGCCTGGCCGTCGGCGCCGCGCCGCTCGGCGACCCGGGGTTCCTTCACGCGGTGCTCGAGATCGCAGTGCGCGGGCTCCCGCACGCGTATCGCACTGTTGACGCCGCTGACGGGGACACAATCGGAATCGACGCGACGGGCCCGGCGGGCGGGCAGTGGACGCTCGTTCGGGATGCTGGCCGGTGGACGATTATGGTCGGCGCGCCGGCGTCGCCGACGACGCGCGTGCGGATGTCAGACGACGCGGCGTGGCGGCTGTTGTTTCATGCGCTGAAAGGCGATGCGGCGCGCGCAGCCGTGCAGATCGAGGGCCGCGCCAACCTGGCCGAGCCGCTGCTGGCGGCCCGCTCGGTGGTGGTCTAGCGCGCGCACTCGTACGTCGCGCCCGGTTTCTTGAGCGCCTTGTGCACGGCGGCGTCGCCGACGGGGTCAATCGGGAAGTTGAACACCGACGCCGTGGGGCACGGCACGATGGGTTTGCCGTCCAGCCCCGCGCTCTTCATGGCCGCCGTCGCTCGACGAATGAAATAGTGCGTGTCCTGCAGCGGAATGGCAGCCACCTTGCTCGTGCGACAGATGTCATCCTGCGGCACGAAGAAGTTCTCCCAGTGGCCGAGCAGCAGGAAGCGAGGCCGCGTCGCCTTGATGATGGCCTCGGGATGGTCATGGAGGTGCTCGAAGTCGCCGCCAAGGCAAATCAGCGACACATCCACGCGCTTGCCATCAGGAGGCTCCTTCCCGCCCCACGGAAATCCCACCGGCGCGTCGGTACCCGAATCCTGGTAGTAGACGCGGAACTCCACCTGACCCAGGTCATCGAGGAAGTCCAGCACATAGGCGAACACTTCGCCCTCGGCCCAGCCGCTGGAATTGGTGGGAAGCACTGATAGCGGCTCCGACACCTCGCCGCGCCACACGTGGAATGGAATGTTGACGCCGGTCAGCGGCACTTTCACGCGGAACTGATCCGAGTGCTCAGACCGAATGGGCCACAAGCGTATGCGTGGTCTGCCGGTGGTGCTGGTGATGTCGATGCCTCTGCCAGCGGCGGCCGCCGGGCCCACGTCCACAAGCCTGGCAGCGGGAACGCTCGAAGCGATCAGTGACGCCGTGGTTCGGCTTCCATAGACCTTCGCATTCGTGGCATAGGCATTCGCGATGTACGGCGTATCCATCAGATGGTCGTAGTGCGAATGGCCAATGACGATGGCCTGGGCCTGGGTGGCGTCACGCGGCAGCAGGCGATCGACCAGCGCCCGATTCGTGCGGATCTGGTGGTCTCCCATCGCCTCCAGCAGGCTCGGGTTCGAATACACCGGCCCAAACAACACCACATCGTCGCCCCGCTGCACGAGGTAGCCGCCCACGCCCAGGTACTGGACCTTCACCTGGGTCTTCTCGGGGTTCGTGGGCAGTGCGGGTGCTGCGGAAGCCGAGCCCATCGGCGCCGGCCCTGGATAGGCAGGGCAGCGATCAGCCTTGATCGAAAACGTGGCGCAACCGATCGAACTGATGGCCAGAAGCCCCACAACCGCGTCCCGGGCTGAAGCCCGGGACCTCCGAACGAATACGGCCAACTGAAACACGCTGTAGTGTAGGCCGATAATCACGCAACTCCGCGTGGCGCAAGGCCGGAAGTGTTCACTGAGCATCTCGCTCGATCACGTCAATGCGGCGTACTATCTGCGCGTGTCGAGCAATTCCGCCACGCGGTCCACGATGTCGGCCCAGTGCGCCTTGATGACCGCATTCACCGTCGTCGCGGCTGCGCTGCGCGCCTGCGCCTGAATCGATCGCAGCTGGGCGCGGGCCAGAGCCGGCAGGTCGCTCTGTGCCAGCACCACTGGCGCCATGAACGGCGCAGGAGGCGCGGGCACTGCGGCAGGAGGGGCGCCAGCTGCGGGCGCTGCGGTCGCCGGGGGATTCACGATGGCGCCCAGGCGAGTGACATGGGCGCGCTGGAGTGACCGACGATTCGCGTCGGGCGTGGTGGCCTGTGGCGTGTTCCAGATGTTGCCCTTCACGTCCGCCATGAATTCGGCCACCGGGTACGCATTGAGCGCATCGAATGTCTCGATCTCCGCGAGCCGTCCGAGCCGTGCGTTGCTGAGCAGGCTGCTGAGTACGTTGGCCTGGCGCGCCGGCAGTGCGCTTGGGCCGATCAACGCGGCGATGGTCGGGGGCTGCAACCAGTCGGGCGTGACAAAGACGTGTGCGTTGAGAAACGCGAGGGCCTGTTTCTGCTTCGCCTTCGGCACCACCGTGAACACCGCGCCGGCCTGATCGGCGGTTTTGAGATCGACGTTGACGCCGGCGATCAGGCCCGCCACGTGGCCCATGTAGGTGCTCCACTGGCCAAGGCCTTCCGTGTAGAGCTCGGTCAGCTCCGAGTAGTCGTCGCCGGGCTTTGTGGTCCAGGCGATGAGGTTCGGAATCATCCGCTGGTAGTTGGCGATGGCGTAGGTGGACGCCTTGATCGGGTCGTCGCCCATATCCTCGGTCTGCGAGCGCGGGTCCAGCGAGCCGAACTGCCCGGGGACGAAGCGATAGGGGAAGGGACCGGTCTGATTCACGATCCACGAATTCAGCGTCGCCTTCTCATCGTCTGCGGTCTTGCCGGGCAGCACCCGATAGCCCCAGTTGATGGCGAAGTCATCGAAGGGACCCAGGCGGCGAATGAAGTCTTTCGGCTGGAGTCCGTCGCCGGGCTGCGCCACGTAGTTCTGGCGGGCGTAGTCCATGATGGTTGCGCTGACGCCGTACTTGCGTGTGAACTTCGGATCGCGGAGCGACTCCACGGGGAACGAGCTGCTGGCCACCATGTTGTGCTGCAGGCCGAGTGCGTGGCCGATTTCATGGGTGATGACCTGTCGCATCGTTTCGCCCATCAGTTCGTCAGGCATGTTGAGCGAGCGCGCGGCCGGGTTGGCGGCGCCGGTCTCGAGCATCAGCCGGTTGCGATAGCTGCGCATGTGGTTGTGATACCAGGTGATCTCGCTGTTGATGATCTCGCCCGTTCGGGGGTCGGAGGTGTGCGGCCCCACGGCGTTGCGCACCAGGCTGGCCGCCCATCGCACCATGGAAACGCGTGCGTCATCCGGATCCCAGTCGGGGTCTTCAGCCTGGGTCGGCGCTTCTTTCGCGAGGATCGCGTTTTTGAACCCGGCTTTCTCGAACACCTGCTGCCACTGCTCGACGCCTTCTTTCACGAAGCGCTTCCAGCGCGTGGGCGTGGCGGGATCGATGTAGTACACGATCGGCGTGACGGGCTCGACCACCTCACCGCGGGCATACGCCGCCGGGTCCTTCGGCTCCAGCCGCCAGCGGGCGAGGAACGTTTCGGTGTCGGCCTTCTGCACGTCGAGGCCGTAGTTCACACGTTCCACCGTGAAATAGCCCACACGCGGATCGAAATGGCGCGGCCGCATGGGCTCCTTCGGCAGGAGCACCAGCGACTGGCGCATCTCGAGGCTCACCGCGCCGCCGGTGCGGTCGCCTGGAGGGTCGGACGCGTCGAAGGTCTGCACATGGCGCACCTCGACGTTGATCGGGAACGAGCGGATGTCGGTGAGGTAGCTGCGAGCCGCATCAAACCGACGGACGCCGTACGTCCGGCGCTGGGCGGCTGACAGGCCTGAGAGCGCGGGCGTATCGCCGCTGAAGAAGTCGGTCACATCGATCACGACGCTGCCGTTATCGGCGCCAAAGGCGGCGATGGGGAACGACGCCAGAATCGGGGCGAAGTTGTTCTGGCTCACCGAACGCGCAATTGGCAGCGATTCGTCAGCCACCGCATCCACGCTGACACTCTTGAGTAGCACGTTGCTGTTGAGGCGTTCCCATCGGACCATCCGCTCAGCCACGGAACTGCCAGCGCTTTGGAATCCGGCGCTGCCGGCCGGCACACCGGAGATCCGGCTGACGAGCAACCAGTCGCGGCCGAGCATCGCCTCGGGCACCTCAAAGAAGTACCGGTCATCCACTTTGTGCACGACGAACGCGCCTCGTTCCGTGCGCGCGCGCGACGTGATGACCTGGTCGTACGGTCTAGATGCACGGCGTCCGGCCGCCCCGGGAGGCTGCTGGGCTCCGGCTTCCTGTGCCGGAGCGCCGACTGTCGGAGGCGGGGTCTGCGCCGCCATCGGAGTGGCAACTGTAATGAGGGCGATGAGCGAAACAAGCGAGCGTCGGTAAGGCATCGGATCTCCCGGGGGAATGCGCGATCTTAATGGATAATCAGCGGCGATGACCACCACCACCCGACGCCGGTTCCTGGGAATGGCTGCAGCGGTCGCCGCTGTGCCGCTGCTTGGCCCACGCACGCTTGATGCCATGGAGCGACGGCTTGAGCCGTTTGCCGGGCTGAGTCCGCAAGGCGCGGCCACTGAACAGGCGTTCTGGGACCAGATCCGGGGCGTGTTCCCAGTGCCTACGGCGTACGTCCACCTCGAGAACGGTTACTCCAGCCCCCAGCCGGCGCCCACGTTCGAAGCGTTTACGCGGCACACGCAGGACATCAACAGCAACCTGTCGTTGTTCATGCGACGCCGCATGGCCGGCGAAGTGGCGGCGGTGAAGAAGGAACTGGCCGAACTCGCCGGCGTACCCGAAGACGAGTTGGTCATCACCCGCAACACCACTGAGTCGCTCGGCACGGTGATCCACGGCCTCACGTACGCCCCCGGTGATGAAGCCGTGATGTGCGACCAGGACTACGGCTCGATGCTCGAGCAGTTCCGGCAGGAAGGGCTGCGGCATGGCCTGAAGTGCATCGAGGTGGACGTGCCCCTCCACCCGACGAGCGACGAAGAACTTGTGGACGTCTATGCGCGCGCACTCACGCCACGCACCAGAGTCATCCTGGTCTCGCACATGATCAACATCACCGGGCAGATCATGCCGGTGAAGAAGATTGCGGCCATGGCCCATGCCCGCGGCGTGCCGGTCATCGTTGATGCGGCGCACTCGTTCGCGCAGGTGAACTACAAGATTCCCGACCTTGACGGCGACTTCCTCGGCGTC
Organism: uncultured Solibacteraceae bacterium; assembly: GCA_964489685.1. Taxonomy (GTDB): domain Bacteria; phylum Acidobacteriota; class Vicinamibacteria; order Vicinamibacterales; family SCN-69-37; genus SYFT01. The sequence continues at coordinate 5,453 of CAZAZR010000038.1, read as the reverse complement.
AGCCTGCACAAGTGGTTGTGCACGCCTCTGGGTGCCGGTCTGCTGCACGTCAGGAAAGACAAGATCAAAGACGTCTGGCCGCTGTTTGGCGACACCTCCAGGCCCGTCGATGACATCCGCAAGCTGGAGCGGAGCGGCACCAAACCCACCTGGACGGTGCTCGCGATCAGTGACGCCATCCGGTTCCACACGATGGTGGGAGCGGCGCGGAAGGAAGCACGACTCAGGTATCTGCAGCAGTATTGGACCGACAAGGTGCGCGGCATCCCGAAGGTCTATCTCAATACGCCGAGCGGGAACCGCGCGTGCGCCATCGCCAACGTCGGCGTCACGGGGCTCACGCCGCAACAACTCGCCACGACGCTCTTCGACGCGCACAGGATCTACACGGTGGCCATCAATACCGGTCCGGTTCGTGGCGTACGCGTCACGCCGCAGCTCTACACGACCACGGCCGACCTCGACGCGTTGGTGACGGCCCTCGGCGCGATTGCTCGCGGCTGAGCAGTGCGGCTTTGCTACCATGCCCCCATGAACACTTTGCTGACGACCTTGGTGGCGGCGATTGGGCTTGTGGTGGCCGTGGGTCTGGGTGGGGGCGTGGATGCCGCTGGCCAGCCGGTGACGCAGCCAGGTGGGCGGCTCACGGCACTGGTCGGTGGCACGCTTATCGACGGGTTTGGCGGTGTGCCCATTCACAACAGTGTGGTGCTGATGTCGGGCGAGCGCATCACGGCCGTCGGTATGGTGGGCACACTCGCGGTACCCGCTGGTGCCGAGGTGATTTCTACCGAGGGCATGTCGGTGTTGCCAGGCTTGTGGGACATGCACGTGCACCTGATGATCAACGGGCACTCCGATTACACGCACTGGGACAAGACCTATCCGGCGCGTTTCGAAAAAGAAATCATGCCGTCCTCGGCCCATCAGCTGCTGCTGGCCGGAGTGACGTCGGCGCGCGATCTGGGAGGACCGCTCGGGCCGAGCATCAATGTGCGGAACGCGATCAACCGGGGCGAGATTCCTGGACCGCGACTGTACGTGTCTGGTCCGTTCATTCAGCACGCGCCGTATCCGGGCACCGAAGACTTCCGCTGGGGTGTCAATGGGGTAGACGATGGCCGTGCGAAGGTGCGGCAGTTGGCGAAGGCCGGCGTCGATGTCATCAAGCTGATCGACCAGGATCAGATGACCGAGGCCGAGGTGATTGCCGTGGTCGACGAGGCGCATGCGAACGGTCTTCCGGTGGTGGGCCACTCGCACAGGCCACAAGAGATCCGGCTGGGCATGCGGGTTGGCGTGGACAACTTCGAACATACGGGCCTGGCGACGGCGCCTGAGTATCCCGAAGACATCATCGCGATGATTCGCGAGCGGTCGGCGAAGATGAGCATGGGGCCGTTCTTCTGGACGCCCACCGTCCAGGGGCTGTTCAACTACGAATACCAGCGCGACCATCCGGAGATGCTCGATGACCCCTCCTGGACGCTTGGTCTGGGCGCCGATATCGTCGCCGACATCCGTCAGTCACTGCGCAAACCAGGCGAGCTGAGTTACTTCCAGCTCACGCCGGCCCGCAAGCCGACACTGAAGCGGAAAGTCACCCAACTGCGCGACGCGGGCGCCACGCTGCTCATCGGCACCGACAGCGGCATCCCCATGAACTTCCACAGCCAGTCCACCTGGAACGAACTCGATGTGTGGGTGCGTGAGATGGGCATTCCCGCGATGGAAGCCATCCGCAGCGCCACCTACTGGCCGTCGCTGATGATGAAAAAGGACCGCGAAGTCGGCACCATTACACCGGGCAAGTACGCGGACATCATCGCCGTGCGCGGCGACGTGCTGAAGTACATCAACCTGCTGCAGGACGTGGACCTGGTGATCAAGAACGGCAAGCGCATTCGCTAGTTCGTTCTGGTGACGAAGTCCACCGCGGTCTGTTCGGCCCAGTAGCCGTCACTGTCGGCTGTTGGGCGGCCGACGAAGCCACAGTGGCCGCCGTGGCGCTGGAGGCTGACGTGGATGTTGGGGTTAGTGCGGATGTCGGCAACCTGGTATTGCGAGACGGGCACGAACGGGTCGTTGCGTGCCGCAATGATGAGCGCCGGAATCGTGATGCGCCCGACCACACGAAGGGCGCTGGCGAGTTCGTAGTATCGGGTGGCCGTGCCGAAGCCGTGTGACGGCGCGGTGTAGGTGTCGTCGAACTGGCGGATGGTGCGGATGCGGTCGAGCGGCGCGAGGTTGTAGCGGCCGGGGTACGCGCGGGATTTGCGGCGCATCCGGGCCTTGAGTCCCTTGAGAAAGTTCAACTGATACAGCCGGTTCTGCCGCCACTGGAGCGCCTCGGAACACAGGGCGAGGTCGATGGTGGGGCAGACGGCGGCCACCGACACCACAGGCAAATCGGGCATGTCGGGAAGTTCACCTGCGAGCTTGATCGCGATGTTGCCGCCCAGTGAATAGCCCGCCACCGAAAAGCGACTCAGTCCTTCGGCTGATACCAGCGCTCTGATGACTGCCACCGGATCCGCCGTCAGCCCAGAGTGGTACAGGCCTGGTGTCAGGTGCTCGGTGCCGCCGCAATTGCGCTGGTTGAGCAGCACCACGTTCCAGCCGCGCCGCAATGCCTTGTGCGCCAGCCCGCGCATGTAGTGCTTTTCGGACGAACCCTCCAGGCCATGGAGGCACACGAGCGTTGGACAGGCGTTCCGATGGTCCTGCCAGTAGCAGTCCGCGCGTACCTGGCTTTCGGCATCGACGCGGATCAGCCGCGTCTCGGGTGTGGGCAGGCCAGGGTAGGTGCGGTCGCGCGCCCACGCGTAGATCGTGATGACGTGCCCGGCCGACAAACCGCGCGCGGGCACAAAGGCCGACTCAGCGGACATCGTACACCGCGAATTCCGCGTTGCGATAGAGCAGCGGCAGATCGAGCGCGCGCCCGGCCGTCACCACCGCGACGTCAAGGTGGTATTTTTCGTCGAGCATGCGCAGACGGGCCGTGGACATCTGATCGTACTCGCTGGTGAAAAATGTCCGGTCGGCCACGCGCATGGCGATGTCTCGATCGTAGATCGCGATCGCGCTGTCCTTGACCGATTCGATCAGCGTGTCCCGGCCTGCGCCCACCCGGACACTGATGCCGTACTTCCACGCATGACCGGGGTCGGCAAGCACATGCCAATCCGACGGTTGCGTGGCGAGCCAGCGCATCGCGTCCATCCAGGGTGTGTCCGGCAGATCGACGCGTACGAGCTGCCGCTCGGGCTGATCGACTTCGAGCAGGTAGTACCCGCGCGCGGCCGAGCCGGCCAGACACACGGCCAACGCCACCATCGCCACCTGACGCGACTGCGTCAGCCACCACGCGATCGATGCGACGGCCACGAAGTCGAGAATCCAGAACACACGAGTGATCTGTAATTGCACAGCGAGCGCGACCTCGGCCATGGTGAAGGGCACAGAGATGAGGAAGAACATGACCGACGCGACCAACCCGATGACGAGGCCGCGCTCATGGGGCACCGCCACGCCACGGCGAACCCGCGTGCGCCAGATCGCGACGATGACCAGCGGGTAGGCGAGGTTGATCAGCCACGCGTCGAGAGGCCACTGGGCGGGGAAGAGGTAGTCCTTCGCTTCGAACACCTGCAGCCACTCGGCATCCATGGTCCCGAGGCGTCCTGACAGGGGGCCAGCGACCACCGCCAAGAGGGCAACTGCGACAACGAGCACCGTTGCGGCCGCGATGCCAGGAGCGCGGCCTCGGCGGCCCAACGCGGCAACGCCCACCACCAACCCGAAGAACAGGGCCGTGGTCGGGTGCAGCACGGCAGACGCGACGACAAGGGCCAGGGCGAGGGCGTGGCGCCCTCGAACAACACAGGCGAGTGACGCGACGCCGATCGCAAACGCCAGCTCGCGCGGATGCATGTAGCCTTCGAGCGAATTGGCGCCGGTCTTGGCGATCCGGTGACGGAATGTCAGCAGGATCCCAAACAGTGCGACCGCCCACCAGGAATACCCAAGGCCCCTGGCGAACGCCGCCGCAGCCACGATCAACAGCACCAGAGTCAGCAGGTACAAGATGGCCGCAACGAGTGGGAGGGACGTGCCAGTCGTCTTCACGACTGCCGCCATCAATTCATCGGACGCAATCAACCGCGCCTGTGCGTCGAGCAGTGGGGCGTCGCGAGGAAACAGGTCTGGCGTCAGGTGGTGGTTCACCGCCGGCAGATAAAACGCCTGGTCGGAGACACCATAGCGGTAGCCGCCACTATTGGCGGTGGCCAGCACAACGAAGACGAGCACGCCCGCGATCTTCGTGGCCGTGTTCACATGGGCTCGTCGGCTGAGGGACCGTAGATGGCCGGCAAAGGAATGTCCAGCATGCGGAGGTAGACCGTGAATTGCCCACGGTGGTGGATGGTGTGATTCACCACATAGGTCTTGAAGGCCGACATCCGAGGCAGCGTCATCAGTGTGGTGCCGTTGCGCCGCAGCGACCACGGCGCCGCCAGTTCCGCGTCGCTCGTGCCGACGATGGCGGTGCGGACGGCGCGCACGCTGCGGTCAAAAGCGTCGAGCACGGCAGGCAGTGCAGCCAGCGCAGGCTGCGTGGGGGCGTGATCGATCACGAGATCATACGAGTCGCGGGCCAGAATCCACTCGCCCCAGCGCGGGAGCCGCGCAAGGTGGGTGGCGAGCGCGCCGAGGGTGAACGACTTCGGATGAGGCGTCCAGTCAAAGCTGGCCGGGCATCGATCGAGGAGGCGGCGGGTCACCGCCATTTCGTGATCGAATTCGGCCAGGAGGACGTCGCGAATCATTTCCCGAAGTTGACCTTGGGCACCGCCTTCGCGTCGGCGGCCACTTCGAAGTAGGGGTACTCGGCGAAGCTGAACATCTTGGCGGTCACGTTGCCGGGGAACTTGCGCCGCTCCGTGTTGTACTCTCTCACGCGATCGTTGTAGCGTACGCGTTCGGTCGAGAGGCGATTCTCGGTGCCCGCCAGCTCATCCATGAGGCGCGCGAATGTGGCATCGG
>CAZAZR010000038.1:0-394 GCA_964489685.1 uncultured Solibacteraceae bacterium | reverse complement strand
CTCCACCACCACCAGCAGTCGCGTGAGTGCACTGGACTCCTCGGTTGCGGCGGCGATCTTCTGCGCGGGTGTGGACGCACCGGCCATCTTCGCGCGGGCATCGGCCACGGCGATGAAGATGTCCTTCTCCTGTTGTGCGAAACCCTTGGTGGTTTCGACGAGGTTGGGAATCAGGTCACTGCGGCGCTGCAACTGGTTTTCGACCTGCGCCCACTGACCCTTGATCGCTTCTTCCTGCGTCGTGAAGCGGTTGTAGGAACAGCCGGACGTCGAGGCGCTGATTGCGCCGACGACCAACACCACCACGATCACCCGCGTGACCTCAGTCATTGTCCGCATGTCGGAGCTCCTGCTCATACGCTACCATCCGCCGGACGCGCCGCCGCCTCCTGCT
>CAZAZR010000037.1:13563-28181 GCA_964489685.1 uncultured Solibacteraceae bacterium | reverse complement strand
GGGCTGCAACCTCGGCACATCACTGGCCATCGCGCCCGCCCTCCTCATCGCCCGCCACGCCGATATCGTCGATCTCGACAGCCCGTTACTGCTTTCCGCCGATCGCGGGTCGCCGCTCATCTACAAAGAGGATCTGATCAGTTGGCCCGCGCCCGCGCTGTGGGGATAGGCGACCGGAAACGGCGGTTCTAGCCGCAAGGTACTGCTGAAGGAAGGCGAGGCACGTCGCCGAAGTATCCCGGTGGTGGCGACGCGCACGGACCTTCGGGCGGCGGTGGTGATGACCGCGGTGGTCGTGGCGGCGACCGTGACCGTGGGCCGCGCCGGGATCGCGACCTCGGACCGCGGCGGTAGTCGCGATCACGACGGCTCACACTGAGGCGCAGAGGTACGTAGCCCGGCCTGAACTTCAAGGCCGAGAACATCAATAGCCGGGCAGCGCTGAGCCACGTCGACGCGTGCCCGGCTTTCCTTTGTTGTGTGCGTTGCGCGCGCGGAACGGGCGCGCGTCGACGACATCACGGGCGGCACTCCGAAGGCGGCGCCAGATGGCTCTCACTTGGCGGAGTCGCGAGTCGTCATGCGCTTCATGTGTTCTCCTCATGTGCGTCGTACGTAGGGCGCGCTGGGTCTCAAGCGCGCCGAGCTTCGCGGCCTTGAGACCCAGGCCGCGCTACGAGAGCAGTTCCCCAGTTCCCCAGTTCCCCAGTTCCCTGATGTCCTCGCCCATGTAGCGCATGTCCTGCTCGCCGTGCAGCGCATGGATCACGGCGCCCGATCCGAGAAACAGCAGCGCTTTGAAAAACGCGTGGGTAGAGAGATGGAACACGCCACCCGCAAAGGCCCCCACACCCATCGCCAGGAACATGTACCCCAGCTGCGAGACCGTGGAGTAGGCGAGGACGCGCTTGAAGATAGTCTGTACCAGACCACCAGAGGGGCTGAGAATGACAAGAGTGACATCCACGAGCCCCTCCCCTGTTTTCATCGTCGGTTGTGGTCGCAGTGGGACGAGCCTGCTGCGCAACCTGTTGCGCGCGCATCCACGGATGGCGTTTCCCGACGAATCGCACTTCATTCCCATGTTCTACCGGGCCTACGGTGACCCGACCTCTTCGCCCGAGGCCTGCCAGCTTGCCCGGATACTGCTCAGTCTGTGGTGGGTCCGTAAATGGGGTCTCTCGATCACACCCGAGTCGTTCGCGGACTGCCGCAGTTTTCAAGCGGTCGTGTCCCGGCTCTTCGGAGCCTACGCCCAGAAGGAACAGAAAGAACGTTGGGGAGACAAGACGCCGAGTTATGTCCTTCATATCCCGACGTTGCTTGCACTCTTCCCCAGCTGCCAAATCATTCACATTTACCGCGATGGCCGCGACGTCGCCTTGTCGCAGTTCACGCACCCCTCCGGCCAGGCCCGAAACGTCTTCATCGCCGCAATGAACTGGAAGCGCCGGGTGAGTGTGGGCCGCGAGATTGGCGCAACACTGCCGGCGCACCAGTACACTGAGGTGCGTTACGAATCACTGATTGCCGATCCGGAATCGACGTTGCGGCACCTGTGCGATTTCCTGAACGAGCCGTTTTCACCGGCGGTCCTTCGGCCCAATTATCTCGAACGAAAGGCCGTCAAGAGGGTGTTTGGCCCGGACCACACGCTCGACGTGGCCAGAGAGACCATCGTCACATCGAACCAGCAAAAGTGGAAACAACAGATGTCCGTCAGAGACCGCGCGGTCTTTGAGTCGATTGCCGGAACACTGCTGGAGGAACTTGGGTACGAAACCGAAGGCCGCAGGCACAACCTCTCCGCGATGGAGCGATATTTCTGGAAGGCGCATCAGGGGTTCTGGTTTCTCGTCGCCCGACTCAACGCCTCCAACAAGCGCGACTGGATACCCACCCACGCGCGAATGCGCTGGGCAACGATTCGTTTCCGGCTGCGGACGCTTGGGGTCATTTCGTGACCGACTCCGCCCGATCATCGCTTGTCGGCGTTGACCGATGGCTCACAGCTCAACGCAACAAGGCCCCCCTGGCCGTCGTCATGGACAGTTCCGTGAACGGTCTGAGCTTTGCGCGCAGTCTGGGGCGACGACGCGTTCCGGTGTTGATGCTCGACAGCCATCGCTTCCTTGGCGCGTACACGCGCTACGCGCGGTTCATCAGGCTCGCGCCAGCCGATGAACGCCCCGACGAATGGCTGGAGCTTCTCGACTATGTGGGTGCGCGCCTCGACGCTCCCGGGGTGCTCTTCCCGACATCTGATGTTTCCTGTCAACTGATCGCGCGCCATCGCGACACCCTGAAGCGGTACTTCCGGTTTGTGTTGGCGGATGAGGACGCGCTCTCGCACATCGTGAACAAACGGCTGCAGTACGAGACTGCGCAACAGGTCGGCATCTCAATACCCGAGACTCACTACCCGGAGTCGGTAGCCGACGTGCGGCAGCTGTCGTCGAACATTTCCTACCCCTGCCTTCTCAAACCGTGTCAGTCGGAATCGGCGCGCAGGTTCATGCCGGGCAAGAAGGTTCTTGTGACCCAGTCGGCCTCCGAGCTCATCTCGGCGTATCAACACCTGGCCCCCTTCAACATTCCATTCATGCTGCAGGAGATCGTGCCCGGCGGTGATAGCGCCCTTTTTGGCTATCTGGGTTTTTGGGACGATCAGATGCGTGAGCGGGCGTGGGTCACCAAGCGCAAGCTGCGCCAGTACCCGCAGCAGTTCGGTGATGGGTCGGTACAAGTGACCGTGGACGCCCCTGAGGTGGCGGAATTGAGCACGCGTCTCTTGCGAGCCTTCAACTATCGAGGGTTCGTGTGCGTGGAATTCAAGTGGGACGTACGCACCCAGGCCTTTCGATTGATTGAATGCAATCCGAGGACGGCCTCGGGGAACCAGTTGGCGATCAGCGCCGGCGTGGACTTCCCCTGGTTGGGGTATCAGTACCTGCAGGGTGCCGATCTCGAGAGTGACGTCGGACGCGCCAGACCCGGGGTCAGGTACGTCAATGAGGAGTGGGACATTCAGGCCTACCTGGCGCTGCGGACATCGGGCGACCTGAGTTTCCGTGACTGGCTGACCTCGATTCGCGGAGCGGAGGCCTGGGCGCTTGGTGCCTATGACGACCCCCTGCCACTGCTGGCGGGTCTGTGGCGGTTCCTGTCGACGATCCCAGTCACCAAAGACTGAGGCGACGGCCTGCTCCACGTGCGGACGATCGCGGTGGCCGCGGTGGTGCCCGTGACCGCGGGCCGCGGCGGTAGTCGCGATCACGACGGCTCACACTGAAGCGCAGAGGCGCAGAGGCGCAGAGGCGCAGAGGTACGTAGCTCGGCCTGAACTTCAAGGCCGAGAGCATCTATCGGGCAGGGCACGAGAGCGGCCGGGATTCTCGACCGCTCGCCCTCCTCGCGCTGCCACTTGCGCCCTGAGCCAGCCGATACTCGAATAGGAGGCCATGTGGGTTCATTCGGCGTGGACGTGTGGCGATCTCCTGACAGCTCGTAGTTGCCCCATGCCTCGTCATTCCTGATTGGCCTGGGACGCACGGCGAACAACTGCAACGGCTGATCGAACGTCTTGTCGTCGATTTCACGCAGCAGACCAATGTGCGTGAGACACTGGCACCGGAGCAGCACACGAAGGCGACCATTGAAGTAGCGAGGACCGCCAACAACGCGCTCGCACAGGCCTTCCGAGACAACCTGGTGCTTGACGACGCCGGACTCGCCGGCGCTGATCTGTCACCATCGCACACAGCGTCGTGCGAACCCCAAACGGCAACGTCGCTCATTGGCTCCAACTTCGGGCTCCTTGCAGTTAACATGGGGCTCACTCGCGCCAGGAGGTCCAGATGCCAACGTCATTTTGTCCGGGCTACGCCGCCGAGCCCTTCGCCTCGCTGGTCCGCGACTACCCGGCTGATCCTACGTATCCAGCGCTGGCCTTTCGTACGGAGTGGGGTCCCGTCTTTCATCGGGGTCGGCTCGACGGCACCGCGCGGCTGCTGGCGATCGGCCAGGACCCCGCGCAGCACGAGGTCGTCGCCCGCCGCATTCTCGTGGGCGCGGCCGGCAAACGGGTGCAAGGGTTCATGGCCAGACTTGGCGTGACGACAAGTTATGTCGTCATCAATGCGTTCCTGTACAGCGTCTATGGACAGTCGGGCGGCGCGGCCCACATCAAGGACGCGGCGATCACGACGTACCGCAATCGATGGCTGAAGGCGATTCTCGACTCAAGTCCCATCGAAGGGGTGGTGGCATTCGGCGGTTTGGCTGACAAGGCGTGGACCGCATGGCTCGGTTCGCCCGACGCGCTGGGGCGTCCTGCCATGCCCTTTCAACACGTGCCCCATCCCACGTCGCCCATCAGTGGCTCCAAGGGCGACAAAGCCAAGTTGGCGATGCTGACCGCGCAAATGCTGACGGCATGGAATGCCGCGATTGCCGCCCTCGCCACGTCGGTCACCCATCACGACAGCGCGCCGGCTCCGGCCTACGGCCAGGTGTTCCTGCCCGGCGATCTTCCCGATATCCCGATGGCGGACCTGCCGGCCGGAACGCCCCCCTGGATGGCCACGGAAGACGCCTGGGCGACTCGCGTGGGCAAGACACCGCTCCTGAAGCGGCGCACCATTCACGTCGTCGTCCCCAAGTCCATCGTCCTGTAACAGCTCCTATTGCAGCGAAGACACCCATGGCGAACAAACCAATCATCGATCCACTCACCGGCCCGACGATGATTCTTGAAGGGCGCATTGTCACGATGGCCGCCTCGCGTCAGGTCATCAATCCTGGCCGGCTGTACATCAAGGAAGGCATCCTGGTTCGCGTGCAGGCCGCGGCCGCGCCGGCGCCCGAGGGGTTTGACGGTGTCGCCGTGGTCAAGACCAAGGGGACGATTTATCCGGGGCTCATCGAGCTGCACAATCACCTGGCCTACAACGCGTTACGACTGTGGCAGGTGCCGCGCACCTATACCAATCGCGATCAATGGGCGGGTATTCCGGAGTATCGGGAACGTGTCTCTGGCCCGATGAACATCGTGGGCAAGACGCCGGACTTGCTTCCAGCGGTGATTCGCTTCGTCGAAGCCAAGTGCCTGGTGGCCGGCGTCACCACGACGCAGGGCGTCGCCCTCTTCAGCAACGCCGGGGTGCGGCGCTACTACCGCGGCATCGTACGGAACGTTGAGCAAACGGACGAAGCGGCCCTGCCTGAAGCCGCCACCCGGATCGCCGACGTGGACGGAAGAACCCCGAAGCAATTTCTCGAGCGGCTCAAGAAACAAAGCTGCTTCCTGCTGCACCTTTCCGAAGGCAAGGATGCGACGGCGCGCAAGCACTTCCAGGCCCTGCAGATCTCCGACAGCGACTGGGCCATCCGGCCTGAACTGGCAGGCATCCATGCCGCGGGGTTGACCACCGCCGACATGGAAATCTACGGCACCAACGGCGGAGCCATGATCTGGTCGCCGCTGTCGAATCTTCTCCTCTACGGCGGCACCGCCGACGTGGCGGCGGCAAAGGCCAACGGCGTGCGCATTGGCCTCGGCTCTGACTGGTCACCATCGGGCAGCAAGAATCTGCTGGGCGAGCTGAAGGTCGCCAAGCTCTTCAGTGACAACGGCGGCGGCATCTTCACCTCGGAAGAGATTGTCGCGATGGCCACACGCACGGGCGCGCAGATTCTGAAGTGGGATGCCGTGCTGGGATCACTTGAGGACGGCAAACGCGCGGATCTGCTGGTGGTGAAAGGCACAACCGGCGACCCGTTCGATCACTTGATCGAAGCGAAGGAACACGACATCTCGCTCGTGACCGTCAACGGCGTTCCCCGTTTCGGAACCACCACGTTGCTCAAGGCGCTCGGAGTGACCGGCGCTGAGACCGTCACGATTGGCGCCGCCAGCCGGCAGCTGTACCTCAAGCAAGACGAGCAGGATCCTCAAGTCGGCCAGATCACATTGTCGGACGCCAAGGGCATTCTCCGTGAGGCGTTCGCGACACTTCCCGCCCTGGCCAGAGATCTCGAGAAGCCGAAGTCCGCCAGGGCGCTGGCCCGTGCATTCGACAGCGGGCCCGTCTGGGAACTGGCGCTCGACGAACTGCAGGACACCGGCACCGCGGTACGGGCGCGCATGAAGTTCGGCGAAGAACTGGTCGGCGCTCGCACACTGGCCGGCGCCGGGTCAAAGCCGCTGTCGGCAATCGTCAAACCGCTTGTCCTCGACCAACTGACCGTAGCCGATGACTCCGACTTCGTTCCGGGCCTTGGCTCGCAGAAGAACCTTCCGGCCTGGCTCAAGTCCGGGCTGGCCCAGCTACTGGGTTGAGCGGCCCTGCCTCAGTCTCACTCGTGTGGATGCCTTCTCTCGCTGTTGGCTCCCTTGGAGTGAGCCTCGGCCAATCGGTCGCCGCATGTATGCGCGGCGGTGCAACTCGAGCGGCAGGTGGCGCCGCTCCGAGTCGCCGGGACCGGTCACGTACCCTGCCACCTCGCCACACGACTGGAGCCCGGCCCATATCGCGACCAGCGCGGAGACGCCCCAAGGTGTGGAGCCTCGATGCCTTCTCCACCCGTCGGAGCGAAGGACACGCCACGTCATCACTGCAGCCCCAATCGGGAACAGGGCCGCGTGAACGGCACGCCGAGGTCCCGACCACCCACGTGATCGAATCCCCGCCCATAACCGGCCGCCGACGACCCTGTCCATGACCACTCCGGCGAGGCGCTCGACGTTGAGGTGTGGAACCACCGCGTCTGGCACGTACACCGCCTGCAGGTGCTCGCGTTGAATCGTCTGGGTCAGACCAACGCCGTACACCAGATCCTCCGGGCGTGCGGCCATCCGCTGGAGGAACGTGGCACGAAAAGCGCCGTTATGCAGGGCCACGTACGAAGCCGAACGCGCGCGGTCACCGGTGAAGGCGCCGTAGGTGGCGAAGAGGCTGGCCCACGATCGCGAGGTCTCGGGGTTCGCGTTCACGATCTGCGGCATCGCCGCGACCACCTCCCCACCCAGGGCGTCGGCGAGGCGCTCGAGACAGTCTGGCTGAGGAAACCCGTGCGTCTCCGCCATGTACACAACCGCTTCACGCGCGGCCCGAATCCCTCGCGCGCGGGCGACCGACAGCGGATGGATCGGGCACTCCACGGTGAGCACTGCCGCAAACCCGTGGGCGGCACCCGGTGGCACGACAATCCCGGGGCCCACCAGCACCACCTCGATGTGCCCGGCGATGGTCTGCCGCCGAAGGGCCTCGATGGCCTCGATACCGGTTTCCCATGTGTCGAGGGCGAGGACAACCGAGACACGCTGACCGGTCATCGGCGCAACCACCGGTGGTCTCGCATTGTTCACACGTTATTCTACGTGCATGCTTGGGAACGAGCGTGAATCGATCTACGAAAGCCAATTCCTCGTCGCGCTCAGTCCGGACCCGCCTGCGGGCGGCCAGCGCATGGAACCGGTGACGGAGACCGTCAAGCCACGACATTTCAGCTCCTCACCGGGGTGAGGACTCCGCCCACAGCTTCGACTGCGCGCGCCCAGCGGTCACGTTCTCGCGCGAGTTGGCGCCGCCCGCTGGCGGTCAGCCGATAGTACCTCGCTCGCCTATGGCTTTCGGTGACGTCCCACTCCGAGACAATCCAGATGCCACACCCGTGCATTGGAGCATCGGCCAGGGTCTGAAGAATCAACAAGTCAAGCGTGCCTGAAATTACGGGGGTGCCGGCTGACATCTCGCGCTTCCTCCTGTTTGACAGGAGTAAGGTGGCTCGGGTTCCTTCTGACTGTCAAGGGAAGCCAACCGGCACGCCCGATTGCACCGCCTCGGCCTGTCCTTCTCGCCGCTATAATCGCGTGGTGGGACACCACGACTTTACCGCGCTGCCGGGTGGCGACCTGGTGGCCACAGGGCTCCGCGACCTGCAGGCCGGCGTCGAGTCAATCGAGGCGGCACTCGTCCGGGTCGGCGCGACCAACCTTCGTGCGCATGCACTTGATGTCTCGCAGGGTGACACTCAGACATCTCCGGAGCACGCGCTCTACTCGCTGCTCGCCGCCAAATACGGTAACGCCGCTCACTCGCAGTACAACGCGCTGCTTCGGAGACTCGTCAGCTTCGAGCGAGCCCTGGCATGCGTCAATCGGTAGACGCCCCCCGGCTACGGGCGTTCATGCGAGCCCTCGCCCGCGAGGCCCGAGGTGCTCTGCAGGTCTATCTGGTTGGCGGCAGTACGGCGGTGCTCGAGGGCTGGCGCGAGTCTACGATCGATGTCGACCTGGCATTCGGTGAGAGCGACGATGCGGTCCTGCGGGCGCTGCCGGCGCTCAAGGAGGGCACGCGCCATTGTGCCACGGTCGCGCGGGCGCGCTATCGCGTCCGGCGCAGCACCTGCGCGTTGTCGCGACCGTAGTAGCTGCCGATCGATTCGAGCGCCTCGCACGCCTGTCCGCCAGGCGCCGCGCCGCCGATGACCAACGCCACGTGCGCGAGCCCGTCGGTGGACCGCCAGACCCGAGAGAGTACGGTATTGGGTTCAATTGGCTCGTCACAGCCCCGGAATCTATCCACGGCCGCGTGGAACGCCTCATCGTTGGGCGGCGACGAGGACAAGCGCTTCATCAGCGTCCATGCGCGCTCAATCGACTGACGCTCGAAGTCAGCTCCGTCGCGCTCCGTGAAGAGCGTGAACAGGTACAGCGCAGAACGCCCCTGTGCGTTGGAGAAGGCCTGCAGGAGGTAGCGGCTCTCTCCTGACCCGCGCATGGACGAACGCGTCCAGTCACCGGGCACACACAAGGCCACATCAAGCTCACGCGAGCGATAGTCCTTGAAGCCGCGAACGTCCATCTCAAGGCTCTTGTCGGTCTCCACCCGTTCGCCGTTGAGGAAGAACTCGGCGCGGTACCGCCCTTCCGGCAGGCAGTACGACGGGAAGGCGCTGTAGAGCGAGACCTGCTGAGGATAATTGAGTCCGGCGAGCCGCTTTGACTCCACCGGATTGAACAGTGGCTGCACCACACGCCACGTCTTCCATTCGTCCGAGTACGCCGACCAGACGACGGCCAGGACGTCGGCCGACGGATCGAAGCCTGCGAGTTTCGCCGTCCAGCCCACTCGAGAAGCCCGAATCCACACCTCCGGACTGGTCAGCGCGGGGCCGTTCGGTCGCGTCGCCGTCGGTGTACGTCCCACCAGCAGCAGCCGTCGCGCATCCTTGATGCCTGCCGCCACGGTGCCACACGTGGCGGAGTTGTCGCCGTGCAGCGTGGCGCAATGCGACTCGAGGATGTTGAGGTCGCTCAGAGAGCTGGCAATCAACGGCCGATTCTCCGACAGCCGAAGGCCATCCACCGCGGCGCGGTACGCCTTCATCGCGGCGTCGCGATTGCCCCGGGCCAGTCGTGCCAGGCCGAGGTTGGTATAAAGCATCTGGTTGACGTCCAGCTCGCCCGCCGGCGCGGCCTTGAGCGTGACGGCATCGACGATGCCCTCGGGCGTGCCGATGCCGCTGCTGGTGATCGCGCGCTCGAGGGTGGCGATGGCCTCGTCGAGCATCGGAAGGTCGGCGGCGACAAGCGACGCCAGGATCGAGTTGAACCCGTGTCCATTGAGCAGCCGCGTCGTGGGCGTCCAGTGGCCGCGTTCCAGTTCGCGCAGCATCTCGGCCTGCAACGCCCTGATTTCAGCCACCCGGCCACGCGTGGGAAAGTTCGTGTACGAGCTGTCGGTATCACCCTGGCTGATGAGCGATGCGGCGCGCGCGCGGTCATATTGCGCGCGGCCGAAGCCCGGTCGCGCCTCAAGCGCGCACCCAAAGGCCTCCGCCGCTTTCTCATAGTCGGCGCCCGTCGTGGCCATCTCGAACAGGGCCCGTCCGCGCCCGTAGAACATCGCGGCCACTTCCACGGCCGATCCTTCCGCCCGGCACGCCTCCGAACGGGCGAGTTCCGGCATCACGGGACGCCGATACGCGGTCACCGCGTAGCCAAATGTGCCAACGGCGAGCAGCGATCCACACACGGCCAGCACCGTCGACGCCGCGCCTTCACCCATGCCCATCGCCTGGCCCAGCAGGTACAACGAAATGGCGAAGAGCGTCAGCCCCAGCACATACGTGACGGCCTTGCGCTCCCACAGATCCGCTTCACTGATGTAACCATCACCCAGCGCGTACAGGTGCGCGGGATTAAACGGGCCGCGGTTGCGAACGTCCGCAAACAGTGCGGTGCCCGGGTACGCGGCAGAGTCAAAGTCCACACGGTCCACGACTTCGGCCCTCGCCGTGTTCTGGGTCGTCGTCAGCGCTCCGCAGTCGCGCTCGCGGTCGCGCGCGAACAGCGCCCGGCCGTGTTCGCTGGAGCCGTCCGGCGGAAGCGCGGCCAGTTGCGTGGCATACGCGCAACGCATGCGCGCGTGAAACAGTTCCAGCGTCGGCGTGATGAGATTGGCGCTGGCATCGAGCCACCGCTCAGCGTCGAGGTTGTTGATCTGGACCTCGGTGGCAAAGGCGCGATGCGTGGCCCCATTTGCGGCGGTCTGCGCCGAGGCAAACCACCAGCCGACGACCGAGCTGAGGAGCACGGTGCCAGCGACAAGCCCGAGCATGACCTGCTCGCGCAACACGTCTATTCCGTGTTTGAGCGTCACGTGGACACCCAGGAAGTGGTGGGGCTCGATCTCCGGTGGGTGCGCGGTCTCACCCTCGCCGCTGTGCGAAAACGTGCCTGTGGCTCGAAACACCAGCGCCAGCACGACGGCAAAGACGCCGGCGACCAGCATCGGCCGCCACACGCTCAGATCCCACCACAGCACCGACACCACCGCTCCACTGGCGGTGACGGCACCGAGCATCAGGGCCGCATTGGCCAATCGCGACAGGCGACTGAGCAGATCGGCGGCCGTGAGGCAGACCAGCGAGAGCACAAACAAGACCACCCCTGCCGCCAAGAGTGGCACGTGGTGGTGCAAGGTGTGAATTTCCTCAGCGAAGGGCCGCCACACCGGCAGTTCCCTGGCGGTCACCACCGACTCGAACGTCGGTGCCCGTCTGTCACTCGCCGGACCTGAAGGTCCGGCCTCCGACACGTCGTGCCGAGGATCACCTGTCGTGTGTGGTTCGTCGACGGGTAGGGACGACTTGCCAAATCCCAGCCGCGCCAGTTCATCCGCGACCTGGAGATCCACCCGAGCCCGCACGTCCTGCCCCGCCACGACATCACGGAAGGGCACGAGCAGGGTATCGGTCAGGCGCGACAGCATTCGTTCCTGCTGCGCCTGCATGTCGAACTGTCCCGCCAGGCCCGGGTCGACCGGCCTCACACGCGTGGCGTTGTCCTGCAGGGCGTCGACACGGGATCCGTGCTCGCGCTGTCGTGCTTCGAGGGCGGCTCTGAAGCTCCAGTCGCCCACGATGGCTTGGCGCAGCGACAGCTCAATCATCTGGCCGCGTGTCAGTTGCCGATGCATGGCCACCGACTGCTGCTCGGTTCGGGCAATCCAGAACGCCACCGACGCGCCGAGCGCACCGACCACGATCATCCAGTAGGCAAGCGAGGTGCGGGTGAGCCACGGCCGCGGCAGGTGCGAATCCATGTGGCCGTGATTAGAGCAACGCGGCGCGGCCGTGTCAACGCCTCAGACAGACTCCAACCAGCATCAGACTTCGCCGTCCCCGGCGGGCTCGATCCCGGTGGACTCACGACGGATCACACGGAGGCACGGACGCGCCGAGGATCTCACTGCTTGGCTGTACAATCTGCGCCACCATGCGCCCGTCCAGGCCACGCTCGACAAAGTCGCGAGCCTTCCCGGCGTGCGGATCACGCTGCTCGGGCATCCCATTCCCAGCCCCGCGTCGCCCCTGCGCGACGATGTCGTCGAGGCGGTCACCGCTGCCGTGCAGGCGCGGTATCCCGGCACGAAGGTCATTCCGATGATGGCGCCCTACGGCACGGACGGGCTTCAGACCCGCAGCGCCGGCATCCCGACCTACGGCGTGATGGGGATCTTCGTCAAGGACAGCGACAACTTCGCGCACGGGCTCAATGAGCGCGTGCGCGTCCGCGACTGCTTCGGTGCGCAGGAGTACTGGAAGACGGTGTTGACGCGTGTGGCCGGACGACAGTGACCTGCTCGAACCCGAAGACGAACGTGTGTGAATGGAGCATGTCAGCTCTCTCCTTCGCCGACCGGCTCCAGCCCGGTGCCCACGAAGACGAATCCCGGCGACTGATTGTTGATGGTCACCGACACGGGGTCCTCGTTCCTGAGCATGTCGATGAGACCCGGCAGCGCGCTTCGCCTGAATGACACCGTGGCGCTGTTGAGGTCAGCGGCGATCACCGGCGCCGGCACCTGGGCCGTCTCGCTGACAAACGACGCCTCGGCGATGCGGCCCGCATCGCCCCAGAGCTGGAGCTTGCCGGGGCCGCCTGTCCGCGCGTCGAAGGAGTATTGATACTTCTTGATCTGGTGCACCTTGAATGCCACGTGAACCTCCGCTCCTGTTGTTGTTACGGCAGGATGCCGGCCGATTGAAAGGCCGGCACCGCATCCTGCCCCATCACCGCCGACACCACATCCGCAAATTCAGCGTCAGTCAGGGCCGCGCCCTTGCTCGCAGCGGCTTGCGCCGTCTGTGCCAGCACCTGCGCAGCCAGGTCCGTGGTCATGCCCATCTCACACAGGTACTTCATCAGCACATCCGGATGATCATCTGGCGTGGAGGTGAAAAACCAGCAATACTCCGGACCGCCAGGCACCTCTGAAATGACGAACGACACCAGCTTGCAGAACGGTTCCTGAATCCGGTACGTCGGCTGACGCCCGACGAACCAGGCGTGCATCGCTTCATGCACCGGCAGCAGCTGGTCCTCAATCAACGGGGCGTTCGCCCCCGTAAACGGCAGCGCCCGATTCTCCTTTTCCACGTCGAACAGGCAGACCTGCCCGCGGCCCTGCGCATCGAGCGAGAACCCACCGGTGTCGCCGCTTTCGTAGGCACCGCAGGCACTGTCGCCGTCGAGATGGAAGGTGATGGGGCAGATCTGCACTGACGCGTCGGCGCCACAGTACGCGATCAGACGCCGCATGGCCTCGTGGATGCCACTGGTCTTGGCCGCCACAAGGGCGGGGCTGCAGGTGGAACATACCACCAGGCTGTCCAGGAGTCCGTGCGCCTTCACGACATCGACATGTCCGTCATCGCTGATCGTGACCTGCACCGGCGTGTGATTCCGAAGCAAATCGACGAGAGCCGCAAGCGCGCTGCGCCTGAACCAGACCGTGGCACTGTTGAGGTCGGCAGCGATCACCGGTTCGGGAACAGAGGCCGCTTCGGCGACAAAGCCAACCTCGGCGATTCGTCCAAGGTCACCCCACAGCAGAAGACGACCGGGGCCGCCGACCCTTGCGTCAAAGGAGTACTGGTACTTCCTGACTTCGTGCGCCCTTGACGCCATACGTGGGCACCTTAACACCAAAGCGCTGACCTCGCGGGATCGACGTCGCCAGCCGTGCCGCGGCAGGGGCGCGGCTGACGCCGCCAGAACGGCTGCGCTCCTCCTGCTCCGGCAGACGGCCAATCTCCTCGGGTTTTGCTACGAACGAATGGCCGGAACGGGCGATCGCGCCGTCTCACGATGAGGTTCGGACCAGGCCCCGCAGGGCGACTTGATGTTCTGAGTGATCGCCGATGCGGTGTGGCTGATCTTCTTGAGGATGTTCGACAATGGCGCGGGGATCACTGTCTTCGTCACCGCCGCGCCTGGAGGATGGCCGCGCGGTGGTCGGCGATCCATTGCTCCACTTGTTTCGCAATGTCATCGGCCGCCTGCTTCCACCCAGGTTCGGCATCAACCGGCCGGTTCTTGTTTGCCAACTCGAAGGCTTCGTCTGCCCGCGCCATCCTGAGCGTGACCCGCAACTCGACGGTGCGTGAGGGCGCCACGGGCGCCCGGCGGCCCGGCTGCGATCCCATCGCCCCCAGGCCGATCACGACCTTTGGCACGATCACGCCCCGGTCCCGGACCTCAACGATGACGTCCGCCGTGTCCTCGTCGGCGACCACGGCGATCACCTTCCCCTTCTTCTGTCCGGCGATGGCCGTGACCAGATGGGCCACCGAGGCGCGGCGCCCGGCGAGTTCTTCCGCCACGCCCCCGGCGTCAGTCTGGACATGCACGCGAATCAGTTGGGGATCGGGCTGCGGTGACGCGCCGGCACTCTGCCCTGACGCAACGACGGAGAGCGAGCACAGGAGGAATGCGATCATGCTGCCAGCTACCTTATCGCGACACCCGAGCCTTGACACCTGCCAAACGCCGGTGGAGCATAGGCACGTGCCAGAACAGCCAGGCGGCCGACACGACGTGAAAATCGTCGCCGCGCGCGACGTCAAGGAACTGGCGGATGCCTTGAAGGAGGCATTCCCCACCGTCAACGATCTGGACCAGCTCCTGCTCTCGCTTGAGCAGCGCTTCGACGACCTGACGGCGCGGTCGAAGCCGCAGGGCGAAAACGCCCTGGACATCGCCGGCCAGGCCTTCTCGAAAGGCTGGCCGTGGAGAACCTCGTCCTCCTCCATCCGCTCCTCATGGC
>CAZAZR010000037.1:0-13553 GCA_964489685.1 uncultured Solibacteraceae bacterium | reverse complement strand
ACGGCACTCGCCTAGTCTGATCCGCATGAGCGACCTGCTCGTCGGCGCCCTGAGCCATCAGCCCGACAACCCCCGGCTGCGCGCGCTGTGGAGCCGGTTGCCCGAGGGTGTCGAAACGGTGCCCCTGGACGATTTCCTCGATGAGCGGCCGTCGTTACTGTGCGGCCGCAACGACCAGTGGGGCGGTGTGGTGGTCTGGGCCGCCGCCAGGCAACACCAGACCATCCTGGTCCATGGCGCCAGTGGCCAGGCCGCAGAACATTTCAAGGAGCGCGTCTTCCATCGCCTCGATACGCGGCCCGATCGCAGCATCGTGCTGGTGGATTGGCCCAGTCGCCCCGCGAACAAAGACGCGTACTTCGAGGCGCTCGCCCAGGCGCTCACCCTGGTGGACGTGACGCTGCTGGCCGACACCATCGGCAGCCGGCTGGCCGTGGAGAACCTCGTCCTCCTCCATCCGCTCCTCATGGCGAAGTTCAGAGATCCGGGGCTCGTGCAGTACTACACCGAGTGGCTGCCGGAGCTGCTGAAAGACGCGCCCAATGCCTGCAAGCTGAAATGCGTGCAACCGATTGAGTGGCAACCCGAGCCGGGCCGCTCGCTCCTGTCATGGCTGCGGGGCACGCCACCCCGCGACGGCGCCGAGGACAGCGCGCGGTGGCTCATCACGCAACTCAAGGATGGCTTCTCCGCGTTGATGCCCATCGTTGAGCTCAAGGAGCTCGACGGACTGGAAGATCCGGAACTGGACGGCTTCGTGCAAGGAAGCGGTCTGACCCGGAAGCAACAAGCCAGGATGCTCGAGGAGGTCAAGTCTGTGCCACCAGTGCCCGAGGTAATTTTCAAGACCATTGATGACGTCTGGCAACAGGTCGAGGCCATTCAATGAGTACCACATCATCACCACGCCGCTATGCCGGAGACGGCAGTGTTTCTGGCGGGCAGACGGGCTCCTCGCGCGGCGAGAAGGGCCGGTACCTGGCAGACTCGCAGCTGGTGTCGGCCGTCAACACCGCGCTGATTGTCGAACAGCCGCTGCTCGTGACGGGCGAGCCGGGCACCGGAAAGACCACGCTCGCGTGGTCGATCGCCACCGAGTTGGGCCTGGGCCCCGTGCTGCAGTTCAACACGAGGAGCGACCATCAGGCGAGCGACGCGTTCTACGAGGTGGACCATCTCCTGCGCTTCTATCACGCGCAGACGGGCGACACGCGGGCGGCGCAGCCTGATCACTATCTGAAGTGGAACGCGCTGGGCGAAGCCATCCGGTCCCCCACCCGGCGTCTGGTCCTCATCGACGAAATCGACAAAGCACCGCGCGACTTCCCCAACGATCTCTTGAACGAGATCGATCAGATGGAATTCCGTGTGCCGGCGCTCGATCTGATCTTCAAGGCCACCGAGCGGCCCGTGGTGATCATCACGAGCAACAGCGAACGACAGCTGCCGGATCCGTTCCTGAGGCGCTGCGTCTTTCATCGCATCGAATTTCCGCAAGCCGATCGGCTGCGGCAGATTCTGAACGAACGACTCGGGCATCTGAACCTGTCGCAGACCCTGCTCGAAGCAGCGGTCAAGCGATTCGGCCAAATCCGCGAGTTGCCGGGGCTTGAGAAACGGCCCGCCACCGGTGAACTCCTGGCGTGGGTGCGCGCACTCGCGGCGGCCGGGATCGACGCAGAGGGCCTGGAACGCAAGATCATCGCCGACACGCCCGCACCTGAGGCGTTGCTCAAGACCGAAATGGACGCCCGATTGCTTCGACAGACCGGCGCCTGAGAGACCACATGCAGACGCTGCCGTTCAGCGAGTTCCTCGACGCGCTGCGCGACAAGAGCTTTGGTGTGGGCCTGCACGAGTACGTGGCCGCAGGCAAACTCTTCCAGCAGTGGGATCTGACCAACCGCCACGAACTGCGCAACAGCCTGGCGGCGCTCATCGCCCGACGTGAAGACGAAGTGCAGGCGATCCAACAGCTCTTCGACGAGTTCTACCCTGAGGCGACTGTCGAGTTGCCCCCTGCACGCGATGACTCCGGCGAGAAATTCAGGGGCGTACGGCTGGCCGGCAGCCGCTACCTCTGGGCGGCCGCAGCGCTGCTCGTGATCGTCGCGGCGGTGCTTGTGGCCAGAGACAGCCTGACGCCGCCTCCCGACATTGCAGCAGCAGCGATCGATCCACTCGCGCCGCCGTCGTTACCGATAGGAACAACAGGCCCTGTACCCTCCGAGATTGTCTCTGAGTCCCTGGCCGAACCACCCGCAGTTGACCTGCCCGCCGCCACCTCCCGCCGAAACCTGCAAGCGCTGATCACCGCCGGCGTGGCGGTCTTCGCACTGACGGCTCTCGCCCTTTGGTGGGGCCGCATGCGAGAGGCGACACGGCGCTGGACCAGCGACGCGTGGGGCGCGGCGCTCGCCGCCCTGCCGGGCCCGTTCCACGGCACCCTGGTGCTGAAGGACCTCGAAACGCGATTGCCGCGCGCAGACATCGAAGAGGCCGCCACGATCCTTGGACGGTCGTTTGGTGCGCCGTCGGGCACTCAACGAAGCGGCAAACTCGACGTGATTCGTACGCTGCACGCCACCATCCGGGCTGGAATGGGGCCGCACCTCGTCTTCAAGCCTCGACGACGGCACCAGCCGATTCTCGTGCTGCAAGATGTCTCTCAGACAATGGACATCCACGCTCGCCGCGTGAACGCACTGTGCACGGATCTGGCGCGTCAGGGGATCGCCCTCGAACGCTGGTACTTTGACGGTGATGTCAGCCGGCCGGCCACGCGACGTCATGGCCCGACAATGCCTCTTGAAACGCTCCTTCGAAGGCGCGACGACGGCCCGGTCATGATCCTGGGGACGGGACTCGGAGTGGCCGCAAGTCTGGCGGGCGCCGACCTCGGCTGGCTGACCGCCCTTCGCGAACAGAGCCGCCGTGTGTGGGTGAATCCTGTTTCCGATTCTGCGCTCTGGCCGAAAGCGCTGATGCGGCTGCCTCTGCCAGCCGTCGCCATGACCCGCGGCGGACTGCTCCAGGCGGCGCGAAAATTGACGCAGGACGACCGCACGGCGTTCCGACACGTGGATCGCGCACCACGTGTGGTGACACCCGCCCACGTGCAGCAACTGCGGCGTCTCTCGAGCCTCGTGCCCTACCCCACCGTGGATCTGCTCGAGCTCCTGCGGCAGCGGTTCGCGCCCGACATTCCCGAGAGCGCCGTGGTGCGCACCGCGGGTCATCTCGCGACGGCCGGCAACCAGCCGATCCGGATGTCTGACGCACACATCCGCGAGTCGCTCGCGGACCTGCGTACCAATCAGCCGGCACTCGAAGCGCGCGTCCGCGCCTACCTGCTCAAGGTGCTGGCTGATTCAGAGCCCGCTGCCGGTTCGGCCGCGCATCTGCGGTGGGAGGCGGCGGTGGCGCTGCATCGCGTGCATCTGGCCGAAGTGGAAGGCGGCGACGCGTCGGCGGCCATCCACACGTTGCACACACTCCACCAGGGACCACTGTGGGAGGAAGTCCGTGAGATGACCCTTCGTGCGAGCGTGGGTGCCGACAAGGCGGTGATCGAACCGCCTCGCATCTCCGGCATGGCCACGGACGTGACCACCGCGCCCTTCCGCTGGACGCCGCCAGGTTGGCGTGTCACAGGTCTCGCCACCGCTGCCGGCGTGCTGGCGGTGCTCGGCGCGCTCGCCAGCGGGTCTTTCGTGCTGGCCAGCACACACCTCCCCAAGGCATACCAGCTCGATTTCGTTGAAAGCGCCTCGGGCGGACCAGGCGCCTTGCGCCTTCGGAGAAACGCCGTAGACGGTGTGCCTGATGCCGTGAGGCTGTACCGCGGAGCCGCACCGGTGGGCGAGATCGTGACACTGCGAGGCACCGAGCCCGTCACCGTGCCGATCGAGGCTGGCGCCGAATCGTCGGTCTACCAGGTGCGCGCCACGCTACCCACCGGGGCTCTGGCGCTCAGCAACACGACGTGGGCTCCTGCCCTGCTCGTGGTCGTTGATGCGCGCCCTTGGGCGCACGTCACCATCACGTCCACTGTCGCCGGCGTGGCGCCCTTCACTCAGACCACGCCCTTCAGTATCAGACTTCCGGCCGGCACCTACGATCTCGCGCTTGAGAACCAGGGGTTCACTCCGTCCTCAACCGAACGGATGGTCGTGGCTCAGGATGGGTATCGCACGTTCACGTTCACGATGCCCGGCTTCAACCTCGATGACACGCTCCGGCAACTGGGCGTGCGACCTCCGACGAGCAGCAAGAAGTAATCAGAATCCGTACCCGCACTGCTGCTGCGGCAGCAGGCGGACGTTCTGGTTGGTCACTTCTTCGCTCACGCTGCCGGTCTTGCTCACCGTCAACCTGACGATCATCTGAACTGCACCGGTCGAGCCGATCTGAGGCGCCTTCGTCCCGAAGAACCCGCACCCGGGATTGGGGACAAACGTGGGCGCGCTCTGGTTGCCGCTGGTGCCTGTTGCGGTGGCCACCACGAAGCTCCACGCCCACGTCGTCGGATTGCCGAGCGACGTGGTCCCGTTGAAGGTGCAGTCGAGCTTTCCACCTGAGCCCACTTCGATCCGGCAGAGGTCCGGCCCGGCGGCGTTCGACACGGTGAACCGCGCAATCACCGCCCTGATGCCGACAAGCAGTGTGCCTAATACATTCATGTGGCGAGCGCCGATGGTGGTGTCACCCAGAGCCGTGCCCGTCACCAGCCCGTTACTCGATACGTTGGCAATCGTCGAACTGCTCGTCGTCCACGTCGCGGTGTTCGTGACGTTCTGCGTCGATCCATTCGACAACGTGGCGGTGGCCGTCAATTGCAGCGTCTGGCCTGGCACCGTGTTCACGGTAGTCCCCGTCACAGCCACGGACGTGACGGTCGTCGGCGTGGTCGTGCTGTCACTGCCGCACGAGGCAAGAACCATGGCCGCGCACACACACAGCAGTATCGACTTGGCCCATTCTCGCTGCTCACGCTTCATGACTGCCTCCACTGGGCCGTATTTTCGGCCCGTTACTTCAGGTTGACGATGACCGATGAGGAGACGACGGTGGACCGTGGCGCGACGTCTGCGCCGAGGTTCCAGGCCAGGCGCGAGCCCAACGCGAGCCCGATGCCGGCCGTCACGTGTGTGACACGTTCGCCAGTGGAAAGCGCCGTGCGCAGGAGCTCGTCCTTCAGGCGGTCGGTCACAAACGTGAGCGCTGGGTTCGAACGAAACCGAACCGTGTGGTTCGGGTCCGACCAGACGCCGACACGGATCTTCGGCACGAAGCGCAGCCGCTCGAGTGTGTACTGGCCGCCCAGATGGAACTCGACGCCGTTGTCGACAAAGAACTGGTCCTGCAGCCCGCTGCCACGCGCCTGATCCACCACATAGTCGCGTTCGAGGCGCGAGTACGTGATGTAGGTCACCTCAGTGGCAAACAGCACCCGGCTGCCCTGGCGTGCCAGTTCAAGGGCCGCGCCCATCGCCAGCGTGCTCGGCGAACGGAACGTCTGCGTGCGCACGGGGTCCTGACCGTCGCGCGTCTCGTACTCGAACGACGGGCCCATGCGGTACGCCGCACCGAGACGCACGGATCGACCGCTGCGGTCATCGCAGGCCTTCACGCAGAACTGCACGCCGAAGGCGGGGGCCACCGAGACACTGCTGCCCTTCTGCGTTGACCGCCCGAGTTCGGAGGTCAGGATCGGCGGCCCGAGGAATCCGGCGAAGTCGAAGCGGCGGAACACCGAATCGAGGTCCATGTGATAGACCGAGATCGTGGTGCCGATCGAGAGGCGGGAATTGAGTTGCCACGCACCCGCGAGGCCGTAGTTGGTGAGCGAGATGCGCCGAATGCCCTCCTGCGGCGTGTCGCGCCGCGAAGTGAGCTCAGCCGGATCCCTCTGGAATACGCCCTGGGAGAAGAACGTTTGATCGACACGCACCAGTTCGTGTCGGAAGCCGGCGAGGGTCCACTTTCTGCTGCGCGACGGCACCACAAGCGAGAGGAAACCGAGTCCGGCGCTGTTGTCCGTGCTTGTGCCGAAGACTGGTCCCGCGATGGTGTCGGTCAGTTGATTCGAAATGTCGCCGGACAACCGGCCTCGTTCGAGAAACGGCGACTCAAGGCGGCGGGCGCGCAGTTCGAACGACAACTGCATGCGATTGAGTTCCATCAGGCCTGCCGGATTCGCAAATCCGGCGGTGGCATCGTCGGCCAGTGCGACGAAGGCGCCGCCAATGGCGAGACTTCTGGCGCCTGGGTTGAGGAAGTCGAACTGCAGTGGAATCTGCAGGCTCGTCTGCGCCCACGCGGGTGCGGCAAGCCACGTCAGGCTGACGATCAGGAGCGTGATGGTTCGCCGACAGTGCATGCGGACCTCGTGTCTCTTATCTGGCGCCCAACACCGCCAGCAGACGCGGGGAAATCACTCGCCGATCCTCGGCGGTGAGGTTCGCCTGAACGTCGACCGAATTGTATTGCGTCTTCGCCACTGTCAGGAGCGACTGGTCTGCCCCGCCCGTCAACACCAGCGCGGCGTTCGCGCACGCGAGGTAGATCGTCACCCGGGGAGGCGCGTACGGATCATTCGACGCGGCGCCCAGAGTGTCGGCAGCCGCCCGGTAGTCGCCGGCGAGGAACGCCCGAAGACCGGCGGCCCAGAGTTGGTCGGCGCCGACGACCGCAGCGTTGGCGATCGGCAGTGACGGGCTGCCCTTCGAGGGCCTGGTGACACTGTCGCGAATGCCCGCGGGGTCGGTTTTCGAGCCGCCTCCGACGACCGGGTCCGTCGCGGGCGGCGTCGCCGTGGTCGCAGGCGGCGGGTTGCCCAGCCCAACACTGGCATTGGGCGGGGCCACCGGATTGCCCGGGCCCATGTTCAGGTTGGCCGGCTTCATCGCCGTGTCCAATTCTTCTCGCAGGTTCTTGACGACCGTGTCGTTGACCCGTGTGCCTGAGGCCTCGCCGATCGCTTTCTCAGCGCCAGCAAAGTCCTTCCCCGCGATCATCTGTTTCGCGTCGGCTGAGGCGCGGTTGTAGGTGGCCGTCCTGGCGTCGCGGTCGAACACCGCGTACAGGCGGTCCTTCTGGTCGATGAGTTTCGCCGTGCGGACGCGACCAAAGGCACTTTCCGCCTCCGAGGCGCGCCCGGTGTTGAGATACACCACGCCGAGGTAGTAGTCGGGGATGAACGCCTTGTAGATCTCGCCGGGAAACATGACCCGCGGGCCCTGCGCCGGTCCCCGCTCACGCGCGGCCAGCAGCGCGGCTTCGGCCGCCTTCCAATCTGGCGGCTCGGCCGCAATCGCCTTGACCGCCAGGTCGTACGAGTCGTACCAGCGGGCCGACTGCGGTGACACGAGGCCGGCCGGCGCGGCTGCCGCGCCCGCGCATACGCACAGCGCCGCCACGGTCGTCACGATCCACTGCCGCATAGGGAGACTCTAACCCAGTGTCGGCGTTTTCGTTTGCGCATATTCTAGGGCGCGTATGCCAGAACGCCCCGACCAGAAGATCGTCACGCTCCGCAGCCTCGAGCTTCCGCATGCGGGGGGACTGGAGTCGACGATCGCAGCCCGACGTGCCCCGCAAACCGACGAAGAGCGCCTGTTGATGGCCCGTTACGGACAGGTCCTGGAACGGCTCCGTCAGGAGACCAACCAGACGGGCGCCGAGCTGATGGTCACGGTGTCCGACCGCGACGTCTCGCTGCTTCAGAGTGAAATCGCGCGTCAGGCACAGGTCGCAAGCGCACTGCCGTCCGGCGGTCTCGAGGCCAAGTTCGGCACCGGCATCACCGGGGGCGACATTCTCGGCTGGATCAAGACCCTGTTCACCCATGTCGATCGCACCAAAGCCCACCCGATCGTCCGGCCCACAACCACGGTGGCGGACGTCATCTCGGACCACGCGCGCGTTGCGCTCACGGCCGACTGGGGGACGGGCCTGTACGGGGCGCCGCTCATCGCCGGCGAGATTCGCAAGCGCGCGCCGTTCGACCTGCTGCTGCATCTGGGCGACATCTACTACTCGGGCACACCGGAAGAAGTGCAGGAGCGGTTCCTTGCGCCGTGGCCAAAAGACGCCGGTGCGGTCAGCCGCACGCTCAACTCGAACCACGAGATGTATTCGGGCGGTCATGGCTACTTCGAGGTGGCGTTACCGGCGTTCGGACAGTCGTCAAGCTACTTCGCGTTCCAGAATCACGACTGGTTGCTCGTGGGTCTCGACACCGCCTACGTCGACCACGACATGGACACCGAGCAGGTGGCGTGGCTCAATGTCGTCATCAGCCGGGCCCGCGAAGCCAACGGCGGCGTGTCGAAGAAGCTGGTCCTGTTCTCGCATCAGCAGCCGTTCTCTCGCCTGTCCAGTCAGGGACCGAAGCTCCAGCAGGCCCTTCGGCATCTGCTGGATGCACGGGCGATCACCGCCTGGTATTGGGGCCACGAGCACCAGTGCGTGGTCTACGATGCGCACCCGGCATTTGGTCTGCTCGGACGGTGCCTCGGCAACGGCGGAATCCCGGAGCCCCGAAAAGGCAATGTGAAAGCGGCCCCCACCGAACGCACGGTGGGCCCGGTGACGTGGAAGCGGCTGGCGGCCACGCCCGATAGCCCGTCATGTCTCGTGCTGGATGGGCCGAACGTCGCGATCAAGGGCGAAGAGGACAAGTTCGTGCCGCACGGATTCATGACGCTCGAGTGCAACGGGCCCACACTGGTCGAGCGTGTGCTCCTGGCTGATGGCGCAGAACTGTTCAGCCACACGATCACGTAACCCGTCCCCACCATGTCGCAAGTACCCATCGACCCCATTACCCTGAAATTCTCCGGCGCCAACCAGAAGGCGTTGGCCGAAGCGCTTGCGGCCGCGTACCCCGACCCGGCCCAACTCGATCAAATGCTGGTGGCGCGTCTCGATCAGCCGCTCGCCGGCATCACCGCGCCCTACCCACTCACTCAGGCCACCTGGAATGTCGTCGCGTTCTACAAGGCCAAGGGTCACCTGCTGCGCCTGGTCGCGTCGGCGCGAGCATCGCAGCCCGACCACCCCTTGCTGACGCAGGTGGCCGAGCGGTTCGGCCTCGCCGTCACCTCGGTGCCGACGCCCCAGCTCGAGAAGATCGTCAAATCCACAAGCGTCCCGTTCCCGGTGACCATCTGGCGCGAGCGTCTGGCGCGTCGTGAAGTGTGCGTGTGCCGCATCGAGCTGCCCACCAACAACGGCATGTCATTCGGCACGGGCTTTCTTGTGGGGCCGGACCTGGTCTTGACCAACCACCACGTGATGGCGCCGGCCATCGCGGGTCGCGAGGGCGCACACACGCCTGGTGGCCTGACCGTGGACCCGACCAAAGTGTCCTTCCGCTTCGACTACAAGGAGTTGAGCGACAAGACCCCGGTCAATGAAGGGATCGAGGTGCGCCTCGCCGCAGACTGGCTCGTCGACGCAAGCCCCCACAGCCCGGCCGACCTGCAGGCCATGCCCAAGGCGGCAACGCCAACGATGGATGAACTCGACTTCGCGCTGGTGCGCCTGGCCGATGCCATCGGCGATGCGGCGATCGCCCTCGGGAACGACACTGATCCTCAGGCCAGAACGCGGGGCTGGGTGGAGCTTCCTGCTGCACAGTGGCCTTTTACCGAGCAGTCGTCGCTCTTCATCCTGCAGCATCCCAAAGGGGCGCCGATGAATCTGGCGCTCGATCTGGAAGCGAAGATGACGCTGAACGCGAACGCCACTCGTGTCATGTATCAAACGGGCACCGAACCCGGCTCTTCGGGTTCGCCGTGCTTCAATCAGTTCTGGGACGTCATTGCCCTGCACCACGCGGGTGACCCTTCGTATCCCGACTTGTTCCCCGGGAGTTTCAACGAGGGCATTCCCATCAGCCGGATCGTTGAACGCCTGCAGGCCAAAGGGCTGACCGCGGGACTGACGATCACCTAGGGTTCAGGTCACCATCGATGCGCCCAACTGCCCGCAAGGCCGCCATCGTCGCCGGTGTCATCAGCTGCCTGCTGCTGTGCGCGCTGCCCTCCACCGCTCTCGCGCAACGGCAACTGCACTGGGACCGTCTTGACGTAGCCGCGCACCTCAATGCCGACGGAACGTTGACCGTGACAGAAACCCAGTCCATGGTGTTTACGGGCGACTGGAACGGCGGCGAACGCCAGTTCAACATCCGTCCGCGCCAGCAGTTGTCGCTGACCGGTGTTGCTCGCGAGGTGGCAGGCGTCTTGCGGGAGTTGAGCCTGGACTCGAGCCTGAACGACGTTGACGACTACGCCATGACCGATGCGCACACGCTGCGGTGGCGCAGCCGGATGCCGGATGATCCGCCGTTTTCGGCCACGCCGATCCGGTACCACATCCGCTATGTCCTCTCGGGCATCCTGCTCAAGGAAGAAGAAACGTATCGGCTCGAACATGATTTTGCGTTCCCCGACCGCGAGGGACCGATCGCGCGCTTCGAGCTGACACTCACGCTCGATCCGGCATGGCAGCCCGAGGCGCCCGTCGAGCCGTTGTACAGCGCCGGGCCGCTGGCCCCTGGCAAGAGCTTCGTGCTCGGCCTCGCGATGCGTTATTCGGGTGACGGCGTTCCGGGGGCGCGAGATTCCCGGCGACCGCAGGAACTGGTCATCGCCGTGTCCGCGCTGCTCGGCGTGACGTTCTTCGCGCTCGTCGCGTGGTTCATCCGCGAGCAACGGTATGGCCGCTTCGCGCCGATCGCGCACCAGGTGGACGAAGCCTGGCTCCGCGAACACATTCTGAAGTACCCGGCGGAGGTGGTGGCGGCAGCGTGGGATGAAAACGTCGGCACGGCCGAAGTGGTGGCGCTGCTCGCGCGGATGGAGGCCGACGGCAAGCTGGAATCTTCGGTCGGCAAGGGCAAAACAAAGAATGCGTCGATGACCATGCGGCTGACCGCCGATCGATCGACGCTCAACGCACACGAGCGGGCGCTTATCGACAAGCTGTTCTTCGATCACCGCACCGACACCAGCACAAGCGTCGTGCGCGCGCACTATCGGACGAAAGGCTTTCAGCCCGCCGACGAAATCAGGCCCGCGCTTGAAGCGGCGGTGGATGCCCTGCTGCCGCCGACACCCAAGCGCCGGCGTTTCAGCCTGATCAGCATCGCGTTGTTGACGGCCGGGAGCGCCCTGATCATCTACAAGTGGACACAGGGTGACCCCGGCGGCTTTGCCCTGTTGCTGCCGATGCTGGTCGTCGCGGGCGTCGGGTGGATTACGGGCCTCAAGTTTCGCAGCTATCTCCACTGGAACCTCACGGCCGCGGTCCTGTGCCTTCTGCCGACGCTCATCATCGCGGCAGGCACCGCGTGGTATCTGTGGTTTCGCGCCGGCAGCGGGGCCGTTGAACTGGCGCCAGACACGGCGTACGGCATTGTTGCCGTCGCCCTCGCGTACATCCTCTCCTGCGTCAACGCCATGAAGTCCAGGCGCTCACCCGCCGCCATCGCGTTCCGCAAGACGCTCTCGTCGGGCCGGGTCTACTTCATGCAGCAGCTCAAGACCGCCGAACCCGCGTTGCGCGACGAGTGGTATCCGTGGCTGCTCGGACTGGAACTGAGCAAACAGGTGGCCGCGTGGTCTGCCGAGCGCCCCCGGCCCGCTTCGGGCGGAGGCCGACGCCACACCAGCGCGGCCTCAGCATCATTTGGAACATCGAGTGGCTCGTCGTCTGGCGGGTTTGGCGGATTCACCGGCGGCCGCTCGGGCGGCGCCGGCGCGTCGGCCTCCTGGCACGCGGCCGCGATCGGCATGGCCGCCACCGTCTCTCCCCCATCGTCGAGCGGATCGAGCGGAGGCGGGTCCAGCAGCGGCTCGAGCGGCGGGGGCTCGTCTGGTGGAGGCGGCGGCGGAGGTTGGTGAGCCTACCCGACAAAGCGAATTCACACGAGGCATGACCCATGCCTCGTGTCGATCCCAGTGCCGGCCGCGTCGGGGTTGACTTGTGATGCGTGATGCGTGATGCTTGATGCATGCGAACGACACTGGATTTGGACTTGGACGTGCTGCAGGCCGTCAAGGAGATCGGCGCCTCCCGCGGGGTGTCCGCCGGGCAGGTCGTCTCTGAACTGGTCCGCAAGGCGCTCGCGTCGGCCAGGACGACGAAAGTGCGCAACGGCGTTCCGCTGCTCTCGCGCAAGGCGGGATCGCCGCCGTTGACGATGGCGGCGGTCAATCGCCTGCGGGACGAATAGGTCCCTCGTGGCGACCGCACGCGTTTCGCTCCTCGACGTGAACGTGCTCGTCGCCCTCTTCTTTCCCGACCACGTTCATCACGATCTGGCGCACGACTGGTTTGCTGACCACCGGCATGAGGGCTGGGCGACGTGTCCGCTCACAGAGAACGGGCTCATCCGCGTGGCCTGCCAGCAACCGTCAGACGACGTACTTGTGCGCCCGGCGGACGTGATCAAGCAGTTAGAGCGATTCTGCCAGGGCAAGCACTACCGCGCGTGGACTGATGTCGTGTCGCTGGCCGACACGGCTCTGTTCGCGCCGCAGTTCATCCGCGGCCCGCAGCAACTGACGGACGTGTATCTGCTCGGTCTCGCGAAGAAGATGGGTGGCCGGCTCGCCACGTTCGATCGAACGATTCCTGTGAAGGCGGTCCACGGCGCGACCACGGACACGCTGCACATCATCGAACCCTGAGCCGCCGACGCGGTCGCCAGGTCTATGCTGGGCTTGCCCGTCGGCCGCGCCGCGCACTGCGTTGAATCGTGAAGATGAAAGGACTTCGAGTCTGGAGACCCAACTCAGTCTATTCTGGGTTCGAGTGAACTCAGAGCCTGCCCGGCCGTACAGGACCTTGATCTTCCGTCCGTTGGATGACGTAACTCACGTTATCAGCCCAAAAAAATATTGCCGCCGAGCTGCGCGTGGGAGATGTCGTGTTGATCGACGGCCCCTTGGGCGCAGGCAAGACGGCGTTTGTACGCGGCCTGGCGGCAGGGCTGGGCGCCGATCCCGAAGATGTGTCGAGTCCGACGTTTACGATCCTGCAGCAGTACGGCGGATCGGTTCCGCTGTACCACGCGGATCTCTACCGGTTGACGTCAGCAGAGGCGGCGGATCTGGGTCTTGAAGAAACCGGCCTTGACGGCATCCTCGCCGTGGAGTGGCCGGACCGGTGGACGGCACGGCCGGCCGCGGCGCACCTGGTGGTGATTGAAGATCAGGGCGGCGACGAACGCACCATCCGCATCAGGCGGGCCTGAGGTCAGAGCGGCTTCGACATGGGCCACGCGTCCTGTTGCCACGTGAATCGGAGCAGTCAGTCGCCTGAGTCGCCCCCTGGATTCTTTTTCTCAGACGCCAGGAACCTCACGGTGACATCTTCGAATTTGATTTTCGGCGACGTGTCGGTGCCCACCACCACCTGCGAGACGCCTCCGCCCGCAACCTGATTCAAGTCCTGGTCCGTGAGTTCGACCAACCGCTCGTTCGTGTTGTCTTTCGTGTTCTCGTCCATCTGGCCCTCCACTCTGTTGCCAAACCTTA
>CAZAZR010000036.1:5236-28582 GCA_964489685.1 uncultured Solibacteraceae bacterium | reverse complement strand
ACAATGGCACACACACGTGCACGCCACTGCCGTTGACAACCCGACAAGTATAGCTGAGGCGGGTACGACGCTGCGGATCTCGCGGCTCGTGACGCTGCTGGCGGCGCTGGCGGGCGTGGCCGCGGCCCTCTACTACGCACACCTCGATTTGACGCTGAGCCACTACGACGCGCGTGGGCATCTGGTCGTGGCGAGGCGCACCATGGACGGCCTCACGCCGGGCTGGCGCCAGATCGGCGCGGTCTGGCTCCCCCTGCCGCACCTGCTCAACGCCCTCCCCGTCCAGTGGGACTGGAGCTACCGCACGGGCTGGTCAGGCGCCGCCCTGTCGATTGGCTTCCTGTCAGCCGGGCTTGGCACGCTTGGAGGCTGGCTCTGGCGATCCACATCTTCGTGGGCGATTGCCGTGGCCATCCCGATGACCGAGCCTCTGTTGTTTGGACTCTCGCTCGCGGCGGCCGTGTCGATGGACCGCTGGCTGCAGCACCCCGATTCCCGGCAGACGATGTGCACGGGCATGCTGCTGGCCGCGCTGATGCTCACCCGGTACGAAGGGTGGTGCATCACGGGGGCGCTGGTCGGGCTGGCGGCGGTCGTGTCGGTGCCGCGCGCGCTGCGCCTCGCCCTCTACCCGGCGGCCGCGGTCATCGCGTTCCTGCTGCTCAGCCGGGGCAGCACCGGCGTCTGGTTCGTGACCTCCGGATTCTTCGAGGCCAACAACCCGGCCCTCGGTGATCCGGGTCTGGCGTTGCGGCAGGTCTCGGACGGCCTCGATGAACTGGGTGGCGCCTGGCTGCGATGGTTTGGTCTGGTGGGTGCGATCTGCTGCGTGGTTGCGGCCGGGCAATCGGCATTCATCCGCTCCCGTGTGGGTGTCGCCCAAGCGCTCCTCCCGATGACCCTGGCCGCCGCCGCCATTCTGCCCGCGTATGCGTTCTTCAGCGGACATCCCCTCCGCATTCGCTACATGACCGCGCTGATTGTGGCGGCGCCCGTGATCGGCGCGTTTGCACTCGCCCGACTGCCCCGACGCCTTCACATCGCTGCGGCGGCCGCGGTCTTGGTGGTGGCGGTCTGGGTCGCGCCACCTCTCGATGAGGCGGCGCCGATGGTGCGGGAAGCGCAGCGGGAACGGCCGGCGAGTGACGCACGGCAGGCGGTCACCACGGCACTCGTCCGCGTCTGGGATGGCTCGCCCATCATGGCCAGCATGGGGTCACTCGGCCACTACATGCAGCAGCTGTCGTCGCACGGCTTCGCCCTGCGCCACTTTCTGCATGAGGGCAACGGCGACCTGTGGACGGCGGCCCTTGCCGCGCCGCGGCCCTTTGTGAAATGGATGCTGATCGAGGAGTCGGCCGAAGGCGGGGATACGCTCGCCGCGCTGGCGCGCGTGAACCCGGCATTCCTGGCCGGATTCACACGCGCCGCGCACGGCGGAGGCGTCGTGCTCTATGTCAGAACCGAACCTGGAAGCCGACCGTGACGTTCAGCCCGCTCAGGTCAATCTTCTCGGTGAGGAATCCTGAGTTGGCGCCCAGATCTCCCGATCCGAACTGATAGCGGAACTCGGTGTTCAGCGCATAGATGTCGCCGCCGAGCGGCAGACGCAGGCCGCCGAGCACGACCGGCGCCAGCGTCGTGCCGTTGGCGATGTAGCGATCACGAAACACCGTGAAGTTGTTGTTGAAGTCCACGAACTCGCCAATCTCGGAGTACCGCCACCGCAGCGCGCTCAACCCGCCGCCGACGTAGGGCTGCGCCTTGCCGGCGCGGCCCACTGGCAGGAATCGGACGATCGCCGACATCGGCACCACCTGCAGCCGCAGGTCCTGTTCGATTTCCCTGCCATTGTTGTTGACGTAGTCCGTGTAGACGCTCGGCACCGTCCGGCGATAGTAGCCCCCGCCCAGGGCCAGTTCCACGCGGTCGGAGAACGTCATGGCCCACTCCCCGAAGACCTGGCCACCGCGGAAATCCTTGATGTCGAACGAGAGCGTATTCAGGTTCTCGACCAGAACGTCATCGATGTCGCGAGCATCGAGGCTTCGTGGCGAAAAGACGCCGGCGCCAAATATCACCGAGTGCACGACCTGCGCGGAAGCCGGGACTGCGGTCCCGAGCGCAAGCACCAGCGCTCCTGCGCCTACTGCGGCCTTCTGCATCATCCGACTCATACGTTTCTCCTTGAACGGCGCGTTCGTCGCACCTTTGTCTTCCACATCAGCAGGATTGATGCCAACCGCGGCACCGAGATTCTAGGCCGACAACCCGCTGTTGCGACCCTCGATGTCCCCTGTCGAGTTCACCCGGCCACGCCGAGACGACGCCGGACGTCCCCCAGCACTTCGACCAGCGTTCCGTGAATGACGCCGTTCGAGGCGAGCAACTGCCCACCGAAGTTATCGAACGCACCGCCGCTGAAATCGGTGACCTGTCCCCCGGCTTCCTGCACGAGCAACGCGCCGGCCGCCACATCCCAGGCATGCAGCGAGTGTTCCCAGAACCCGTCGAAACGCCCTGCCGCCACAAACGCCAGGTCGAGCGCTGCGGACCCGAGCCGACGGACCGCCCGCGCCCGGCTCAGAAACTCCCCAAACACCGCCAGTTGTTCGCCCCGTTGGTCGGCCGCCTGCGGTGGGAATCCGGTCACGAGCAACGAGTCGATCAGCGCCGCCTCCGTGGTCACCGTCAGGCGCCGGCCGTTGAGCCGCGCCCCCATACCCCGTTCGGCCGTGAACAACTCGTCCAGCATCGGGACGTACACCACACCGACGTCCACACGCTCTTCAATTTCGAGCGCAATCGACACACAAAACAGCGGCAGGCCATGCGCGAAATTGGTGGTGCCATCGATCGGGTCCACGATCCAGCGAAATGGCGATGTGCTGGTCGGAGCCGACTGTGCCCCTTCTTCGCCAAGCACGGTATGCATGGGAAAGTGCCGGGCCAGTCGATCGCGTATGTCCTGCTCCACCGCGAGGTCGGCCTCGGTCACAAGATCAATAACGCCCTTCTTCTCGATCTTGAGGTCGCTGCGGAAGTAGTGCCGCTGGAGCCGGCCTGCGGCCAGGGCCGCCTCGACAGCGACGGCCAGGAAGCGGGGGTCGAGCGCCACTTACTGAAGGTTCTTGACCAGGCGCACGGACATCCCGCCTTCGGGCCGCCGCGCAATCGCCACGTCGTCCATGAAGTTGCGCATGAAGAAAATACCCCGGCCGCTCGACTTCAAGAGGTTCTCTGGAGCCAGGGGGTCGTCGACCTCCTGGTAGTCGAATCCTTCTCCTTCATCGAGCACTTCCACGGTGAACCGCGCGGGCTTGAGCCGCGGCGCCAAGGTGAACTCCACCGTGACATGTTTGGTTTGATCTTCGCGGTTGCCATGTTTGACGGCGTTGATGACTGACTCGCGGACCGCGACGCTGACCCAATGGGTGGTGTCCTCGTCCAGCCCGGCCAGCGAGGACAGGCGGTCACTGAGAATCTGGACGAGATCGAGCATCTCGAACGAACTGGGCAACTCCAGGCGGATGAGGTGTTGGTCGGTCGGCATCGTCAGGCGAGTAACATATTAAGCTGGCTGGTCTCATCTGCCGCATCGGAAAATGCATCCCCTGACCGTCTCACCCGTTCGTGCCGTGCGTGGCGACCTCGAAGTGCCCGGGGACAAGTCCATTTCCCACCGCTACGTCATGCTCTCGGCACTGGCGGCGGGCCGGTCCGTGATCGAACACCTCTCCTCGGGTGCCGACGTGGCCGCGACGGTGGCCTGCATGCGCGCGCTCGGGGCGCGGCTGAAATTCGAGGACCTGGACCAGCTCGTGGTCACCGGCAGGCCCTGGACGCAGTCGACGGCGCCCCTGGATGTGGTCAATTCCGGTACCACCATGCGGCTCCTGGCCGGGCTTCTGGCCGCCCAGCCGTTTCAGTCCACCCTGACGGGTGACGAGTCCATCCAACGCCGCCCTATGCGACGGGTGATCGACCCGCTGACCGCGATGGGGGCCGTCATCACCTCGCAGGACGGCCGGGCGCCCCTGGTAATCGATGGACGGGAGGCGCTCACGGGCATCACCTGGACGCCGGCGGTGCCGAGCGCCCAAGTCAAGAGTGCCGTCATGCTGGCGGGCCTGTTCGCTTCAGGTACCACCACGGTCGTGGAAACGGCCGCCACGCGCGACCACACCGAACGCGCGTTGCCGTTGTTCGGCTTGACGTGCGAGGTCGAGGGGCTGCGTGTCCGGGTGCCCGGCGGACAGCGGGTGACTGCCGCGGCGTCCCGCCTGCGAGTGCCCGGGGATCCCTCCTCTGCCGCGGTCTGGGCCGCCGCCGCCGCAGCCATTCCGGGGTCGCGAGTGGTCATTCGAGGGGTGTCGCTCAACCCGCGTCGCATCGGCTTTCTCGCGGTCCTTCAACGGCTGGGAGCCGAGGTGTCGATCTCGCAGGATTCTCTCGAAGGCGGCGAACCGGTCGGCTCAATTGCCGTCAGCTACCGCGGGTGTTCCGACGCGCGGATCGACCCCGAGGAAGTGCCGGGCATCATCGATGAGCTGCCCGTGCTGGCCGCCTGCGCGGCTGCGGGGCGACGCCTGGAGGTGTCTGGCGCACAGGAACTGCGCGTGAAGGAGAGCGATCGGATTACGGCGCTCGTCACCGGGCTTCGCGCCCTCGGCGTCAACAGCGAGGAACAGCCAGACGGATTCGTGATTGACGGCCGTACGCGGGCGTGTGGCGGCCGCGCCGACGCGGTCGGCGACCATCGCCTGGTCATGGCTTTCGCCATTGTCGGCCTGGCCGCCAGCGGCGCCACGCACATCGACAGCGCACAGAGCGTGGCGGTCTCTTATCCGACGTTCGAGGCCGACCTGCGGCGGCTCGCCAGATGACGTTCGACAAGATCTATCTCGTCGGCTTCATGGCGACCGGCAAGAGCACGGTGGGCAAGCACCTGGCCACACGGCTGGGCTGGCGGCTTGAGGACATCGACCACCTCATTGAGGTGCGCGAGAAACGGACAATCGCCGAGATCTTTGCCACGCAGGGCGAACCGTATTTCCGCGCCGTTGAACGCGAAATACTGGCGCTTCTGAGGCCACTGCGCCATGTCGTGGTGGCAACCGGCGGCGGGACGTTTGCCGACGCCGCCAACCGCGCGGCGATTAACCTCGACGGCGTGTCGGTGTGGATAGATGTGCCGCTGGCGGAACTCATCCCGCGTATCCCGCTCGATGGCCGCCGGCCGCTCGCGGCCGATCGACCGCAGCTCGAGCGACTGTACGCGTCGCGAACGGAAGGGTATCGCC
Organism: uncultured Solibacteraceae bacterium; assembly: GCA_964489685.1. Taxonomy (GTDB): domain Bacteria; phylum Acidobacteriota; class Vicinamibacteria; order Vicinamibacterales; family SCN-69-37; genus SYFT01. Next base: position 23,279 of record CAZAZR010000036.1, on the reverse strand, counting down.
AGGCGCATGTGCGGGTGACGGCCTCACGGACGCGCGCGTCGGTGGTGGCCGACGGAATCGTGGATGTGCTCAGCCATACCCCGCTGAGCATTGGCGTGCCGTTTCAGGTCGAGTGATGCGCACACTCATCCTCGCCGACGTTCACTCGAACATTGAGGCGCTCGACGCGGTGCTGATGGCCACCAGCGGCCTCCGCATCGACCGCGCCATTCTGCTCGGAGATCTCGTCGGGTACAACGCCGCGCCTGTCGAGGTCCTGCAGCGGCTGCGGACGCTGGCCCCAGTCCTGATGGTACGAGGCAACCATGACAAGGCGTGTGCGGGCCTTGAAAACATGGCCCTCTTCAACCCTCTCGCGCGCCTGGCGATCGAATGGACCCGGGATCGGCTCTCACCGGCGGCCTTGACCCGTCTGGCCGAGTTGCCCCAAGGGCCCCTCGCGCTCAGTGCGGCGGTTGAGATCTGCCACGGCGCGCCGTTCGACGAGGACTTCTACGTGCAGGATGCCCTCGACGCCCGCCGCGCGATCGAGTCCGCATCGACGCCGGTGTGCCTCAATGCGCATACCCACGTGCCCGCCGTGTTCCGCACCCACGGATTCTCCGTGCGCGACGAAACGACTCACGAGGACGGCGCGTTTATCGTGGCGTGGCCGAAGAAGGGCCACCTGCTGGTGAATGTCGGATCAGTCGGCCAGCCGCGCGACGGAGATCCCCGCGCGGCCTTTGGTGTCCTGGATGAAGGTGCGGGAACCGTGGAATTGCGGCGTGTGGAGTACGACATTCCCGCGGCCCAACTTCGAATCCTCGAGGCCGGGCTCCCCGTGCCCCTCGCCAAACGCCTTGAACGCGGCCTGTAGGGGGCCACATTGGCGCGGCTGCAGCCACGCCCTACGGCGGCCTGACACCTTCAGCTCCTTGATGCCTCGTGTGAATCCGCCCTTTTCTTGGATCGTTCTTCACGGCGCTTGAGTTCCATGGCGTACGCGTCGCGCGCCGCCCGTGACCCGAGCACCCAGCCAATCACCACACCGACCAGGAGCATTGCGGGGATGAAGATGAAATGCGTGGAGGGCATGGCGAACATCAGCGCGCAGCTCCCGCGTCCTTCAATCGACGCTGCACGTCCGCCAGATCCTGCTCCACCCGCGCCATGCGGCGCCAGATGGTAAAGACGTATCCAAGCAGCGCCACCCAGACGAACCCATAGGCGTAAAACACCAGCGGCGTCGCCGGCAGCACTTCACGCGGCGCGGCTTCGCTCATCGGCACAAACTCATCCACGGCGGCCGGCGGCTGCGCCGGTGGCGACTGCTGCGCGAAGGCTGACGCGGTCAGGCACGCGGCCACGACAAGCACGCCCACCATGGACCTGAGCGCTGGAATCTGACATCTGAAATCTTTCATCGACCATCTCCAATCGAACAACCGGCGATCCTCAATCCTCAATCTCCGCGTACGCCGCCTCGAGCTGCATACGGCTCTGCTCGAGCCGAATCCGCGTCAACAACAGTGCCACGTACAGCAGGAGAAACGCCGCGGTGCACCAGTAGAACGGCACCCGCATTTCCGGAATCAGGGAAGCCACCACGTTGGTATTCGGGTGAATCGTGCGCCAGACATTCACCGACCAGTACACAAACGGCACGTTCGCCATCCCGAACACACCCACGGCCGCGGCGAGCATCTCCGAGCCCGCGCCCGCGAATCGCCGCAGCAACAGGTACGACACGAAGATCAGCCACAACACAAGCGCGGACGTCAGCCGGGCATCCCACTGCCACCACACGCCCCACGCCTTCCTCGCCCAGATCGGGCCGGTGACCAGCACAATCAATCCGAAGACCACGACCAGTTCAGCCGCCGACACCGCCGCCGCATCCGCACGCGGCGACCGCTTCGCCAGATAGATCGCGCTGGCGATGCCGCACACAAACGCCGAGAGGAACATGACCATGGCCGACGGCACGTGGTAGTAGAAGATCCGCTGAATGAGTCCCATCGTGGACTCGTACGGCGCGGCGTCGATCAGGAACGGCGCACGGAACAACATCCCTGCAGCCACCACCAGGAGCACCGGGACTAATCTCGATCGACTCTGCATGTCAGTAGTGCCTCCTGCGCCCGACGCCTACTCCCCCATCACGGGACCAAAGACCCAGAGGGCAAGCGTCAGGAATACCGCGTCAAAGAATACCAGCATCGACAGCCAGGCCTGCGCCACGGCCAGGTTGGGTTCGGCCGCGAAAATGGCCGCGGTGCCGCGCACGCCCGCAATCACCAGGGGCACCGTGATCGGGTACAGCAGCACCGGCAGCAGTACGTCGCGAGACTGGGCGCGAATCAGCATGGCGGCAAACAGGGTGCCGACCGCCGCAAAGCCCAGGGTGCCGGTCACGAGCAACCCCGCGAGCAGCAGCGGCGCCCGTCCAATGGGCGCCTGAAACAGCAGCCCCACTACGGGCGCCACCACCGCTTCCACCACCAGCATCAGCAGCAGCACCCCGACCAACTTGCCGACATAAATCGCCGATCGTTCCACGGGTGACAGCAACAGCGCCTTCAGGGTGTCGGACTGCCGCTCACGTTCGAACGTCCGTCCAAGCGCGAGGGTTCCGGAAAAGGCAATCCCCACCCAGAGGATGCCGGCGGCGGCGTCCGTCAGTGCCACGCCTTCGACCACGAAACTGAAGGAAAACACGAGCACCACCGACACCGCGAAAAACAGCGTGGTGTACGCCAGTTCACGGCTGCGCGCCTCGATGACAAGGTCCTTGCGGGCGATGGTCCAGACCGTCTGAAGAAACCCCATCAGGCGCGCCCCGCCAGCGTGCGGCGGTACCGCTCACGAAGCGTCCCCGCGCCATCGGCCACCGGCCACGCGCGTCCGCGATCCACGCACAGCGACCGGTCCACCACGGCTTCGGCCGTATCAAAATCGTGCGTGGCCATCACGACGATGTGGCCGGCATCGCGCAGCGTACGCAACCGCTCGATCAAGACCTGCGCCGAATCATCATCAAGACCAGTGAACGGTTCATCGAGCAACACCAGCCGAGGCGCGTGCAGCAGGGCGCGCTCAAACGCCAGACGTTGTCGCAGCCCTCGTGAAAACGACCCGGCACGATCATCGGCACGGTCCGAGAGTCGTGCGCGTCCCAGGGCATCGGTCACCCTCGCCTCAAGTCGATCAAGCCCATAGAGGCGTCCGAAGAACCGCAGGTTCTCGCGAGCCGTCAGATCGCCATACAGATACAGATCGTGCCCAAGCACCCCGATCTGTCCGCGCAGCGCATCGCCTGTGTCACCCACGGTGTGCGCGCCATAACGCACGCCGCCCCCGCTGGGCCTCAGCAGTGTGGAGAGGATCGAGATCAGTGTGGACTTGCCGGCGCCGTTTGGGCCGAACAGCCCCAGCACTTCCCCGCGCCGCGCCTCAAGCGTGACGTGCGCCAAGGCCCGCCGGCGCCCGTAGTGGCGCGAGACGTCATCCACGTAGACCGTGTCGAAGTCGACACCCACGATCGTCTCAGATCCGGCGCCGGGCCGGAGCGGTCCACGCCGACCACAACCCCCAGGAGATGAAACCGAGCCCGATGGTCAACGCAACCCACCGCGGCCACAGCGGGCGATTCGGCAATCCCGTGAACTCAATGGTCAACCCCTGCCCGGCCGGGATGGCGGGCCCGCTGGCGCTGATAAACGGTTTCCCCTCACTCGAGATCGTGCCGCGTCCGGAAATCTGCGGCGAGGCAATGTCGAGCGCTCCCTGCTGCTCAACGATAAGCGACAACTGCTGAAGCGTCGCGGGCCACACCTGCTCGAGGCTGACGGTCGCGCCCCGATACGGCAATTCGTACGCGGCCTCCACCATCGTGGCGCCAGGCGCAAACGGCCCCGTCACAATCAGGCGAGGACCATTCGCCGAGCCCTGCGGTGACGAATTCGGCAGGATCGACGTGCCCCTCGCCCCCTGCGGCAACTCGAAGATCAGCGGCCCGCCGATATCCACCGGGGTGCGAGCCGTGTTCAGGATCTCCATCAGGTAAAACACAGTAAGGCCGTCCTCGCCCAGTTCCACGACCACCCTCGAGCCAGGGCCGAGCACCACGATGCCCTTGGCTGCAGGGGCCGAGGCCAGGGCCTTGTCGTCCGCCGCGCGCGCCGTGTCTTCCGGGTCAGTCGCCACGAGCGCCACACGCATCCCGCTCGTGCCCATCACAAACGTCTGCGACTCAAGGCGCTCGCCGTCCACCGTGGCCACGGCGGTCACCGACGTGCTACTGAGCAGACCCGACACCGTCGCTCGCCCGGTGGCGTCGGTATTCACGACGCGCGCCTTGCCGTCAATCGTGAACTCCACCGGCTGGTTGGGCACGTCTTTGTCGAACCCGCCGCGAATGACGCGCACGGTGACCGTTCCCACCGGTACATCCGTCGCCGGCAGCGGCCGCCCCGACATCTCTTTGGGATTCGGCATCTGCACCTGGGCGCGCAGCGCGACACCGCCGACTCCGACCAACACACCCAGGCTCAGGACCAACAATACGCCGCTTCGACGACTCACGCGTTCACGCTCCCCAGTCGATCGCCGCACTGCTTGCAGAACTTGGCGTCCGGCTCATTGCGTGTGCCGCAGCGCGCGCAGGGCGTGGATGCGGCCCGACGCGTGTGGCCGGTGCGCACCGCGGACGGGGCCGGCTCGGCAGGGACCCGCTCCAACTGCTGCATCAGCAGGAGCGCACGCGCCCTGAGCCGTTCCAGCATGTCGGTGTAGTCGGCTTCGCTGACCTTCTTCATGCCGTAGTCGAACTCGAGGTCCTTGATGGCGCGAAGCACCAACGCCTTCTCCTGCTGAAGAATCTCGCGCTGCCGCACACCGAGCGGCTCCTCGTCGCCCGCGCCCGACCAGAGGCCGAGCAAGGCCCGGTGCAGGGCATAGGCCGTGTATCCGGCCGCGATCGCCGCCGCGCTAATGAGCAGCAGCGCCACCGGGTGGGTATGCCGTGAGACGACGACCGCCGCCGTCGCGGAGATCATCGAAAGCAGAACAAAGAAATGGCCGGCCGTGAATGGAGCCGACTGATCAGTCGAGGTCTCGGAGCTCATCGTTGAGCCTCTCCTGTCGTTCCGTCGCCGCGGCGTCATCCGCAGGTGCCGTGACCACCGCGGCTCCGTCCTCTTTCGGACGCCGCGTCCACTTCACAGCCACGCCGCCCACCACCATGACGCCAATCAACCCGATGGCGTACGGCAGGAACCACGCGAGCCGGTTGAACCCCTTGTCGATCGGCGAGGCCAACACTTCCTGGCTTCCGTACTTGGCGACATAATAGTCAACGACTTCGTCGTACGACCGGCCTGCCGCGACAAGGCCGGCAATCTCGGTGCGCATGGCGTCGGCCGTGCCGCAGGTGCACTCACCCACACGCTTGCGTCCGCACGTGCCGCACATGCAGACAATCTCGTCCCGGAGCTTCTTTTCGACCGGCGTCCTCGGCACGAGCAGGACGACCTGCGGATTGTCGACGTGTTGCGCGTGCGCAGGCGCGGCCATCCCACCCACCAGCATCAACAGCAACACCGAGGTGGTCACCGCGCCCTGCGGTACAGTGGCCGTGGCGAAGGCCATGGCCCGTTCGGGCAATAACGACAGGATGGTGCCCACGGCCATGATGCCGAAACCAAACCACATCCAGTTGATGAGCGGATTGACCGTCACCTCAAGCGTTGATTGCTGGGTGCCGACGTCGAACGCGGCCAGCACGATGTACAGGTCGTCGGCAAATCCGCGGCGAATCGCCACTTCCGTGGTCGGTTCCTCTTCCTTATCGCGGAAATACCAGCGCGCCGGATACATCCCGCCAATTGATGCCCCATCGCGTTCGACGGTGGCGTGCGCCGTAATCATCTGCTTCTGGCCGTCGTCGGTCACCTTCAGCGCCGAGTACTTGACCACGTACGGTCCGACAGAGACCTGCTGGCCCGGGCCGAGCACCACCTGCTCCTCAAGCTTGAAGCCGTTGCCGCCGAAGCCCAGGAAGATCAGGACGATGCCGAGGTGGACGATGTAGCCGGCGTAGCGGCGCCGCGAGCGAGCGAAGAGGCCGATAAGCGCGGTGAAGCGATCGGTGCCGGTGGCCCGCTGCCGCACGCCCGAGCCACGCCAGAACTCCTGGACGATCGTGCCGGCCACGAGTGCACACAGCGAGAAGCACAAGCCGGCCGCCCAGAACTGCACGCCGAGCGCGGTCATGGTCACACCGGTGACGACCGCAGACGTCAGCGGCCACATCAACTGATACCGCATGCTGGAGACGGCGGTCTTGCGCCAGGCCAGCAAGGGTCCGATGCCGGTGAGCACCAGCAGCATCAGACCGATCGGCAGCATCCACTTGTCGAAGAACGGTGGCCCAACGGTGAGTCGTTCGCCTCGCAGAGCCTCACTGATGGTGGGAAACATCGTGGCAAACAACACGAAAAACGCCGAGAACAGCAAGATCCAGTTATTGGCCAGGAAGGCCGCTTCCCGCGACGCCCACGAGTCGAGTTCGTTCCGGGCCCGGAGCATTGGCATCCGCCAGATCACGAGGCTGAAACTGATGGTCAGGATGGCGACCATGAAGACCGTGAACATCCAGGCCAGTTCGCGGTCCTCGCCAAACGCGTGCACGGACTGCACGATGCCGGATCGCGTCATGAACGTGCCGAAGATGGTCAGAAAGAACGTCATGATCACGAGCGACACGTTCCACACCTTCAGCATGCCGCGTCGTTCCTGCACCATCACCGAGTGAAGGAATGCAGTCGCGGTGAACCACGGCAACAATCCGGCGTTTTCAACCGGGTCCCAGCCCCAATAACCGCCCCACCCGAGTTCTTCGTAGGCCCACAGTCCGCCGAGGGCGAGACCAACGGTCAGGAACAGCCACGACGTCATCGTCCACCGCCGTACGGCGCGCAGCCACGAGTCGTCGAGCTGGCCGCTGATGAGCGCGGCAAGGCAAAACGCGAACGGAATGGTCATGCCGACAAACCCCAGATACAGCAGGGGCGGATGGATGACCATGTAGAAATTCTGGAGGAGCGGGTTCAGGCCCTTGCCTTCGAGCGGCGCGGCCAGCAGGTGCGTCTCGAACGGGTTGTTGTGCACCACCATCAGAAAGAGGAAGAACATCTGCACAACCGAAATGACCGCCACCACCCACGGCACCAGCAAGCGGTGCCGATCCCGGTTGATGTGCACCGCCGCGCTCCCGAACACGGCCAGCAAGGTCACCCAGAACATCAGCGACCCATCGAGGCCGCCCCAGTACGACGTGAGCTTGTAAAACAGCGGCTGCGCGGCGTCCGAGTACCGCTGCACATACTTGATGCTGTAGTCCTCGGTCACGAACGCGTGCACGATGATCGCCGAGGCCACCAGCATCAGCCCCGTCAATACGTGAAAGAGCCCGACGGAGCCGTGGACCAGGGACGAGCGCCCCCGGCGACCGCCTGCCACCCCCGTGGCAAACGCGGCGCTGGCGACCACGAACGCAGCGAGGATAAGGAAGTAGCCGAGTGAAGCCATAGTGGTTGTCTACGGTGAAGGCCAGCGGCCGAGTGGGCCGCCGCCGCTAGCGAACAGTTGGAGCGGCGGGCACGGCTTCGTACTTCGACGGGCACTTCGCCATGATGCCCTTCGGCTCGACGTGAATGACATTGTTCGCGTCGATGCGCCCCTTGATCACGACCTCGGCGTCGGCCTTGAACGTGTCGGGCACCACACCGGTGTAGACCGCGTCCATGACCTTGCCGTTTGAGTGGACCTTGAAACGGTACTCAAGCGTTGACCCCTTGACGAGGGGGTCGCCCAGCACATGCCCATGCACCTGGAGGCGTTTGCCCTGCCACGACTGCGGCGCCGTCATGACCTCGTCAACTTTCAAATAGTATTCAGCGCCTTCGGAAATGGTTGAAATCATCAGCCACGACAACGCCGACAGGATGACCACCGCTGACACGCTGACACGAACCGTCTTTTTTGACATCTCAGCCCTCGCCTCACCCCTAACAATACGCCCCGGATGCCCGGTGGCGCAACATTTGGTCGACCGCCGCAGTGGGCAAGCCCACGACCGTGTCGTAGGCGCCGTCAAGGCGGGTGACCCATCGCGATGCGAACCCTTGAATCGCATAGGCACCGGCCTTGTCGCGGGGCTCCCCGGACGCAACAGCCTCCGCCATTTCGTCGGGTGCAATCACCCGCATCCAGACCTTCGTCCGTTCAACCGCCACGTCTGGCGCCACGGCCTGCGGCCACCAGAGGGCCACCGCGGTCAGCACCTCGTGCATTCGTCCAGACAACAGCATCAGCATGCGCATGGCGTCGGCATCGTCCAGGGGTTTTCCCAGCACAGCCCCGTCCACCACGACAATCGTGTCGGCCCCAAGCACCGGCCGCGTGCCTGCCCTGGCGCGCACGGCGCCAGCCTTCTCCACGGCCATCCGCCGAGCGTAGTCTGTCGGCGTTTCCGCGGGACGGATCTGCTCGTCGATATCCGCCGCGATCACGTCGAATACGAACCCGGCTGCGGCAAGCAATTCACGGCGCCGCGCGGAGGCGGACGCGAGCACCACACGCATGACCGGATGATACACTTCAAGGTTGATGGAATCGCTGCAGCAGACGGCCGCTCGTGTCCTGGGGCCCCTGCTGGATGCGCAGCCGCTCTCACCTGGCAAAGTGGCGTTCGCCTGGTCCATCGCGGCCGGCCCGGCCCTGTCTCGCGCCAGCACGCCCACATGGACCACCGACGGCACGCTCCGCGTGCGCGCGCGTGATGCCGTCTGGCGCACCGAACTTGAACGCGCGCGGCCGATGGTGGCCGAGCGACTTACCCATCTGCTGGGCCCCCAGGCCATTCGCCGCATCATCATTACGGAGTAGTCGTCATGCGTGAGTCAGTGATCGTCAGTGCCGTTCGCACACCCACCGGAAAATTCCTGGGTCTGCTCAAGGATTTCCGTGCGCCGGACCTGGGCGCCCTCGTCGTTCGCGAGGCCGTCGCCCGCGCCGGCATCGATCCCGCTACGGTCGACGAATGCCTGATGGGCAACGTCGTAGGCGCCGGCGTGGGCCAGGCGCCCGCGCGCCAGGCGGCGCTCCGAGGCGGCCTCCCCAGCACCGTTGGCGCGCTGACGATCAACAAGGTCTGCGGTTCGGGACTCAAAGCCGTGATGCTCGCATCGCAGGGCATCGCGACCGGCGACATCGACATTGCCGTGGCCGGCGGCATGGAATCCATGAGCAACTGCCCGTACCTGCTCTTCAAGGTCCGCGAAGGCCTGCGCATGGGCGACAGCAAAGTGGTTGACTCCATGATTCACGACGGCCTCTGGGACGTGTACGACGATGTGCACATGGGGATGACGGGCGAACTCGTCTCGGACACGTTCAAGGTCAGCCGCGAGGAACAGGACGCGTACGCCGTGGACAGTCATCGCAAGGCGGCCAGGGCCACAAAGGACGGCGCCTTCGCAGCGGAGATGCTGCCCATCTCGATCCCGCAGCGCAAAGGGGATCCAATCATCGTGAATGCCGATGAGCCGATTCGGGAAGACACGTCGCTCGAGTCGCTGGGCCGTCTCAAGCCGGCCTTCAAGAAGGACGGCACCGTCACGGCCGGCAACGCCCCTGGTGTGAATGACGCCGCCGCCGCGCTCGTCGTGATGGGCGCGGACATCGCGACCCACCTCAACCTGACGCCCATCGCCCGCATCGTCGGTCAGGCCACCTCGGGCCTGGAGCCCAGAATGGTGCTGATGACTCCGGTCGATGCCGTCAGGAAGCTCATGCTGAAAACCGGCTGGTCGCTGGCCGACGTGGATCTCTTTGAGCTGAACGAAGCGTTCTCGGTGCAGGGTGTCGCGGTGATTCGTGAACTCGGCATCGACCCGCTGAAGGTGAACGTGCACGGCGGCGCGGTGGCGCTGGGGCACGCGATTGGCGCCAGCGGCGCGCGCGTGCTCACCACACTGCTCTATGCGCTGACGCGCCATGGCAAGAAGCGAGGGGTCGCGACGCTCTGTCTGGGTGGAGGGAACGGCGTCGCGCTCGCCGTGGAGCTCCTGTGACGATCAAGACGGTGGGCGTCATCGGCGCCGGCACCATGGGCAACGGCATCGCGCAGGTGTTTGCGCAGTCCGGGTTCACGGTGAAGCTGCATGACGCGGCGGCGCCGGCCATTGACCGCGCGCTCAAGACGATCGACAAGAGCCTGGCGAAGTTCGTCGAGAAGGGCAAGCTGACGACGGAACTGCGCGACGCGGCGCTGGGCCGGCTCTGGGCCGCGCCCTCGCTCGATGCGTTCGGCGATGTGGACTACGTCGTCGAGGCCGTGGTCGAGAGCCTCGACGTCAAGCGCCGCATCTTCGGTGCGCTCGACACGATCACCAGACCCGACGTCATCCTCACCTCAAACACATCGTCGATCTCGATCACGACGATCGGTGCGGCCACCACGCGGCCGGCCAATGTCCTCGGCATGCACTTCATGAACCCTGTGCCGTTGATGACGCTGGTCGAACTCATTCGCGGTCAGGCCACGTCGCCTGAGGCGATGCAGACCGCGTCAGATCTATGCCGCACGCTGGGCAAGACACCCGTGGAGGCGGCCGACTACCCCGGGTTCATCGCCAACCGCATCCTGATGCCGATGATCAACGAGGCCATCTTCGCCGTGATGGAGGGCGTGGGTACGCCCGAGGCGATCGACTCGGTCATGAGGCTTGGCATGAACCACCCCATGGGGCCGTTGACGCTGGCAGACTTCATCGGCCTCGACGTGTGCCTGGCCATCATGGAAGTGCTGCACAGCGGCCTGGGAGACCCGAAGTACCGGCCGTGTCCGCTGCTGCGCCGCCTGGTGGCTGCCGGACAGCTGGGCAAGAAGTCGGGGCGAGGGTTTTATACGTACGGAACCTAGGACAACCCCAGTTCCGTCGGTTCCCGGTTCCGGCGAGTACTCCAGCAACTAGAAGCCGACCCGCAGGCCCACCCATCCCACATGCGCCTTGTAGCCTGGCGCGAGATAGGTCCCCAGGTTGAACAGCCGGTTACCCCACTGGTGCGATCTGGAGGTATCGCGCAGCAGCGTGTCAGCACCGACTGATTCAACCCAGGGTTGATTGGATCCCTGCTGCCAGTCGTTCAGGTCGTACGACTCGTAGCGGTAGCCGGCCATGAACGTGATGTGACGGCAGGGCATATCCAATCGAAGGTTCAGTGTCTTCAGATCTTCGCGCACGTCTGGTGGCGACGAGAACGCGAATTCGTTGTTGGTCGGGAACGGAACGCCATCGAAATTGTTCAGGCCATATCCGCCGTAGGCAAGCTTGACCTTCGCCAGCGACCATGCGTAATCGGCCGAGAGCAGCACGCGCTCCGGCACCACGTCGAGCGTGGTGCCCACGCCGCCGCTCCACGTCTTGTCGGTGAAGTCGGCCGTCCACTGGCTGGACTCGCGAGTCCAGGGTCCCAGTGACGCCGTGGCCACGGCGCTCGGGTTCTGCTTGTTGTTCTCGTTGAACTCGAGCGATCGCTCGATGCCCGTGCCGCGGTCCAGTCCGGCAAACGCCGTGAACGTCACGCGCGAATTCGGCTGCACAAACAGGTCCATGCCGTAGCGCATGCGGCTGTCCTTCAGCCAGCCCAACTGACTGCCGGGTGTGCGCGATTGTTCTTCGGGCAGGCCCGTGCCCAGCAACGGCTGCACCGACGTCACATCCGAGTCAAAGTCGTCAGACCGATGACGAATGTAGGCCGAGAGAGCGACCGTGTCGCGCCGAGTCAGATTGATCGTGACGTCGGTCTGGTGGCGGACGCGGTCGGAGACGTCGTACCTCCGCATGTCAGGGTGGTTATCGAACGTGAGTCCGGGGTTGTTCTGATCGGTGGCCTCGGCCCGTGCATACCAATAGCCCTCGTGCGTCACCGCGTAGTCGTACTCGCCGCCATCACGCGTGGCGAACAGGTACCGGGCCTGAATCGACACGCCGGCAACCGGTCGCGTGCGCAGAAACACGCGAACGCGATTCTCGGACGTATCCGCCTCACGGAAATCACGGGTGATGTCATCGCGTTCAACAGCGACGCCCACGCTCGTGCGCTTCACCGGAAGGCGCCACGTCAGTTCACCGCCGCCGAACAGGCGGTCGGACGCAATCGGCAGACTGACGCGCTTGTTGACGTAGGTCACGGTACCGTTGAGGTTCGCCGTGTCCGAGGTCACGTACTGCCACTGACTTGACGGCGTTTCGTTGGTCATCGTGGAACTGCGGACGAACGCGCGGAAGGTCAGCCGCGGCATGGGAGTGACGACGTAGTCTGCAGAGAGGTTGGCCGTGGTGATCTTGGCCTGGGCACTGGTGCGCGGCAGGGTCTTGGTGGCGATGGAGTTGGCGGCCGTTGCGTACGGCAACAACTGCGCGTCCTGTTCGAATCGTCCGAACGATGCACTGGCGGTCAGGTGTCCTGCCGCCGGCAGGTCCACGCCGGCGTTGACAAGGGCGTTGTGGTACCGGTTGTCCGGCGATAGCGGCCGGGCCCCGAACGTGCCGACCATGCGGTCCCACGTGTCGAACTCCGCCCCGGGCGCCGCGTTCGCGTAGACGTTCTGCCACCGCAGGGTATCCACGGCGTTGGCAAAGTCCGAATACAGGTACTCGGCCCTCACCTGATAGCGGCGGCCCAGATGTTCGGCCGACAGCGTGATGTCATTGGTCTGGTAGTCGACTGGTTCCGCGATCTGGATGTTGAGCGTGCGAGGTGGCCGGTCTCCGATCGGCCCATACGTGGACTTGGACCCGGTCAAATCTTTTCGGTCCCACGCCACACCCAGTTCCAGCACGGAGGACGGTTTCCAGAATGCCGCCATGCGGCTGGCTTCTGTCTGCGTGCCCAGCGGCGTCGGGTGCAGGGTCTTCGACTGGTACTCCGCGATCAGCAGGTCACTGGCCAGCACGCCAGAGGCATCAGCCGCAACTGTCGCCAGTTTCTTGAACGTGATCGGCACGGTGGACGGGACGGTGAAGAGACCATTGCCACGATCAATGTACGGCGTCTGCGCCTTGTTGCTGTAGAGGTGCGGCGTCTCCGCCCAGGCGGCCTGGAACGACCACCGGCCGGGACGACCGGCATTGAGCAGGATGGTCTGGTCGCGCCGACCGACGTTGGTGCCGGCAAAGTCCATCAGCCAGCCGGATGCTGAGTCTCTGACGAGGAATGTCACCTTCGGCAGAAAGAACCGGCGCGACAGATCCTGATACTCCGACAACTTGCTGGAGTCCGTGTTGTTGTCCACCTGCTGAGCCGCCGACGTGATGCTGCCGGTCACCTGCAGGGGAGGAGGAGTGGTCTGGGCAGACGCGGACGCAGCCAGTCCGCAGGAAATGACGAGTGCACCGATGGTTCTCATGGCAGCCTCTCCTAGCGAGTGAACTTGGCGCCCGACGGGTGGTTCGACCCGTGCGTCGTGATGTGGCAGTTCGTGCAACCGCTGCCGTAGGGGTTGCTCACACGGTTGTATCGGGGCAGGTTGATGTGCCCGCCGTACGAGTGGCAATTGAGGCACACGAACGAGTCTTTGCCGTTCAGCAGACTCCGCTGATTCGATCCATGAGGCGTGTGGCAGTTCGCGCAGCTCTCGCGTACCGGCGCATGTTCCCAGACGAACGGTCCACGTTTGTCGGCATGGCACGTGAAACAGGTTTCATTCAGCGTGGGTTTTGTCAGGAGGCCCGGCGTGGAGCCGTGCACGTTGTGGCAACTGGCGCAGTCCAGTCGGCCTTCGCGCACCGGGTGATGCGACATCTTGTTCATGTCGCCCTTCACGTCAGCGTGGCATGTGAAGCAGGTTTCACCAGCCGTGGCCGTGCTCAGCAACGCACGGTCGCTCTTCTTCTCCATGACCACGTGGCAGGATGTACAGCTGACGTCGGCGCCTTGGTGCGGGCCGGTCTTCCACGCGAACCGCTTGCCACCCTCATGACACTGCTGGCAGACCGAGGATTGTGACTTCGCGTCGATGATGGCGAGCTCGGCCGACGGACTCTCGATGTGCTTGCTTCGAGGACCGTGGCAGCTCTCGCAGTCGCCTGCGGCCGTGTTGCCGGACAGCGGTAACGCGTGCGCGTGAGCCGTGCCCTTGTACTTGGCCATGCTGGCCTCGTGACAGGTGAGGCACTTCTCAGCGTCCTTGACGAACGTGGCGCCGTCGAATGCCGGGTTGATCCTGACCCAGTCCACGGGCCGCATCGGTGCGGTGGCGACGTCTGCGTTCCATCCGAAGGCCACGGCAAACAGCACAGTGGCGGCAGCAATCGAGATCCAGCGGTGTCGTCTCATAAGGAGAACTCCTGACTACCAGTGAGTCTAGGAGCCGCTGAACGATCTGGAACTGAAGAGATCCTGAACTTCCGTTCAGGGTCGCGGCATCGCGAGGATGACCCGGGCGCCGCCATCGGGATTGGACCCGATTTCAAGGCGTCCGTGGTTGGCGGCCATCGCCCATTGCACGATGGAAAGTCCAAGTCCCGCGCCTTCCGGGCCCCCCTCGCGGTCGCGGTCCATCCGATAGAACCGTTCCACCACCCGTCCCCGATGGTCTTCGGGAATGCCCGGTCCCTGGTCGTCAATCACGAGCTGATGCTCGGCCGCCGTGCTGGCCGAGGACACCGTCACCCGGCTGCCCGGTGCCGTGAACTTGATGGCGTTATCAATGACGTTGATGACCGCTTGTCGAATCATCGTGCCGTCGCCACTCGCGGCGAGAGGGCCGGAGATATTGACCGCCAATGTCACACCACGTTCGTCGGCCAGCACCGAAAGGTTTCCCGCCACATGCCTGGCCACTTCCGCCAGATCGACAGGCGCCACCGTTGCCGTCACCCGTCCGCTCTCCCAGCGCGACAGGGTCAGGAGCGTTTCGACGACGTGGGCCAGCCGATCGGCTTCTTCCAGCATGCTGCCGATGACTTCCTGATGGTCCTCGATCGTGCGTGACTCCTGCAGCCCCACTTCGCCGACGGTGCGAATGGCGGTCAGCGGAGTGCGCAGTTCGTGGGAGACATCAGCCGTAAACCGCTTCAGGCGATCGAACGATCCCTGCAGCCGCGCGAACGTGTCGTTGAAGACGCTCGCCAACCGTCCCAGCTCATCGTCTGGATTCCCGACCGGCAGCCGTTCAGACAGCCGGTCCGCGCTGATGATGCGCGCGCGCTCGGCCATGGACGTCAACGGCGAGAGCGCGCGGCCTGAAATGAGGTAGCCCGCGATCGAGGCCGTCATGATCGCCAGCGGGCCGATGAAGGCGAAGATCAGGACCATCTGGCGCAGGTCATGCCGCAGGTCGTCTTCGCTGCGCGCCACACGAATCCACAGCGGTTCTCCGGCCAGTGGCCGCTGCACCGTCAACAGCCGCACGTGGGCTCCCGACGGTGTTTCGAGTGTGTACGGCCCGCGGCGACCGGCGTCCACGTCGGGCAGCGCCTTCCAGATGTCTCGCCTCTCCGGGATGCCGCGGAGGTACAAGGGACGCCCCTCCGCGTCATAGACCTCCACCCAGCGGTGCGGCCCCGCATCGTAGCCAGGGTCGGTCTCTGAGTCGACGCGCCAGACCACCTGCCCTTCCCTGAGGATCAGCATCTGCAGGGCGAACTCCAGATCTTCGTGCAGATGATGGTCGAGCGCAGCCCGCATGGACTGCCACTGGATGACGGCAACGCCCGTGAGCACGGGCAGCAGGATGACCAGAATGGAGGCGGCGAACCAGAGGGTCAGCCGCGTACGCAGTCGCGGCTGCTTCACACCGTGGTCTCTTTCAGAGTGAAGCCCACTCCTCGCAGGGTATGAATCAACTTGTCCGGAGCGTCAGTATCGATCTTCCGTCGCAGCCTGGTGATGTGGACATCGATCACGTTGTCGAGCGGCGTGCCCCGGCCGGGTTCCTTCCACACGTCGCGCGCCAGCATCTCTCTGGATACTATCTGGCCGCGGTGACGGAGGAGGTACGCCAGCAGATCGAATTCACGCGAGGTCAGTTCAATGGATTTTCCGGCACGCCGCACCTCGCGGGCGACCGGGTCCAGTTCAAGGTCGGCGAACACCAGGCGGCCCGCCTGATCGGCCTTGCCACGGCGCACCAGGGACCGGAGTCGCGCCAGCAGTTCCGCGAAGGCGAAGGGTTTGACGAGATAGTCGTCGGCACCTCGGTCCAGGCCTGCCACCCGGTCTTCAATGGTGTCGCGGGCCGTCAGCACCAGCACGGGCACGGCGAGTCCGCGGCTGCGGAGGCCTGAGAGGATCTCAAGGCCGTCACGACCGGGCAGGCCAAGGTCGAGCACGATCACCTCGAACGGTTCGGTGGTGGCGCGGAAGTAGCCGTCTTCACCGGTGCGCGAGACTACTACTTCGTATCCCTCGGCGGTCAGGCCGGCTTTGAGGGCGCCGGCCACCTTGCCATCGTCTTCAACAATGAGTGCGCGCATGGCTCCTGCCGCCTAGCCTGACAGGCTCTGCGAGTGAGCGTAACTGAATTCTTATTCAGGGTCGGGCGAAGGCCTGTGCGTCTTCCGCGCCTCATGGTGACCCCGCGTGATCCCGCCGTCTGGTGGCAATCCAAAGTGTCGCACACAGTAGCGGCGTCAGAATGATAACCTCCGTCGAAACTGAACGCAGGTTGATCGACCAGAAGTCGTCGCGCCAGTAGCGTCGCGAGATCGGCCCGAACACTTCCCACCCGGTCTGCACGTGGGTGTCTGACAGCGGCCAGAAGGCCATCACGCCAATCGGCACCGATGTATCACTGCCGAGCGCGTCCAGCAACGGATGCGACATCCACGCCAGCGCGACGACCACCCAGATGGTCAGGCGCGACGACGCGAGGGGCCAGCGCTGCCAGGCCGCGACGCTGGCCACAATGATGGCTGCGCCCAGGCTGTGGGTTTCCATGCTGTGGCGGCCAATGAGCAGGTCCAGGTCGGGAGCCATGCCAATGGCGACGAGGATGGCTGTTTGGCGCAAAATCCCCCACCGGTCCGCCGGCACGCCCGAGACGGCCCACCCCACGGCAAGCGCCGCCATTCCATGACCAAGCGGTGAAGGCATCGAGGCTCACGATATCCCGGACATTGCGCCCTGACCCATCCTGTCACTCCCGCCCGTCAGAATCTTCACTATTGGAACGGGCCAATAGTCGCAAAAATTGCGAGCCTGCCCCGATGGGGCGAAAGTCCGATGGCCCATAACTGGTTGTTGGAATTAAGGATAGAGGCACACATTGTTGAATTTTCGCTTGACTCACCCCTGGCACACTTCTAGAATGTCCTACGGTCCAGCCGTGGTCGCGTCGATTGGCGGCGGCCCCGCGGGGAGGATGCAGAAACCTATGGCAGTAGCAGAACGCACAGAAAAAGACGACCGGTCCGGGGATCGCGAACGCACCAAGGCCGTGGAGTTGGCCGTCGGCCAGATTGAGAAGCAATTCGGCAAGGGCTCGATCATGCGGCTGGGCGGCAAAGACTCGATCGCGCCCATTCCGGTGATCCCGACCGGGTCCATCAGCCTCGATTGGGCGCTCGGTGTCGGTGGCTTCCCGCGTGGCCGGGTGATCGAGATCTTCGGGCCCGAGTCTTCGGGCAAAACGTCGCTGGCCTTGCACACCATTGCACAGGCCCAGAAGCTGGGTGGCGTGGCCGCGTTTATCGATGCCGAACATGCGCTGGACGCCAAATACGCCCAGAAGCTTGGCGTGGACCTCGAGAACCTGCTGGTTTCGCAGCCTGACAACGGCGAACAGGCCCTGGAAATCACCGAAGTCCTCATCCGTTCAAATGGCGTGGACGTCGTCGTGGTGGACTCGGTGGCGGCGCTTGTGCCCCGGGCCGAAATCGAAGGCGAGATGGGCGAGCCGCAGATGGGTCTGCAGGCGCGCTTGATGTCGCAGGCGCTGCGGAAGCTGACCGGCGTGGTGTCGAAGTCGAAGGTGTCGCTCATCTTCATC
>CAZAZR010000036.1:0-5226 GCA_964489685.1 uncultured Solibacteraceae bacterium | reverse complement strand
GAAGTTCTACGCGTCGGTGCGCGTAGACATTCGCCGCATCGGCGCGATCAAGGACGGCGATGCGGTCATCGGCGGGCGCACCCGCGTGAAGGTCGTGAAGAACAAAGTCGCGCCGCCCTTCCGCGAGGCCGAGTTCGACGTGATGTACGGCGAGGGCATTTCGCGCGAAGGCGATCTGCTCGACAAAGCCGTCGAGCGCAACATCGTCGAGAAGTCGGGGACCTGGTTCTCCTATGGCGGCGAGCGCCTCGGCCAGGGTCGCGAGAACGCCAAGTCGTTCCTCAAGGCGAATCCCGCCACGACCGATGCGATCGAAGCGAAGCTGCGTGTGGAAATGGGCCTGGCGCTCAATCCCGTGGCCGTAGTCGACATCGGCAAATAAGTCGGAACTGGGCGGAAATCGGGCTGGATCGCGCGCTGCTGTTGCGGGCGATCCAGCCTGTGTTTTGCGCGGCTGTGATAAAGTTTTCAGGTTCTTGACGCGTCCTCGGGCCGAGGTAGCTCAGTTGGTAGAGCATACGACTGAAAATCGTAGTGTCGGCAGTTCAATTCTGCCCCTCGGCACCATCATCTAAAGCCCCAGTCAATACGGCCTCAAACGCAATTATGAGGCCTGCTATTCTTTGGCCGATAAACCGGCCGGGGTAACGCTGGGGCAACATCCAGTATTGACTAGGGGTCGGAACCGGCCCCCAGGCTTCCCTGCTCGCTCGCGACTGCCGGGGTCGATCGAACCCACGAGCCGCGCGAGGCGGCGTAGAACGGCACGCTGATGGCTCCCGACCACTCGCGCGTCCACCGCACCTTGCCGGTCGCACGATCGAAGGCCGTCACCGCCTCGGTCGCCCTGTTGCGCGTCTCGGTGACGAACACCGTGTCGGCGGACGCCACCGGACCCGAATAGCTCGGCGCCAGTGGGACGGACCACCGGCGATCGATCGTGTCCTTGAGCGTCGCCGGCCCTCAAGGTCATCGCCATCCCAAACCCTATCGTCCAGCCGACACCCAGAGCCGCAAGCACGTGCCGCATTGCACTATACTTGCACATGTTTATCGTCTCAAGAAATACTATTGTCGTGACACGACTATTCATAGACGGGCTTCTGCCGCGGGTCTGGCAACCCGCGTTGCAGGCCCGTCTTCCACGCATACCTCGCTTCGAGTCAATGGGGGCCGCGCGCCTGTGCACTTGTTCAGCGGCGCAGAGGATTTTTTCTGGTTTGCTGCCCGCACTTCAGCCCGGGAGAGCCGGACCAGGCGCCGGGCACGATCAGGAGCCGAAGCGCGAAAAGGATAAAGGTGGCGTCGCGCCGTCCTGAGGCCCAATCAGCTGGTCGAAAACAGCGTCATCGCCACGCGCATGAACGCGCGCACCCACGGCTCCGGATAGACGCCCATGATAAGAACCCCCGCCAGGCAGCCGCCGATGGCCACCATCAGCACGGCCGGCACGGGAATGGGGTCAGACGACGTGGGCGCTTCGATATACATCCGCCGCGCGACCACCAGGTAGTAGTAGAGCGCGACGACGGTGAGGACGGCACCGAGGAACGCGAGCCCGTACATCCCCTGCTCCACCACCGCCCAGAAGATGAACAGCTTGGCCCAGAAGCCGGCCATGAACGGGATGCCGCCCAGCGACAACAGGAAGAGCAACAGGCACAGCGCCAACACTGGCGATCGGCGTGCGAGGCCCTGATACTTTTCAATCTCGTCGCTGCCCTCGGACGCGGCCACCGCCTGCACCACAAAAAACGCGCCCATGTTGCCGAAGAGGTACGCGACCAGATAGAAGAGCACCATCCCCACGCCCGAGACCGACATGGCGGCCAGCCCGAGCAGCAGGTACCCGATGTGCGCCACACCGGAGTACGCGAGCAGGCGCTTGATGTTCGTCTGCGGAATCGCCATCAGGTTGCCGGCCACGATCGACACACCGGCCAGCGCCGACACCAGCGGCACCCACAGGACGGCGCCTTCGCCCACGCCCTCCACGTAGAGGCGGAAGATCGCCAGAAACCCCGCGGTCTTGGGCGCGATGGAAATCCACGCGACAAACGGCGTATTCGCGGCTTCGTAGGTGTCGGGCACCCACATGTGGAACGGCACCGCCGCGATCTTGAATCCGAGCCCGCCCAGCATCAGCGCCAACCCGAGCAGCATCAGCGGATCGGCGGTCGCAACCAGCGGCGGGATCGCGGCCATGTCCGTGGTGCCGGCGGCGCCGTACACAAACGACAGGCCGTAGAGAATGACCGCCGACGAAATGCTGCCCACCAGGAAAAATTTCATCGCGCCTTCAGGCGCGGCCTTTTCACCCTTGAGGAACCCCGTCAGGAAGTACAAAGGGATGGACATCAACTCGAAGGCCACGAACAGTACGATCAGGTCGCGCGCGGAGGCCAGCACCAGCATCCCCAGCAGCGACGCGAGAAACGCCACGTGGTATTCGGTACCACGCCGGCGGAACGACGCATGGGTCATGGCCAGTGTGGCCAGCACGCTGAGCACGCTTGCGAGGAGGAAGAGACGTTTCCCGAACAACGACAACTCGTCGAGCACAAACGTGCCTTCAAGCGCCATACGACCGGGTTCGGCATTCCACGCCCCGATCAAAATTCCCACCAGCCCCGCCAGCGTCACCCACCCCGCCACCGCGTCGTCGGCACGGCGCCGGAACAAACCGATCACAAAGACGACGACCAGCAGGGCGAAGAGCCAGCCCTCAAGAACCAGGGGCCAGGAGGGATCCAGGACGTGTCCTCCCATCACAGCACCCCCAGGCGCATCAGCAACGGCACGGTGCTCACGTCAATTGGTGTGAGCGCGAGGCCAGGCAGCACACCAAACAACACCAGCGCGCCCACGAGGATAACGATAGCTACCCACTCGGTGCCCTGCGCATCCGGCAGATTCTGAAAGTGAGGGTTGGTGCTCCTGGGGCCCCAGAAGATCGCGCGGACCACCCGCAACACATACAGGGACGTCAGGAACGCACCGATCACGGCCGGGAACAACCACCACGAATGCGCGGACGACCAGGCGCCCAGGAAGGTCAGAAACTCGGCCACGAAGCCGGCGGTCGCGGGCAGGCCGAGTGACGACAGACCGCCAATCGTGAAGGCCACCGCGATGCCGGGCATCATGGTGGCGAAACCACCCATGCTGAAGATGTCGCGCGAGTGGGCCTTTTCGTAGACGAGACCGACCAGGGCGAAGAAGAGGCCGGTCATGATGCCGTGCGCGAACATCTGGAAGACCGCGCCGTTGAGCCCGCTCTCGGTCAGCGTGGCGGCGCCGAGCATCACGATGCCCATGTGCGAGACCGAGGAATACGCGATGACGTATTTGAGGTCCTTCTGCGCCATGGCGCTCAGCGCGCCGTAGACGATATTGATGCAGGCAATCGCGCCCACGAGCCAGGCCCATTGCTGCGTGGCTTCGGGCAGCAGGCCCATGCCCAGCCGGATCACGCCGTAGGCACCGAGCTTCATCAACACGCCCGCGTGGAGCATCGATACGGCGGTGGGCGCCGACGCGTGGCCGTCTGGCGACCACGTATGGAACGGGAAGATCGCGGCCAGGATGCCGAACCCGATATAAAACGCCAGGAATACCCACGACTGAAGCGCGGGGTCGAACTCGACGGCTTCGAGGGCCAGCAGCGAGAACGAGGTGGAACCGGCGGCTACATAGAGCGCCAGCATGCCCACCAGAATGAACGCCGACCCGAAGAGCAGGTACAGCGTGAGCTTCATCGCCGCGTATTCCTTGGTGCCCACACCGGTGCGGCCGAAGGCCCAGCCGAACAGCCCCTGCGGACGGACTTCCCCGCTCGAGCCCCAGATGCCGATGAGCAGATACATCGGCAGCACGGCGATTTCGTAGAACAGGAAAAACACGAACAGGTCGAGCGACACGAACACGCCGAAGACGCCGGTCACGAGGAGCAGCAACAGCGCGTAGAACTCCTGGTCGCGCGTCTTCACCGTCCACGACGCGAAGACACCGGCCAGGATGATGATCGCCGTGAGCAGCACCATCACCAGGCTCATCCCGTCGATGGCGAGCTGGTACGAGATCCCCATGGACGGCACGAGCGGCAGCTCTTCGTAGAACTGGAAGCCGGCGGCGGCCAGGTCGTAGTTCGCGTAGAGCCACAGCGCGCAGACCATCGAGACTGCGGTGCCGAGCAGCGCGGTCCATCGCACGAAGCCCGGACGCGAGCGCCCGAATCCCATGATCAGCAGCGCGCTCGCGAACGGCGCCCACGTGAGGAGTGAGAGGACTGGCCAGTGGGTCACAGGTTCCCTCTCAACCACCAGATCACGGCCGCCACACCGGCGGCCACGGCGAGCACGTAGTCCTGCACTTTGCCGGTCTGGATGCGGCGCAGGGCGTCACCCCCGGACACGGTCCATGCGCTGATGACGTTCAGCACACCATCCACGATGTAGCGGTCCACCCAGCCCACCATCGCGGCCAGCGTCATCAGGACGCCGCGGTACACCGCGATAAACGCCTCGTCCACCCAGAAGCCGTGGGCTGCTGCCGTGCGCAGCGGACCCGTCGCGCGCGCCAGGGACTCGGCGTCAATCATTCGGCGCTGGAAGGTGGCCCATGCCAGGGCGATGCCGCTCAGAGCGACACCCGTCGCCACCGGCGCCAGCCAGGCAGGCGCCTCAACCGCGTCTGCGGGGTGATGCAGAGTGAAGTAGATCCCGATGGTCACCGACGCCAGCGCCAGCACCCACAACGGCAGTCCCATCGACATGGGCGCGTCATGTGGCGCATGCCCACCCGCATGGCCGGCGGTGTGCGCCGGCGTTCCAAAGAACGTCAGAAACACGACGCGGAACATGTAGAAGGCCGTGAGGAACGCCCCGATCAGCAGCATGACGAACGGGCCCGTCAGGCCTCCGGCCCACACGGCGGCCAGCACTTCTTCCTTCGAGAGGAAGCCGGCGAACAGCGGCACTCCCGCCAGCGAGAGCGTGCCGACGAGGAACACGATCATGGTCTGCGGCATGCGCCGGGCCAGGCCGCCCATGTGCGTGATGTCGTTGGTGCCCACGGCGTGAATCACGGCGCCGGCGCCGAGGAACAGCAAGGCCTTGAAGATGCCGTGCGTCAGCAGATGCAGAAAACCGGCGGAGGCGAAACCGGCGCCGATGGCCGTCATCATGTAGCCCAACTGCGACACGGTGGAATACGCCAGCACCCGTT